>NZ_PPAF01000038.1 GCF_002913045.1 Campylobacter concisus | reverse complement strand
TTTAAAAAGTGACCGGTTAAGAGTCCCTCGATCTTGCCACCAAGCGGGCAGGCTTTAGGTGAGTCAGAGTGGATCTTGAAAAGTTTTTCTTTATCATTTACTGCGTTAAAAATTTGAAGGAGGGTTAGGTGTTGGGGGAGTATTGCTGGCTTGAGATGTAGTGTTTGTGGGGCTGGGGTGTTTAGGCATCAAATAGTTATGTCAAGCATGTGATGTTCACTAGGCACTATTTCCTCACTATCTGCTATATCGTCCAAATTTTCCTCGTCACTATCTCTTGAATTTTGTTTTTCACTCTCAAACTCACTTGCCTCTTCTTCATTTTTTTGGCGTTCATGTTCCTTTTCAGGGTCTATTTTATAAGACTCTTCCATCGGACGCACCTCTTTGATCTCTTCACTTTGTTGCGAGGCAAGCTCAGCTGCCATTAAAGACTGCATATCAAATCTAGCTTGTTGATTTGCATGCACTTGCGATACTACTGGGACATTTTGATTTATAAAGTTACTATTTCCTAAAGGTGTTACAGCCATTTTTAGCCTTTATTTATGATGATAGTTTTATAGTTAGTATAAGTGACATTTGCACCGTTTTCACGTTTTAAATTTTCACGCTTAGTATAGTCTACCTCGTATCTGCCAGCTCCCTTTACGCTAAATTCTACGCAGAATTTAGCTGCCATTTTTAGCATATCTTCGGGTACCTTGCTCTTGTTTGTCTTGATGATAACGTGAGCGCTTGGAGCGTCTTTTAGATGAAGCCAGATGTCATCTTTTTTAGCAAGATCAAGTAAATTCATATTGCCTTTTTCGTTTCTGCCAACTAAAATTTTAAACTCTCTAACGTAAAAAATTTCGGTATTTTCACTCACGTCTTTTACGTGGCGTTCTCTTTGTTTTGCCTTGTTTTTTGGGCTTAAAATTTCAAGCTCATAAAGACTGTTCGCTTCTTTTAAAAGAGATTTTAATCCTTCAAAAAACTCGATTTTTTCTTTTAAATTTCTCTTTTCTATCTCCACTCCAATGGCTTTTGCGCGAAGCTTTTTTGATCTTGCGTAAAACTCATTTGCGCTGTTTTTTGGAGTATCGCTAAGAGTTAGTTTTATCTCGTTGCCATCAAAATCTTTCAGGCAAATTTTTCTCTCATAGCCCTTAAAATTTCCTAAATTTGCAAGCAAAAGCGATCCTAAATTCGCAGCTTCTTCACTCTTTCTCATCAGCTCATCTTTGTCTTCAAGTGAGTTTAAAATTTCGCTCATGCTATCTATCTTTTTTTGTACACTTGCAAGCTTTGCCTCTTTTAAGCTAGCTATCCTTGATTCATTTACTCTAGCCGCTTCGCTCTTAAAAAACGCCTCAAAGTCAGTTATGGGCTCGCACGGTTTTTCCTTGATAGTGATAGCTGGAAGCTCTCTTAAAACTTCGCCACTTTCTATTTTGCGGTAGCTATTATCAATATGTCTTAACGCCTCGATTATTACGTTATTTTCATCGGTTATTACAGCATTTGTAAAGCGCCCAGTAAATTCAAGATAAAGCACAAAATTTTCACTTTTATATGAGCCGCTTTGCGTGCAGATAAATTTTAAAATCCTATTATCTTTCAAGCACTCAACGCTTTTTATATGCGAGGCATTAAAGCGCTTTTTTAGCACATTATCAAAAGGTGCTTGATAAATTTTTGCTTCTTTTAGCTCGCCATCTTTGTAGATAGCGGAGTTTGATTTGTTTAGATCAAAGATGATCTTCTCGCCATTAAATTCGATTAAAATAGCCATATCATTAATGCGTTTTGCTTGGTTTATCTTTGTAAAATTTGATAAATAACTTGCTATTTGAACTAAATGTGCGTACTTCATGTGGGGATTATATCAGAAATGTTGCAAAAATGTTTTAATAAAAGCTTTATCGCTATCTATGAAAAAAATAGTAAAAATCTGTTTTCTGATCTATGTTTAATTTTTTGAAATGTTTTATTTGTAATGTTATTAAAATATAAATTTTTCGTAAATTTTTTTCATAAAAATTTAAAATATATTTTTATATAATGATAACTATTTTTATAATATTAAAAATTTTTTAAGGGATTATAAATGAATAAATTTCGCATTAGTGCGGTGCTTTGTTTTGCTATTTCTGCTTTAAATGCTACTGATGTAAGCTTGGATGGGATTAGCATTGAAGATAGCGCAGATGATGGTTACAGAGCCACAACGAGTGAGGTAGGCAAGACAAATACGCCAATTCTTGAGATCCCGCAGACGGTAAACGTTGTAACCCAGCAGCAGCTAAAGGATAAAAAGCCAGAGACCCTAGCTGAGAGCCTTCAAAATGTAAGCGGCGTTAGCTACGGCAACACCACGGGTGGCATCTTTGATTCGATCATAAAAAGAGGATTTGGCGGCGGACGCGACGGCTCGATCATGCGAAACGGCGTGCCCGCTAGCGTCATGCATAGCTTTAACAAAACCGTAGAAAGCGTCGAAGTGCTAAAAGGTCCGGCTAGTTTGCTCTACGGTGCGCAAGAGCCCGGCGGCATCATAAATATGGTCACTAAAAAGCCAAAATACGACTTCTCAAACGAAATTTGGGCTGGTATCGGCAACCGCAACTATTGGAATACAGGCTTTGACACCACAGGACCTATTGCGGAGAGCGGGTTTGCATATAGATTTATATTTGATACTATGCAAAAGGACTACTGGAGAGAGTTTGGCGAATATAAAAATGTTCTCTTTGCACCCTCACTTTCGTATAAAGGCGATGATTACCGCATAAATTTGGCTTATGTGCACACACGCTCGACCGATCCGATCGACCGAGGTATGTATCTCATTCCAAGCACTGGCAAGCTACTGCCGATAGATAAGAAAAGACGCCTTGACGAGCCATTTAATAAGCTAAAAACAAAGCTTGACATGCTAGATGTAAATTTTGAGAAAAATCTCGGCGAAAACTGGCTACTAAAGGGTGCTTATGCATTTTCTCGCTCAAAACATGAGTATGGCCACATCAGGCTAATGAATGTATTAAATAATGGCACAGCAACTAGGCGAAACGAATATTACGACGGATTTATCCACCGCACGCATGCTGGATCACTAAATTTAAACGGCTACGTTAAAACTGGCGAGATAGAGCATAATTTACTCTTTGGCATCGACGCAAAGGAATACTACCGCTATAGACCAGGTGGCCTAAAAGATACGGGTAACCACTTAAGCATCAACATATATCATCCTATCTATGGAAGAGTAGGGCTACCAATTGCCAGGGAGTCAAGCATCCAGTACCAAAAGCTAAAAACTATCGGATTTTACGCACAAGATAGCATAAATTTAACTGAAAATTTGATCTACTCTTTAGGAACTAGGTATGAATACTACGACCAAGTAGCTCGCGGCACAACTAGTGGGCCAAATAGCACAGATCAGCAAGATGGCAAATTTACGTGGCAAACTGGGCTTTTATATCTACTAACGCCTCAGTGGTCGGTCTATACCAACTACGCACAAAGTTTCAACCCGCAAATGGCGATCAGCGGCGACGACATTGGCGACATAAAGCCTGAAGAGGGTAAAAGCGTCGAGCTTGGGACTAAATTTCAAAATGACAGCATAACGGCAAGTGCAGCGGTCTTTAACATCGATAAGAAAAACATCATGCGCACCGTAAATAGTGTAAGTACGCCCGTGGGTGAGGCGCGCTCTAGAGGATTTGAGTTTGACTTTAATGGCCGCGTGACGCAAGGGCTAAGCGTGGGCGCTAGCTATGCATACACTAAAACCGAGGTGCGAAAGGATAGCGGCGCGTTTGCCGTGCTAGTGGGCAAACCGCTAGAAGCCACGCCTAAGCACCAAGCTAGCCTCTTTGCCAACTACGACTTTAGCCACCTAGGCGCAAAAGGCCTAAGGATCGGCGGCGGAGCGAGGTATTTTGGCTCATGGTACACCTACTACATGAGGACGAATTTACCGGCCGTACCTGCGGGAACTGGCTTTAAGATGGACGACGCGGTCGTTTACGACGCATTTATCAGCTACGATACCAAGATCGCGGGCTACGAGACGAATTTCTCGTTTAACGTCAAAAACTTGACCGACAAGCTTTATTATACGTCCTCATCGACCGGCACGCAGGCTAATATCATACCGATACAGCCGGGGTATGCGAGGCAGTTTATGCTAACAGCTAGCGTTAAATTATAAATTTAGCAATTTTCGTTAAAATCGCCTCAAAAATTTAAAGGAAATTTATGAAACAAACTATTACCGAGAAAATATTTTCAGATCACGTTGGCAAAGAGGTAAGCGCAGGAGAGATCATCGAAAGCAAGATCGACATGATCATAGGCAACGACATCACGACGCCTATTTCGATCAAGCAGTTTGAGCGAAGTGGTGCTAAAAAGCTAGCCAATCCAGACGGCTTTGCTATCGTGATGGATCACTACATCCCGACAAAAGATATCCTAAGCGCAAATCAAGCCAAAATTTCACGCGAATTTGCCTACAAACACGACCTTAAAAACTATTTTGATGAAAAAGATATGGGCATTGAGCATGCACTCTTGCCTGAAAAAGGGCTAGTCATCCCAGGTGATGTCATCATCGGAGCAGACAGCCACACCTGTACACACGGCGCTCTTGGAGCGTTTAGCACCGGCATGGGCAGTACCGACCTAGCTTATGCGATGATCACTGGTAAAAACTGGTTTAAAGTGCCTGAGAGCATTAAAGTCATATTTAAAGGCAAGCTTGATAAGCACGTCTACGGCAAGGACCTTATCCTTGAGATCATTCGCCAAATAGGCGTTGATGGCGCACTTTACAAGGCGCTTGAGTTTAGCGGCGAGGTGATAGAGGGCCTTAGCATGGATGATAGATTTTCAATGTGTAATATGGCGATCGAAGCTGGTGCAAAGAGCGGTATCATCGCAGTTGATGAGATCACAAAAGAGTTTTTAAAAGATAAAAATTTACGCGATAAACCAAAATTTTTCTACTCAGACGAGGGTGCAAAATACGACAAAATTTTAGAGATCGATGTCACAAACCTTGATCCAGTCATCGCATATCCATTTTTGCCAAGCAACGGCAAGAGCGTAAGACAAGCGGTTCGTGACGATTTAGCCATTGATCAGGCATTTATCGGTTCATGCACAAATGGCCGCCTAAGCGACCTTCGCATCGCAGCACAAATTTTAAAAGGCAAAAAAGTAGCCCGCAAAACAAGGCTCATCATCACTCCAGCGACGCAAAAGATCGCAAGAGCTGCCGAAAAAGAAGGCTTAATCGATATTTTCATCGAAGCAGGAGCGGTTGTGAGCAATCCAACTTGTGGTGCCTGCCTTGGCGGATATATGGGCATTTTGGGTGCAAATGAGCGCTGTATCTCAACAACAAATAGAAATTTCGTAGGCCGTATGGGCGATAGAACGAGTGAAATTTATCTGGCTAACTCAGCAGTTGTAGCGGCCTCAGCCATAGCAGGTAAAATCGCCGATCCAAGGGACTTATAGGCGTTAGCTTTTAAGTATCTTTGAATGAGTTAGAAATTTCCACACTTTGATAAACTACGTGTTTTATCTTGTGTGAAAATTTCGTCACAACATCCAAATCTATCTTAAAATCTTGCCGCTCTAGGCTTGTTTTTACATAATCAAATAAAATTTAAAAGTATCTCTTCTAAAAAAAGCTTTTATTTTTCTAATTGACAAAATTGAGTTAATTCTTTGTGAAATATCAAAAAATTTAAAGTATTTGTATGGATTAATTTAGCCGTTAAATTTGACTATTTTTGAAAATTTACCGGCTATTTTTAGCGCATTAAAACGCTGTTATAGTTGCCAAAAGACCAAAGATTATGCCCGGAAAGTTTGCAGCAGAAAGTGGATAGTCTTTTTTAGCTTTTAATAGTCCATAACTTGTCCAGATTGTGCAGTTTAGTGCGGCTGCCAGTGGCTGTATAAAAGGCGTCTTGTTGCCATCAAGGTTGCCCATTATTTGTGGGATGTATGAAAAGTATATAACAACTGATAGGCATGTGCCGATCCAGCCTAAAATTTGTAGATTTTTTTCGCTCATTGCTTTAAATAAAAGCGCCATTATATCTTTTTTAATCGTAGCAAGCAAATGGATAAAATGGCCATGATTTTTACTGCGATTAAGATGGTTTTAGTAAAATTGAGCATTTTAAAAGGATAAAAATGCCAGATATAGTATATGACAAAGCAAAATGGCACTGGGGTGCGAAAGATGCGCCGACTGATATACCGCATGAAAACGGTGCGACACACATTGCATTTTTCTTTCGCTGGTGCATGGAACACAAATTTTATTCAAAGGAATTTGCGGCAGATTTTGCGGACGATATAGCACAGATGGATGAAAATTTTAACTATCGTCAGTATCTTTTTGACGCTATGGACGGCGTACTTGGAAGTGCGGAGCTAAATACTGCTGGTAAAGCCTTTGCAAAAGCTTACTATACGACTGATCGGACAAAATTTGCCAAAATGTATGGTTGGTATTTGCAGGATTATACTGATTTTGTTTCGAAAAAATTTGGTGAAAAATACTTTGATAACGCCTATTTTTATATAGAAAACTCACAAGAAAACTATGCCTTGATCAAAGCTATCATTGATCGTCGCTACGAGGAATTTTTAACAATGAAAACGGCAAAGCAGGCTTAAAATTTCACAAGTAGGATAAACAAAAATAAGTTTTTATCACATATTTTTGGTAGATCAAAGCCGCTTTTAGCTAAATTTAGCCTCATAACTTTCTTAAGGAAAAAGATGCAAACTTGCGTGATTTTAGCAGGTGGCAAAAGCTCACGTATGGGGCAAGATAAGACACTTTTGCCATTTGGTGGTTTTAAGACGCTTACTCATTATGAGGTCGCGAAATTTAGCAAAGTTTTTGGCGAAGTTTATGTAAGCTCAAAATTTGAGAAATTTAGCCCGCCACTAAAGCTTATAAAAGATGAAAATAGCAATAACTATTCGCCAATGCTCGCACTTTACTCCATTCTTAAAAATTTTGATCATAGTATTTTTGTGATACCGGCTGATATGCCATTTTTTGATCTTAAAAGCTTAGAGGAGCTTGTTAAATTTAAAGATGAATTTGATATGGTTGTGGCTAGTGATAATGAGCACATTCACTCGCTTTGTGGTTTTTTTAGCCCAAGGCTTGCCACTTTGGCCCATGAGTTTTATTTAAAAAATGAGCATAAAATCGGACTTTTGAGAAAAAGCTGTAAATGCAAAGTCGTAAATTTTAAAGATAGTGAGCAGTTTTTTAATGTAAATTTCCCTGACGAATACGAAATGGCAAAGAAAATCCAAGAAAAGAAGATAGATGATGAGTAAAATTTTATTATTTTTAAGCCTTGGCCTTAGTTTTTTGATGGCAAGTGGGCTGGATGATTTTAAAAGAGCACAAGAGCTGGAGCAAAGTGGCGACATAAAGGCTGCGATGCAAATTTATAAAGAGCTAGCCAAAAGCTCTTTAAACGAGCAAAACGCGATACAAAATTTGCAAGCAATCGAGCCAGCGCCAAGAGAGGCGAAGCTAAAGCAAGCCGATCTTTTAAGAGAATATAAAAGTAGTAAAAATTTACAAAATGCACTTGGTATCGAGCTTTATAAATTTAACTACCTTTTGCCAGTAACTTATGCTAAAAATGTGCCAGATGATGAGCGAAAGAGCATTGAAACTAAGTTTCAAATAAGCCTTGCAAAGCCGTTATTTTATGACCTGTTTGGGCTTAGAGAGAGCCTTGTAGCAGCCTACACGCAGACATCTTGGTGGCAGATAACAAGAACTTCAGCTCCATTTCGTGAGACGAACTATCAGCCAGAAATTTTTCTAAATTTTGCTTCTCCAAAATATTTGGAGCAAATAGGTGTAAAAAACCTAAAATTTGGACTTTTGCATGAGTCAAATGGACGAGATGGCAAAAAATCAAGAAGCTGGAATAGAGCTTATTTGCAAAGTGATTTTGTTTTTGGCAAGCTTAGCATTTCGCCAAGAGCTTGGATGATAGTAGGCAATAAGGGCGATAATAAAGATATATTAAAATACATCGGGCATGGCGATGTAAGGCTTAGCTACAACCTTAATGATCACATTTTTAGCCTAATGCTAAGAAATAACTTACATTTTGATAAAACAAATAAAGGTGCTGCTGAAATTTCATATATGTTTCCTATCTTCTCAACCGGAGTTTATGGCTATTTGCAGTATTTTACTGGATATGGCGAGAGTTTGATTGATTATAATAGGCATACTGATAAATTTGGTCTTGGTTTTGTTATTTTAAAATAAGCTAAAAATTTTAAACTTATAAAATGGCTAAATTTAGGCAAATAGTCATAAATTTACTCAAATATGTCAAAAAAATTTAATTAATCAAAAAACTTAAAAATATTAGAAAAAATACAAGCAAATTTTGCTAAAATCTTAAGCAAAATCTCAGAGCAAAGGAGTTTTTATGAGCGGAATCTCACTAATTGTCTGTTTTGTTGTAGCTATCATGCTTATGATCGTTATGATCTCTAAGCTAAAAGTGCATCCATTTTTGGCACTTATGAGCATATCTTTGGTTCTTGCGATCGTCGCAGGCATCGATCTGTCCAAGATCCCAGCGATGATAGGTGTCGGCTTTAGTGGCACATTTAAGAGTATCGGTATCGTTATTATCTTTGGAACGATAATCGGCACTGTGCTTGAAAAAACGGGAGCTGCACTAAAGCTAGCTGATATGGTCGTAAAGCTAGTCGGACAAAAGCGTCCAGAGCTTGCTATGCTCATTATGGGCTGGGTTGTTGGCATTCCGGTATTTTGTGATAGCGGATTTGTCGTTTTAAACTCTATTCGCGAGGCACTTTATAAGAAAATTTCAGCAAGTCCAGTCGCGATGTCAGTCGCTCTAAGTGGCGGCCTATACGCATCTCACGTCTTTATCCCGCCAACTCCTGGCCCAATAGCAGCCGCAGGAACACTTGGTCTTGGCGGAAATTTACTCCTTGTCATCATCATGGGAACAGTCGTTTCAGTACCTGTTTTGATAGCTGTTTATTTCTTTTCAAAGAGTGTTGGCAAAAGTGTGGCTATCAGCGACAAAGATGCTGACGCTACTATCACAGCTAGCTACGATGAGCTTTTAAAGAAATTTGGCAAATTGCCTTGCGGATTTTTAAGCCTTGCTCCTATCATCATGCCTATCATTTTTATGGCGATTGGTTCTATTGTCGATGTTTTGGCAAAACAAGGCATGCTTGATAAAACGGCTCTCTTACCAAAGATACTTTTATTTTTAGGAAATCCTATCATTGCTCTTGCAATCGGCGTGATCTTTTGCGTGTTTTTATTAGTAGAAGCCAGAAAGATAAGAGAATTTGACCACATCACGAACGAGTCTTTAAAGATCGCTGGTCCGATACTCTTTATCACAGCAGCTGGCGGTGTTTTGGGTAATGTCATCACTGAGGCTGGCTTTGTAAATTTCATAAAAGAAAACGCAACCGCCATAAAAGCGATAGGAATTTTCTTCCCATTCATCATCTCAGCCGTACTAAAAACCGCTCAAGGAAGCTCGACCGTGGCTATCATCACGACAGCATCTATCATGGGTGCGTTTAGCGCTGATAACTCACTCATGCATACACTTGGCTTTACGACCGATCTTTCAGCCGCGCTTTGCGTCATGGCGATAGCATCTGGTGCCATGTGCGTATCTCACGCAAATGACAGCTACTTCTGGGTTGTGACAAATTTTAGCAAGATGAGTGCAGAACAAGGATATCGCACACAAACAGCTATGACGTTTATAATGGGTATCGTTGGTATAGTTAGCGTTTACATATTATCTTTGGTGCTTTTATGAGAATTTTAGTTGCGATTGATTCATTAAAAGGCTCGCTTAGCTCGCTTGAGGCGGGCCTTGCTGTGAAAGAAGGACTAGAAGAGATTGGCTGCGAGGTCGTTGTCAAGCCTATCGCAGATGGTGGCGAGGGTAGTGTAGAGGCGATGGCTGATGCACTTGGTGCGAAATTTATAGATACAATAGTTAAAAATCCACTTGGTACTGAAATACTAGCCAGATACGCTCTAAAAGATGACCTTGCAATACTTGAAATGTCAAGTGCTTCTGGCCTTACGCTCATAAACCCAGACGAGAGAAATCCACTAAAGACTAGCACATTTGGTTTTGGTCAGATGATAAAAGATGCCATTGCTAAAGGTGCCAGAAAATTTATCATAGGCATCGGCGGAAGTGCGACAAATGACGCTGGTACAGGCATGCTTAGCGCACTTGGCTTTAAATTTTATGATAAAGATGGTGCTTTACTTGAAGGAAAAGGCGAGAATTTAGCCAAAATTTATGAGTTTACAGATGAAGATGCTTTAAAAGAGCTAAAGGAGTGCGAGTTTTTAATCGCCTGCGATGTAGACAATCCTCTTTATGGCATGAATGGAGCAGCCCATGTTTATGCTCCTCAAAAGGGTGCAAATGGCCGCATGGTAAAAGAGCTTGATGATGGGCTAAAACACTTTGCAGCTCTTGTAAAGGAAAAGACTAATAGTAAATTTCACACACAAAAAGGTGCTGGCGCAGCTGGCGGACTTGGCTTTGCTTTCGTGGCATTTTTAGGAGCGAAACTTCGCCCAGGTATTGAGATCATTACGCAGACTATCGCGCTTGAGGATGAGATCAAAAAGGCTGATCTAATCATCACTGGCGAAGGCCGTATGGACTTTCAAAGCTCAATGGGAAAGACTCCGACTGGGGTTGCAAAACTAGCCAAAAAGTATCATAAGCCAGTGATCGCATTTGCTGGAAGCGTACAAAAATGTGCCAAAGATTGCCACAAAAATGGGATTGATGCCTATTTTTGTATATTAAATGAGCCAGTGAGTCTTGAAGAAGCGATGAGAAAAGATGTCGCGATTAGAAATTTAAAGATGACAGCAGAGCAAGTCATTCGCCTTTATATGCTAAACTACAAAGCATAAATTTAAGAAGATAGAAGTTTATTTTCTATCTTTTTCCCACTTCTTTTGTAAAACGACTTTTCAAATCAAAGTGATTTTACGCTTAAAATCAAAGTGAGCTAAAAACCGCAGTTTTTTACTTTGATTTCTAACGTAAATTTTTATATTTTTAAATAGCTTTTACAACCTTTTAAAACATATTAAATAACTAAAATTTTATCCCTCAAACTCTATGTCTATTTCATACCCACTCGTGCTAAGCTTATGGCTTACTTCTTTTATGCTAAACTCATTTGCTTCTAGCCCAGCAACTCCACCAAATTTAAGCTTGCCGCCTGCTATGATGTTTCCCCCTTCGCAGCTACATCTACCATTTATTCCGCCGCGTTGTAACTCGTTAAGTTTAGCTTCTGCTTGTTTAAAGGCCTCATTATCACTCTTTGGCTGAGCTATCTGCATCTTATATACCTGTTCACCACTTCCCACCTTAATGCTTTTTACCTTACCAGCTTCAATATCTTGCCACTCTACTATTACGGCTGTATAAGAGTTTCTATTAGCTTCAGTGATCTCTAGCGAGTAAAGATCAGTTAAATTTAGTGTAAAAGTGGGCAAATTCTCGTTTTTTGAAGTATTTGAGGTTTGGCTAGCATCACCCTTAGCATCTTTGGCTGTTATGATGATGTTATCATTTTTAACAGCCATTAAAAAGCCAAATTTGACGCATAGATCATATAAAAACTCTATGTCGCTTACATTATCCTGGATAACAGAAGCTATGTTTTGGTCGCTACCGCTTGTTTTTAAAGATAGTGCATTGGCACTAGCTATCTTTTTAGCTATCCCAAAAAGCGTTGTATTTTCCCAGCTCACACGTCTTTTCTCTTTTGCAGGGCTTGCAAAATTTACAGCAGTTGCTCTAACCTCTGTTGTATTTGCTTTGTAGTCTGCGCTAGTTGTTTGCACGCTAAAAGTACCACAAAGATAGAGCTCATTTTCATACCCTAGCCAAAGCTTAAGCTTATCTCCAAATACTGGCTTTGCATATATGCCAAATAGGGTAAAGCTGATTTCATCACTTTCATTGCCCTCTTTATCGGTAAAGCTTAGACTTATTAGGTTTTGTCTGATGATGTTTGTTATGTCTTTACCGCTGGCTTCTAACTTGAAAGCTGGTTTTCTCACCATAGTTTTGCCTGCTCTTTCGCTACTTCTTTTATATCAGGCAAAAACACCTTATCACCTGCATGAAGTGTTGTGTTAAGCTTTGGGTTTATAGTTAGAATTTGCTCAAAAAACCTTAGATGTCCGTAGTGGTTGTAGGTGATAGTATCAAGCCTATCACCGTCTTTAGCTATGTAAATTTTATCCATCATAATCCCTTTTTAGCTCTAAACTAAAACTTTGCGTAAAAAATGCTCCATTTGGAGTGAAAATCGCTTGTTTTTCACTGATTTTTACTATAACGAAGCGACCAAAATATTTACCATTTCCATTTGTAAGTGGCAAGCTTTGACGTAAAGTGGCTAAGGCATAAAGTGGTTTTAATGCGCCTTGTTTGTCGCCGTGATATGGCAGTGTTTGACCATCTATATTAAGTGCGCTGCTCCCTAAATTTGCACTAAATAAGGCTGGATAGTTTTGTATACGCTCTTGCTCGCTTATGCCAAAGTCTGTTTGAGTGTCAATACTATTAGTTTGCTCCCATCTAAATTTAAACCCACCAAGATTTAGTACCATATTATCCCCTTACATCCGTATTTTTACGGTTAAACTCATCACGTCTTAGTGCGTCTTTAACGCCTTTTACTATTTGAGCCTTAAAACTCTCTAGGTCAAATTTGCCATTATCTGAGTTAAGTAAAAAATCACCATTAAAGCTAATGTTGATGGCGCCGCCACCTGGGCTATCTGCCACTAAAGCTGGAGCCTCTTTTGCGTGAGTATCACTATCTGAACCAGAAATAGAGCTAAAAAAGCCACCGCTATCATCTTTTGGCTTTAGCTCACTACTTGCTTGCTCATCGTCTCCAAAGCCAAAGAATTCTTTTGTCTTGCTCCAAGCACTACTTAGCCCCTTAATGGCTTCGCCGACCATGTCATTTATCCAGCCAAATTTCTCAGCTATCCAGTCAAAAAAGCCACCAAAGAGCTCATCCCATATCTTGATAACCGGCTCAAAAATAGCGCTTAAAAAGTCGCTCACTCCTTGCCAAAGATCACTAAAAAACTTTGTCGTGCTCTCCCAATATGGCTTTACACTCTCCCATATCTCAAGAAAAAATGCCTTTACCTCGTCCCAATTTTCTATAAGATAGGCCGCTGCTGTGCCAAGGGCTACTACTATGGCACCAATGCCTGTGCTAATAAGAGCAAATTTCATAGTCCTTATAGTTAGAGTTGCTGCCATTAAGCCACTACGCATTAAGGCACATGATGCTGCAAAGGCTTTTGAGGCAGCGCTATAAGCAGTAGCGATAGCTAGAGTTGCTCTTAGTCTTGCACCAACTAGCCAAATGCTAAATGCATGAGCTTTGGCAGCTAGTGTGGCACTTGCAATACTTGCAGCATGAGCCAACCATCTGAGTTTTGCTATTAAGAGCATAGGATTTAAAAATTTCACTACCCTTATAACGCCCAAAAATCCATCTGCTACGCCTAAAAGTGCTATCTTGCTAAGAAGCAACACTGGTTTAAAGATCATAAAGCCAGCTGCAGCGCTAACAACTATGGCACTTAGTCTTGGAAATTTTTCATTTAGCGAGCTTAACACTCCAGCTACCTTACTTAAGATTGAAGCTAATAAATTTGTAAGTGGCAAAAAGGTTTCTCCAAGGCTTGACCCTAGATTTCTCCATGCTTGCGTAACCCTTTCGATACCACTTTTTGTAGTGTTTAGCTTCGTTTGTAGCTCACGCTGCATAGATCCTGTGGCTTCATCTGAGTGTGCCATTTTGATATTTGCTTTAAGGGCATCGATATTTGTTACAAGCCCTGCTATCTCATCGTTAAAATTTCCACCAACTAGATCATAAAGTAGCCCTGCTTGCTTATCTTTATCAGCTCTTGAGATCGCTTCTAAAAACGTAGTTATAGCTCCAGCTGCATCTTTTTGTAGGGCTATTTTTAGATATGTTGCATCCATACCAATACTTGCTAGCGCTTCTTGAAATTTTTTGCCTTTTTTATCAGCCATTGAGAGTGTGGAGTAAAGAGCATTTAAGCTAGTGCCTACAACAGAGCTGGCTTTGCCAGTACTTAGCATTGTAGCACTTATGGCACTAGCGCTTTTACTATCTAAGCCTATTAAGCTAGCATTTGCAGCTGTTAGCGAAGTAGCCTCAAATATATCAGAAGCATTTGCATTGGTAACCTTATTGTCGAGCAAGTTTACGCTATCAAAAAAGCTATTAAGCTCTTTTATATCGTTCATCTTAAAGCCAACTTTCATATTGTTGGCCGCCTTTGATAAGGCTTCAGAGCTCATTTCAAATGCAACTGAACCGGTTGCAAGCATCTTTGTATAGGTTACTAGCTCCTCACCGGCTAAATTTATCTTACCGCCGCCAGCTGCAATGTCAGCTATATTACTAAAGCTCTCTCCAAGCTGTGAGCTTAACCCTCTCATCGCATTTTTTAGCTTAGCTAGGTTCTCATCGCTATCATCAACATACTTTTTTACATTCGCAAAAGCAGCCTCATCATCAATGGCAAGTTTTATTGGCACCCCTATGGCTACCGAGTTTGTAAGATTGCTAAAATTTGTCGTAAGCTCGCCTAAAAGTGCTTTTTGACTCTCTCTTATTTGGCTAGATAGATTTGACAATCTAGTGTTGTCTAAAGATGTTATGGCTTTTTTTGCTTCTGCTATCTTACCTTTTAAACCATCAAACCCTTTTTTTAGCTCTGATATTTTACTTAGCCCTTTTACTGCTAGACCAATACTAATACCAACTTGTGCGTTGTCCATATCTTTCCTTTAAAATACGATATAATCCCTTTTAAAAAAGGATTTAAAATGGCTTTAATCATTCCTATTTTTATCGTTTTATTCTTTTTCGTTTCACCAAGTGGCTTTTTTGAAACATTTATTGCCTTAGTTTTTGGCTTAGGGATACTTGGCAGCCTTATTGGCGCCGCTGGCTTAGCATTAGGTAAAACCAAAGAAGCTATAACTCACTCTTAGCCTTTAAGATCTTTACTGAAATTTCTAAAAACTCACTAAAATCACTCAAACTAAGATTTATTATCTCGTTATACCCATAGCCTAAAACATGAGCTATGAGGGCGATATTTTCGTTATTTACTCCGCCCTTACATCTAAAAAATCATTTAACACCTTTTGTAAAGACATAAATTCTTTAAACTCCAAATTTTCAACTTCATCTTGTGTCTTATTGCAAAGTGCAGCTATCATATAGATAGTCTTTGCCATATCGCTACCACCATTTTCATCCGCCATCTTAATGGTTCTTACTTTTGGTGCGTGCATTTGCCAAATTTCATCTTTTATCTTTATCTCTTTCATTTTTGTATCCTTTTGTTGTTTTTGCCTGCTTGGCTACATATCAAAGTAAAACAAGCAGGCTTAGTATAAAAAATCACTCTCCTAAATTTGAGCGAACCCCTGCCATATAATCAACTCCGCCTATAACGCATATCATATTTTCACTATCTTTTAGCACCATCGGCACACCATCCACGTTGATGTCCACAAAATGAGCTGATAGCTTAATAGTAACTTCTAGCTCTTTTCCGCTTTCAAACTCAGATACTTCATAACTGATAATATCTCCAGTAAAGGCTGCACTAAAAGGCACAGTTTTATTTTTGCCACTTTGGAAAATGCTAGCTTTAAAAAGCCACGGAATGCGGTTAGTAAAGCTGTTTAGTCCTAAATTTACCCACATGTTTTTATCTAGCACACTAACTGTAAATTCAACCTCTGTTGCCTTTAGCATGCCAGTTGTGTAATTTGTGCTAAGAGCCCCTTTGCTCTCTATCATTTCAAACTCTATTGTGGGAAGCTTTAGTTTTTTTGTTACACCAAGATAGCCGATACCATCTATATAAACGTTACCTTCTTGGATTACTTGAGGAATTTGTCTTTTCATTGTTTATCTCCTTTATTTGTTTAACTCATCCATCAAAACGCTACCGTATTTATCCACGTAGATAAAATCAAGTGTAAGCTGCTTAACGATTGGATTGTTTTGCATTCTGACGTCAAGGTAAAATTTACCAGCCGTGATAGTTGCGTCGGTGTTTTTTGCACTCCAGCTAAGCTCATATCCAAGAAGTACCTTTGCTCCAACTAGCTGACGAAGGAGCTCACTAACTGATCTTTTTGCATGATAAAGCTCACTAGCTTTTCTATCGATCGCAAACAGCACTCCCTTTTGGCAAGCTTGCGAAATACGATCAAATATCCTAACACGTGCAAGATCTTGCCAAATAGTATCTTGGTCACTCGTTTCACCACCCCAAGCCCTAAAGCCACTCTCTCTAATGATGGTAGAAATTTTTGCTGCCCTTAGCTCATCAGCTGTACAAGTCTCACCCAACTCAAAATCCACGTCTATTTGCGTGCCCGAAACTCCTACCATAACCCTGTTTGAATAGCTATCTGAATATCCAAACTCGCTTGCGCCATCTGTGTGGGCTATCATGCCGGCTATTCTCGCACTTTGCCCCTCATAGACATAAGCGTTTGTTTCATCATCCCAAACCTTGACATTTGGATAAGCAGCAACTAGCCTATTTGTACCAAAATCGCCCATTTTAACAATGGCTGCTGCTGCATCATCTGCTTTTAGATCTACAATACCAGTTGCTTTTAGCCTAGTTGCCATCTTTTCTATCTCGCCTTTTATCGCATCTTCATGGCTAAAGCCAGGCGCGATTATTAAATTTGGGCTATAACCAAAGCGTGATTTTGCTTTAGCAAACGCTGTAACGGCACTTTTACACTCCGTGATCTCATCGTTTGTGTCCTCATCGTCATCTTTTGTAAATACACTTAAAATTATTTGAGTATTTACGGCCTGATCTTCAATACCTTTTAAAGCCCTATAAATAGAGCCTTTTTTAAAAGCTTGGCTCGCATCCTTTTTAGCTTTGTATTTTGCCTCTAACGCTTCAAGCGCCTTTGCTGTTGTCATATAAAAATGTAGGCCATTTTCTAGCACCTCTTCATACCCTGCTATACCAATAGGTGTAGTACTTTCTACCGCTATTGGTCTTGCTGCCTCAGCTGATACGGTTACGTTTACACCAAATTTTGCTGCCATTTTTATTCTCCTTTTTGATTTACTTTTTTTAATGGATTTATGCACCACACCGTTTTTAGATATTTCTTGTCATCTTTTTGGATGAACTCTTTAAAATTTAAGGCATTTGCCCCTGCTATATCCATAAGCTTCCATCCGACATAGATACGACAATAAAAGCCACTTAAAAAGCCTTTGTATCGGATCGTTTTGTAAAGTCCAAAACGTGAGCGTCCATCTTTTAAAGTGCAAGTAACTTTACAAAAGCCACTCTCTTTGCCGCCATTACTGGTGATATTGGGATCACCTATGGTTTCTATGCTATATGGATTTACTTCATCTACTTTGACGCCTAAAATCTCACTTGAAAAGTGTCCTATCCTATTGCGTAAAAGCCAAAGAAGCCTTGCTTTATATGTTCTATTCTTTGGCTCTGGATAATGGCTTTTTCTCCAGCCACTATCGCCATTGATAGCAGCACACTTACCATCGTAATAGTCGTTTGCATCTTCAAGCCACCTAAATATCTTTGGCAAATGCTCATCATCTTTTTTACAAAAGAGTAATGCAACTGGCACGACTACAAATGAGAGGATCTCAAGCAAAAGCTCTACTAAAATGATCGATATAAGCTGTAATATCTCTTTACTCTTTAGCATCATTTTCCTTTTTTGACTTCTTACTTGGCTTCTCATTCTCTTTTGTTTCGCTCTGTTTGTATTCTGGGCACTTAGGACACTCGCTCCAAGTGCAGTTGCCGTCCTTATCAATCTTTGATGCGCAAATTTTGCACCTTTTTATTCTTATTCTCATTTTTTATCCTTTTGTGTTGGTCTAGTTTGAACCACATCTGTGAATTCGTCTTTGTCTAAGTACCAAAACGGCTTCTTGCCATCTTCGTACTGAAACCTGCTAAAGTCATCAGGGTGTGTCGCCAAATGACTAAACACTCTTAAAATGTTTGTCATATTTGAGCTGTCCCAGCCCTCACATTTTCTAGCACGCAAAAAGATCATGATAGGGCAAAGTAGCACGCCCAAGATTAGCGATAAAACGCAGATTAAGAAATAGCTCATTTTAATTCCTCTCTTTGAGTAATTAACTCTTTATACTCTGCTCTCAGTGTTTCAAGTACTGCACTGTTGCCAATAATAAGAGCATGTTTTATATCATCCTCGCATTCTTTTATATCCGCTTCAAGCTGTGCTAAAGCCTTAGCTTTTTCATCTACCTTTGGCTCTAAAAGCTTTTTTGCCTCATCATCACTTATTGGCGTTAGCCCTAACTCTTTTATCCTTTGATTTAGTAGTTCTTCGCTTACGTCATCTTCGTATGCGTAAATTTCATTATTTTTATTTTTGTAATACTTCATTTTTTACTCCTTATCGTAGTTCTACCCACTGAAACTGTTCGTCTGTTTGCGAATCTATTCCACTCATTTCAACCTTATATGTTGCTCCTGCTGGGACTATAACCGATGCTACTTTATTTACACCAATAGCATTGTGGTTAGTCCGTCCTTCATATACTAATACTCCAGAAACAAAGACCTTCAGTGGGTATGGGCTTCCATCTCCTCTTCTTCCTACTACTATGAATATTGGTTTAGCTGTGTCGTTTGTATAATTTATGTCAAGCTTTCTATTGTTTTTAACGTCTTGCCAAGTCTGACCTACACCTAAACCGTTTTGACTAGCGACTACAAAATCTGTTACAGCCTTCTCTGTAACAGCTACATCTTCTTGTGATGTAGTTATAGAGTTTTTTAGCTTTGTTATGCCTGCCTTTGTTTCGGTGGCTTTGTCGGTTTTTGCCACAAATTTATCGTCACTTTCTTGCTTGGTGTATGCGTCGATTTTGTCTTTTATCTTAAGAAACATCTTTTCGCACCATTTTCTAGTTGCTAGCACTATATTGTTATCAACCTTTAAAATGACGCTTTCGCTCGCGTTTGCGATTTGAAGTTTAAAATTCAATGTGATGTCTTTGCTTGACCCCTCATTTAAAAGTGGCTTGTAAGTATCTGCCAGCCTCGCCACTGCAAAGAGTGAGCCATCATCACAGTAGATGCCAGCCGTTTTTATATAAAATCCGCCAACTTCAGGCGGTATTATGGCATCGACGTCAAGGATGTTGTTATCGTTTTCGTCTATCGTTATGGCGTTTATAGCACCCCTATATTTCTCATTTGGTATTGATGTGGTCTGCTCGCTTAGCTCTCCTTCGTAATCACTCGCTACGATCTCTTTTAGAGCTATCTTTGATCCATCGCTAGCGGTTTTTAGTAGCTTATTTATGCCGTTTGCTGTTAAAAGTGTGTATTGCTTCATTTATCTGTCCTTTATCTTGTTAAAACTCTTATTGCATCGATTGGTATGCTTATGATCTCGTTTATCTGCGTAGTAGCTCCTACTTTAAAGTTTGCTCTTTGGCTTATATTTGATACTACGTAAGGATCTACACTTATGTTCTCACCGCTAAATGTGTAAGAGTAGGCTTTTAAATTTATGCTAGCAGTCGCTTTTATGCTTGCTCCATCATATACGCTACGCACGTTTTTGTAGGTATTTATGATCTCATCAGATCTCTTTAGCGTCTGTGGGCTTACTCCATTTTTACTTGCATCAAGCTCTAGTTTAAAGTGATAAGGTAGTCCTGCATAATCAAACCACTCTTTAACCTTGGCATATGCATAAAGTGCGCTTAATGCTTTATTTAGGCTATAAAAAGTGCCTGAGTAAAAGTGAATTTCAAAAGCATTTTTTATGAGCTCTCTGGCTTCATTCTCGTTTAGTCCATCAATATCTACATCAAAGCTAGTTGCAAGTACTGGCAGTAAATTTTTTGGAGCTTTGCTTGCAAGAGTATTTATGACGCCAATGTCTAAATCCTCAAACCTTACACCAAAAAGTAAGTCAAATTTCTTATCAAATTTGCTTTTGTGGTTAGGCAGCAAGCTCATAACTCAGCCTTTTTGTAGCTTATCTCATAGCTTAAATTTACAAATTCTTTTACGCTTATCTTTTTATCATTAAGCGGTTCTCTAAGACTTACTCTATAAACGCCGTTTTGATGTAGATTTTTATAGATGTAGCTTAAATTTAGATCCTCTCCAAGGCTAAGGCTAGTTGGCAGAGCTGATATATTCTTAGCAATTTCATCTTGAAAGAGCATATCTGTTAGCTCAAGGGTAGCTACTACCTTTACATCTATCTTTGTAGCATTTAACACGCTTAGATTATCAGTTAGCGGACGCACCTTTTCGGCACTTAAAAAGCTCTCCACATCTTTGCGTGTCTCTTCGCTCATGTCGGTAGTTTTTAGATAAATTTGAACTACACCTGCACCGCCATTTAGCACACTGCACTCCAGTACCTTTGCATTTGCGCTAAGTGTTTGATAAGTATATGCTTTAGCACTGCCTGCAGTTGAGAAACGCTCTAGGCTTAAAACTGCACGCTCTCTTAGCCTATCATCGCTTTCACGCTCGGCTCCGCCTTCAAACTCACTTAGCTGTTTTGCTTTTAATACGAAAGGAAGCGGTGTTTGGACATATTCGCACTTTGCTTTGCTGGTTTTTGTAAACTCATCCAAGATGATCACTCCAACAGCTTTTAGCTCATTTGCTCTTATTACAACTTCACTTTTTAAGCTAGCTATTTCACCATTTTCGCTGCGTAAAATTAGCCCTTTTGGCAAATATGTATCGCTGCTTCTTGGCATTGAAAGACTAAACTCACACTGCGCCGTTGGCCTCTCTCCTTTTAACCTCTCTATGCCATAAATCGCTACTATGTTATCAAGGTCGTTTCCAGTAGAAAATGGCAGCAACATAGCCTTAACGCTATCATTTATCCTGGCTCGCAAGAGCAGTTCTCTATAAGCTAGCGTTTCAAGAAGTGCCGAATAATTGTCACTTTCAAGTAGTGAAATTTCATCATCAGTTAAATGCTCTTTAAAAATGTTTTTAACATTATTTAAAATTTCATCATATTTAAGCACCTCAATAACGTTTGGATATGGAAGTTGTTTTAAATTCATGCTCTTACCTCTATCTCATTACCACTCATAAGCACTACTTTAAAGCTAAGCTTATGTTCTTTTAAACCTATAAGACGAACTTCATCGATCTTTACTCTCTTTTCCCACTTCTCAACCGCCTCTATCACAAAGCACGCCAGATCAGCACGAAATTCATCATCTACCTTGCGATCTATTAGCTCATAAATTCTGCTGCCATACTCAGGCAGCATCACACGAGAGCCAAGCGGAGTTAGGAGTATGTCTTTGATAGAGTTTTCTATATCAATTAGATATTTCATCACTAATCCCTCGCAAGTCCGTTATTTGTATGATCGCTTAGGTTGCCACGTCCATCACGTACGCTACCACCAAAGCTTGCGTTACCACCTGCTGTGATTGAGCCAGTGATCCTTACATCTCCGTTTATCTCAAAGCTACCACTACCACCACCACTTCCTGCTGTATTTATAGCTCCTTCAATGAGCGTGTTGCCAAGTAGCTTGATATCCCCGCTTTTTATAGTGGTATCGCTAGCTTCTACCATCACATTTTTAGCCTTTACATTTGCGTTATCGCAAGTTATGTTTATAAGCTTTGGAGATGAAATTTCAAGACAAGAGCTAGAGCTGTCATAGCTCATCTTTATGCCATCTTCAAAACTTACATGCACCTTTTTATCAGTAGCGTCTGCCTTGTGAGAACTTTGATAAAGCCCACGAAGAACCACACCTGAGTTTAACTCATCATGCACAGGTAGCACTAGCACTTGCTCTCCTACACGTATTGGTGAAAAGCTCACTGCATAAGAGTTGGCATGTGCTTGAAATACCGGCAAAAAATCAGTTACCATCGAACCAATGGCAACTTTTGCACGGTCATCTCTTACTTCACTTATAATTCCAACTTCAACCATTTATATGCTCGCTAAATTTTTTATTTCTTGGCGTTCTTGTGTACTTTACGCTATGCTTGATCTCTCTTACATCATCATGTATTTCATTGAGCTTCTCTTTATTTATGGCAAAATTTGCTGCCAAAATATCGCTTAGCTTTTCAGTGGCGCTGCTTTGTTTATTTATCGCTTCACTATTTTTATTGACCACATCGATCATCAAATCAGTGTTTTTGCTCGTATATCTGCTAAGTAGCCAAAAGATCACCACAAAACCGATAAAGCCAAAAATCGCCATAAAGACAATAAATTCATTTAACCCCCATGATCCAGCTAAATTTATTAATCCAGCTGTCTCTCTTATCTCGTCACTAAAATTTAAGCCGCTATTTTCCATCCGCTATCCCTATGCATTGTTTTAATAGATCCTCGCACTTTAAAAAATAAATCATCTTTGCCTTGTGTGCTTCAAAGCTACCATCATTGTTTGGCTTATCTGGCATTACGGCGTTGCAGCGCACTGGTGTTAGTTTTTCTTTGTAGATGATGGTTGGCTCTTTAAAAGCACAGCCACAAAGAAGCACACCTAATGGCAATAAGCCTAATTGCATCATTTTCATCTCTCGCCCTCAAAAAATAACTCTTGGTAAGCCTTTAGCTTGGCCTCACAACTTTCGTCTTTTAAGTAAATTTTCTCTACTCTCTTAACCTCTTTGATAGGCTTTTTCTCTACCTTTACGCTCATCTTTAAAATAGCTTCATTTTGACTTTCAATGACGCTATTTGCTGCCTTTAAATTTTGCTTTGACGTGTTAAGATCAAGAGCAATGCTTTTTATCTCAAGGTTCTTTTTATCGATGCTTGCATTTAAAAAATGTATTTTTAGCGCCAAACTACCAATACATAGCAAAAAAACGGCACCAAAAATGATGCAAATTTTGGTATTAAGCAAGTAACCCACTTAGCACCTTCTTTGCCCGGTTCGGCGTTTGTTTTGCCCAAAGGCTATCTAGTCCATTCTTATAGGCTGCCTCATATTCGCCAGACTTTATAAAATTAAGAGTGGTAACAAATTTTTTAACTTTTGGCACTCCCATTTGATAACACATCTCTATTACCACGTCTTGGACATTTTTTGGCTTATCTTCCAGCCAAGGAAAAGCTTCACAAACGCTAGGTATGAGCTTAATAAGCTTCATCTCTAAAATCTGATCTGCTACCGCTTTACTCATAGGCTCAACCTTGCCACCATTTAAAAATAGTTCGTCTTTACTAAGAGATGAAACCTCAAAGCCATATCCGACAGTAGGATACCCACGAGTATCCTGATATATGTAGCTTTTAAAGCCTTCGTTCTCTTTTATGTTTTCTTTTAAGCTCATAAATCTTCGTTCTCCTCATCCCTGTATATATCAACTTCTACTACAAAGCTATACTTAAAAAGGCTATCTTCAAAGCCATCAAATTTCATCTCACTTATGGCATCTTCACCAAAGATCGCAGACTTTGCGATAAATCTTTGCCTTAGCTCATCAAGCCTAGATAGAGCGCTAAAATTATCATCAACTAGCGAATGCGATGCAAAAATGATCCTAAAACTCGCACGATCCTTTTTCCAAGCCACACTTTTTATGCCGTCAAAAAGCAGATAAACTCCGCCCTGAGGGCTTGCTTTTGATATGCAAATAGCTTCAGGTGCTATCTGTTTTAAAGACTTGTAAATTTGGACTAGATCATTCATACGCACTCCAGCCTAATGAAACTGTTAAATGT
The DNA here is from genome assembly GCF_002913045.1 of Campylobacter concisus. Taxonomy (NCBI): domain Bacteria; kingdom Pseudomonadati; phylum Campylobacterota; class Epsilonproteobacteria; order Campylobacterales; family Campylobacteraceae; genus Campylobacter; species Campylobacter concisus. The sequence continues at coordinate 179,275 of NZ_PPAF01000038.1, read as the reverse complement.
TGGCTTGCTTTCAAGTGGGCTTGCTTTTATCTCGCTTATAGCTTTACTCAAAAGCAAACTATCCTCTTCGCTTAGAGCGATTTTTAGATATAGTTTTAAGCGGATGAGAGCAAAGTCCATCATTGCCCAGCTTTTTACTACTCGTCCATTACACTCTTCGTAGGTTTCATGAGTAGCCACATCAAGAGCCTCATCTGTGATCTCTTCTGGGTTAAAAAGTACTGATTTAGCTCTTTTTGAAAAAGCCTCTTTAAATTCAGCTTGCGCTATCATTTCTGCTTGTTTTTCTTGTCTGACTTTGTAGATGAACCAAGCTCATCTTTGAGACCATCTCCATCAGTTGGATCCTGTACTAAAGACGTGTCTGACTTTGTAGACGATAGCTCAGGTTCCGCAGATGAACCAAGCTCATCTTTGAGACCATCTCCATCAGTTGGATCCTGTACTAAAGATGTGTCTGACTTCGTAGACGATAGCTCAGGTTCTGCAGATGGCTCAGGTTTATTTAGTGGCTCTATCATTAGAGCTTTTTCATAAGCCTCTGCTTTTTCTTGCTCTAAAGTTACGACCTCGCCAGTCCTTACAAAGCTGCCATCTATCGCACTATCTTTTAAAACTATAAATTCCATTAATTCTCCTTTTAAAGAGTTGCTATGCTGACCCATTTTTTGATTATGATCTCATAGTCCACACTTGCATCAAGGATGTATTTTAATGCTCTCTCTTCCGGGTCATACCAGCGGTTACGATTTATATCAAGGCATACGCCAAGAACTAAATTTTCAAGTGGAGTAGCCATATAAACACCCTTTGGCATCAATGGTGTTACTTCAAGCTTTACACCAAGCACACGATCAGCATTGCCGTTTATTAGGTAGTTTGGTGCATTTAATGCTGAAATTTCTTTGTTGTACTCCTGCATATCAGCTGTGCTTATTAAGATCACACTATCAGCCAAAGCATCTGGATTAATTGATTGGGCAAGTGCCGTTAAGCGTTTGCTTACACTATCATTTGCGACATAAGTAACTTTTGTGACGTCATTACTATCTTTTGCTGTTTGGATCCAGCCTTTATGTAGTGTCTCAAAGCTATTCGCATAAGTATCACTTGTGCCATTAAAGCCAAGTAGTGTAAGATCATTACCAAAAATTGTTCCAAAAGAGTTGAGTGTTTCACTCTCAAAATTTGGATTATTTTGGTTGTCTGCTAGTGTATCTTGAAGTATCCTTGAAAAAAGCTGCACACTTTTTGCTTCTAGCTTTACACCTGCCTTTTTAAGCTGCGTTCTTTGTGTATCGCTTGGTTTTTCACCACTTGCTACACGTACCAAAACACCCCTCATAGCATCCCAGCCATCAAGCTCTTTAGTTAAGCGGCTCATCTTTTCAACATGAATTTTTTGCAAAAATGCACTATTGTCTTTAATTATTTTTATAAGGCCGCTTGCTTGCTCTGGGGTTAAGCTGCCACTTAATGTCGCATTAGTAGCATTTATGCTGCCTTTTGCAATATCTTTTAAACCAAGTCCCTCTAACATTAAAGTATTCCTCCTACTATTTTGTCATCTGTTTTCTCTATATTTTTGCTTTGCTTGCTATTTTTTGCGACATCCTCAAGCTCGCTTATACGCTTCTCAAAGCCAAGGAGCTTCTTGTTAAGCTCATCCATACCTTCAACAAGCGTCTTTTTTATCTCTTCTGCTTGTGAAATTTCTTTTGTTTCTTTTTCCACTTTGTCCTCTCCTTTTTTAGTTTTTTCAAATTTCTTTAGTAGCTCGTTAAAACCATTTGCTATGGCAGCAGCTATTGAAGTATCGTTTTTTTGTACCTCTTCACGCTTCGCAAATCCTGCCATTGAAAGTCCTGCGATCTCGCCACTTTTTATAAGTTCTTTTAGCTCGTCGCTTTCTATCTTGATGCCAACTGCCCAGCTTCCCACCTTCTCGCTCTTAAAGAGAGCATCGTTTTCTCTTACTATCCAGCTCTCAGCCACGTATGCTTTGCCGTCTGGCTTAAAGTCATGCTCCTTGTCTATGTTTTGACCTTTAAGATCCTTCATAAAAGCATAGGCAGCCTTTTCAATCTCGGCCGCGTCCGTAAAATCTCCCTGAGTATCTACTTCGTCTGGTGAATACACAATCCCATATACAACGCCTTTTTCTTCGTCAAATTTGGCGATACTCACATCCTTTTCAAAGCTTGGCTCGCTCGCGTCACTTTTATAAATGATGCTCTTTTTGTTTGCACCAGCTTTTACAAGAGATATGTGCGTGATACTTAGGTTAGTTAGTTTGTTTGCCATCTTTTTACCTCTTTCATTTTTAAGCCAAAAGGCTCTTTGCTAGTGGGCATTTTATAAGAAAGGCTATTTTTAGAAATGCTAAATAATGGTCATTTGCTAATGGTTTAAAAAATTTTTCAGATAAATTTACCCCTAGCGTAGATTAAAGATTTATGGTCTTAGTCTTTGCTCAAATTTAGGTAACAAGAAGGAGTGAGTGTGGAGAACAAATTTATTTTTAAGTCAGATGCTCCGAGCTTGCAGCTCTCGTCTGATGTGCAAAACGGTGATTATATAGAGCCTTTTATAAGTTTTAGTGATCTTTTAGAGCTTCACTATGCAAACGTATATCACCGCCGTGCCATAAAAATAAAAGCCAATATGCTCTCTCAGATAGAAATAGACGAGAGCGATCTGGCAAAGTTTTTACCTCAAAATGTAAGCGAAAAAGAGTTTTTATTTGAGTTTTGCTATAACCTAGAGCTTTTTGGCAATGCTCCTATTGAAAAAGCTGGAGCTAAGACAAACTATAAACTCTACAATATACCAGCTCATGAGTGGCGAACCAATAAAGACAAGCAAATGTTTCAGGTAGACAAATTTGGCAAAAAGATAAAACTTGATGGGTACTATCTTAAATTTTATTCTCCAAGTTCAAGATACTACGGCGAACCAGACTATCTTGCAGCTATGTGTCAGATTTTGACAAATAGGCAAGCAGATATGTATAACTACTCATTTTTCCAAAATGGAGCAAGACCTGATCTTGCTATCATTCATGAAAACTCAGAGCCTAGCGAAGAACAAATAGCGGCTTACAAAAAATTTTTTAGTGAGAACTATAAAGGAAGTGCCAATGCGCATAAAACACTCCTTTGCTATACAAACTCGATTGGCGAAAAGGATGCAAAAATTCGTTTTGAAAAGCTATCAGAAGTACAAGACCTAAGTTTTAAAGCACTAAAGGAAGTAAGCCGTGATGAGATAGCAGCAGCTCATGGTATTCCACCACGTCTGCTTGGCATCATTCAAAGTGCACAGCTTGGAGGAAGTGGAGAGCTTATAGGCCAACTTCACCAGTTTAACGAGCTTGAGATAAAACCAAAAATAGAGCTCATAGAAGGCTTTTTTAGAAGCATCGGTATAAAAGTGGTATTAAGTGCTGTTGATGTAACGAATTTTAAAGATGATGGCGAGATAGTTACGCAGCTTGTTGAAAGAGGGATCATCTCAATTTCTGAGGCTAGAAGTATACTTGGCTGGCAAAAGAATATTGAGTAGGATAAAAATAGTGTTTAAAAACGTTTAAACCCCCTTTAAAAACGTTTAAATAATAAAAGGCAATACAAATGTATTTTAATAATATAAAAGGGCTTTAAATGGCTTATAATGAAGAGTTTAAAAAAGAGTGTATAAATTTATTAAAAAGTGGCGTGAGCTCAGTGCTAGTTTCAAAGCAAATGAACGTATCTCGCCCAACATTACAAAAGTGGTTAGAGCAGGCAAATGATGAATTTAGTCTTGATGATGGCGTAAAGGCACTAAAAAAGCAGGTTGAGTGTTTAAGCAAAAAGAAAAAGTTAGTCCCTGATGAGACGGCCCAGCTTGCTGATCTTATAGTGGCGTTAAATAAGATCGAGAGCAAAAACAAAGCAGCCAAAGAGCAAAAAGCCTATGTTTTACCACCAGTAAGCTTAGACAAAAGTGCCAAAAATTTAAGAGATGAGATAGTAAAAGATGGCGAACTGTTTGCTTATCAAAAAGAATTTTTGCAAAGCGATGCTCAGTTTCGTATCATACTAAAATCACGCCAGATAGGCTTTAGCTACGTGGCAGCGGCTGATGCACTTATAGGAGCAGTTGGCGGCAGAAACCAGCTATTTTTATCCGCTTCAGAAGAACAAGCGCTAATCCTAATGAGATATTTAAAACTATGGTCTGATAGGTTTGGAGTGGCTTTAGCAAAAGATAGTGAGACTGAGATAAAGCTAGAAAATGGCGCTATCATAAAAGCCCTCGCTCACAACTTTCGTACAGTTCAAGGTTTTACTGGTGATATTTGGATGGATGAGTTTGCATGGTACCCAAATCCTAAGAAAATTTGGCACGCTTTTGTGCCAAGTATCGGTGCCGTTAAAGGTCGCTTAACAATACTTTCAACACCATTTGAAGAAAAGAGCCTTTTTCATGAGCTGTACTTTGACGAGCAAAAGTATAAGATGTTTAAGCGGTTCCATGTTGATATTTATAGAGCTATGGAAGATGGGCTAGAGTTTGACCTTGAAACCATGAAAGCACTCTTTGATGCTGATACATGGGCTAGTGCTTATGAGTGTGTCTTCATAGATGATGAGAGCAGCCTACTGTCTATTACGCTTATCAAAAGCTGCATAGATGAAAAGCTTAGCTATTTTAGCCCAAGCTCAAACACTCCTCTGCTTTGCGGATATGATATAGGAAGGGTTAGCGACCGTTCAACCCTTGCAAGTGTGATCAATAGCGATGATACATATACCCTTGCTATGCTTAATGTGCTTGCAAAAGCCAGCTTTAAAGAGCAAGAAGACGTCTTAAGCTCTCACCTTCGCTCCTACCCACTAGCAACCCTTGATATGGATAAAACCGGCATTGGCCTAAATTTAACAGAAACTATGCATGCTAAATTTAAAAGCAGGGTAAATGGAGTATATTTTACAGCTGGCACAAAGGAGCAAATGGCTCTAAATTTAAAGAAGCTCTTTGAAGATAAAAAGATAAGCATACCAAACGATCCACTTTTAATCAGTGATCTTCACGCCATAAAACGCACAGCAGGAACAAAAAGCTTTAAGTATGATGCAAAAAGAAACGAGTATGGTCACGCAGATAGGTTTTGGGCATTGGCCTTAGCTTGCCGTAAGATAGAGGCTGTTGTAAAACGAAAAGGCGGCGGAGCTGTGATTATATAAAACTATAACATACCAAGAGCAACCGAGGCCACTTTTTTAAGTGCTTCATCATTTAAAATTTTAGCTGAGCTCTTAAGCCACTCTCCGACACTTGACGCACTTTCATTTATGCTGTTTGGAATTTTCTTTAATATTTTCAAGCCCTTTGATGTAAGTCTTGTGTCATAAAATATTCCAATCGTGTTTTGCTTAGCCACTATCATATTTTCATCAATTAAAAATTTCAAGGTGTCATCAAAAAAGTGTAGATCTTCGGCGCTATTTTGCTCTATGGTTTTTGCATCCAAATTTGATAAGTAGTCCTCTACTGGATTTTTTACACCAAAATCAGTAGCCTTTATTATGGTTTTTCTTGGGAACTCACTATAAAGCTTTGCTAAAATTTTACCAACCAATATATCAAATTTATCTATGTTATTCATTTTGTATCCTTAAACATGATCTTTATATCCTTTACTACCTCTTCGCTCACATCGCTAGCCAACTGCTCTTTTGCCTTTACAAAGCTAGCGCTACTTACATACTCGCTAAAAGCTTTCTCAAGATATGGGTTTGCCTTTGTGCCAGGGTGATTTACGCTTTTGCCAAAAATTTGGCCGCTCTTTTTGTTTGCAAGAGCCTTCATCTTTTTTGGCTTTATGACATGTGGCCTTGTGCCAAAATATACAAATTTAGCATAAGGTGCAAGTTTTGTATTTCCCACATTTATGCTAAAACTATCTATCCTCTCATCAAAAACTTGTATATCTTTTTTAAGATTACCAGTTTTATATGGTGCTACTTGCTTCGCTCTATATCTTACTCCTGAGCCTATGCGAAATAAAAACCTTTTTAAAGCACTATTAAAATTCATTAAAACCTACTAAGCTCTCTTTTTGGCTACATACTCTACGCACTCACTAAATTCTCCGCTAAATTTTTCACCATTATCAAAGAAAAAATCATGCTCGCTTCCATCATCTATTGCACTCTTTACATACTCTATAGAGCTGGTAAGGTCGCCTACGCATGAACATACATCAGCGCTTTTATCCTTTAGACTTTTATCACTTGTTATAATAAGTTCTATGCCACTATCAAAAACAAAATATTTCATATCTGCCACCATCTCTTTATGACTTCGATTTTATCCTTTTTGGCATAATTTTCAAAGTATTTTTTTAATGCTTGATTGTCTTTTGTAGGAAATATAGTGTCTATTTTATCACCATCAAAAATTATAATATAGCCGTTTTGTGTTTTTGCTATTGATTTTTGCTCAACATTTGCATGTGGAGCTATATGTGTGATAGAGTTAAGCGCTGAAACTATCTTTGCTGCTGATGTACGTTGCAGCAAATTTGCACTATGCTTTTTATCATTTGCGTTTGTAAAAGTCAGCACCCTCTCCACGCCCATTTTATCTATGTGTCTTATGATCTCGTCTTTGCCCGGTGCTTCGCTAGCTCTCATTGTTACGCCATCATTTTCATATTCATCAACCCATGCAGGCACGATCTCAGTCCTACATCTAAAATGATATGGCGGCATGCCAAAGTTACTATCCATCTTATCGCTTCTGCCGTTATATGGTGCTTTTGCCCATGTAGCTGCTGCCTTTTTGCTAGCCATATCCTTTGCATTCATGATATTATCGCACTGTCTTTCTATGTGCTCTGCTGGTATGAGCCTACCATTCATCGATCTACATATAGCGCTCGTTCTACTATCCATCACAGCTACTACTTTATAGTATTTTACGCCGTATTTCCTAGCCTGATTTACTGTTGATATGTTTTGATTTTGGCTGATGATATGATCACTCACTCCCTCAAAGTATCTCACGCTTTGCTTTAGCTCACTTGCAAATTCCTCTTTTAGTCTCCCTGCTAGTTCGCTTCTTGCTACCTCGCCACGAAAAGCACTCTCAATGATATCTTTTAGCCTATCACTAAAGTCTTTGTTAAACTCTTTGCCAACCCAATAGAAGTTATTTCTCATAGCGTTTATAGCCCTTATGTCTATCTCATCAAAGACTATATTTACGGCTATATTTTTACCTGCAAGCACGGCGTAAATTTCTTCAAGATTATTTGGTTTTATGTTTAGTCCCATTGATGAAATTTTAGAATTCACAAGCTCTTTTAACACCTTTTTATCAATGTTATAATTCTCATTTATAAATATAAGTAAATTTGCAAGCTGTGCCTCTAGCTCCTTTTTAGCTAGCTTCGCATTTTGTTTTATAAACTCATCTACTAGCTCGCTAACGCTCTTGTTTTTGTCAAATTTAGCCTTTAAAAGTGTGCTTAGAAGTAGCTCGTTATTCATTTTTTATACCCTTAAGATCGCCAAGCTCTTTAGTGGCTTTAGCATACTCTTGCCAGTACGGATCACAAAAAAGTGCTTCGATACTCACAAAGCTTCTTTTACACTTATCACAAACTCTATAACGCTTGTTTTGCAAGCCTTTCATAGTATTTAAAACCTTAGTCTTTTCAAAACCGCAGTAAGGACAAAACATAAAAATCCTTTTTATATATTTTTAAAAAATATTAGCTTTTTTTAGGATTTTTTTCACATTTTATAACGGCACTTAGTCCAGTAATGATCTTTGTAGCTTGGCTTGAGTTTAGTAAGGCTATGTTTGTCACAAGTGCTCCGATCTGGCGGTAGTAAAATCTCCTAGCACTATTTTCATCCCAGCCAAGAACATCTAGCAAAACCTCTATCTTTTTAAGCTGCTTCTGCGTGATAGCATCTTTTTTGAAAATGCGCCTACCTTTAATGTCTGGCTCAAAGCCTAGCCTATCATCTACTCTCTCTTGCAATATATCAAGGGCCAAATTTAGCTCGCTTATGCTAAGCTCCTTGCTGCTCTCTACACCAAAGCGAAGCATTAGCCACTCTTGCCAAGCTCCATTTTCTACGATCTGCTTGTAAAGTGGGTTTATATGGATGAGTGTTAAAAGTCTCTTTCTATACTCACTTTGGTTCATATTAGCCCCCTTATATCAAGCTCACGTCTTGCAAATTTTTCGCTCACTCCAGCACATCTTGCAAGCTTAGCTACATTTAGTCTGCCATTTTTAAATTTATAAAAATCCTCATCGTAACCAAGTGCATTTTTCAGCCTAAAAAGTGCATTTTCGTGTCTTTTAATAGCTAAATTTCTTAGGTGTTCTCTTTGCTTAGCGCTCATCTCTTGCCTTTAATGTTTCTCTTAACTGATCAAAGAGGTTGGCTAGATCTTTATCCATCTGCTTTTTAGGCTCTTTTTGTGCCAGCTTAGCGATTACATCGGTGAAGTAAATTCCATTTTGCTTTATCTCTTTGGCATGGATCTTCCAAAACTCACGCAAATTTGCCTTTATGGGCTCTAAATTGTTGTTAAAATACGCCTGATCATTTGGTGAAGCAAAGTAAAAGATCAATGTTTGATACTCTATGCTTGCCCCTTTTAGTGAGTATTTTAGGCAGCTATCTTTTAATGCATATTCACTCATCTCTTTTAAAAGCTCCATTAACGCCCCTTTAAATTTTATGCTCTTTCATTTAGCCCAAAGCCTTTTAAAATTTGCAAAGCTACTAGCTCTTTGCCTGCAAATTTCTCTTTTAGCTCTGGCTCAAGCATGCTAAGCCAATACGCATCGAGCTTTTCGTTAAACTCGGCTATCACTTCATCTCTAGGACGCAAGCACTTAAATTCTTTCATCTGTGCCTCTTTGTTAGCTGCGTGAAAAATTAGCTATTGCTTCTTCAAAAGTCAAAAATAGTTCCTTTGTTTTTAAGCCTTAATCAAGCCCTAAAATTTAGGGCTTTGTTAAAGCTTAGAGCATGCTAACAGCTGGTGCTTTCTCCTTTATCTCTAAGCACTCTTTTAAGCCATCATCATTTAATGCAAGCTCCTTTAGTTTCTTTTCAGGCTTATAGATGCACTCAGTTTTTACAAGTAGATCAAATTTGTCTGCAAGCAAATTTCTAAGCATCTCTTCATCACTTACTTTTACATCCCAGCCAAAACTAACTTTTACGCCGTTTTCTTCGCCTACAAAGCTTATGGTGGTAGCCTCATTCTCGCATAGTGCATCCCTAGCAAAACAAACAATGACATCTTTATGCTCCTTTAGCTTCTCGTTAAGGGCGTCTATTTGCATCTTTATCTCGCAAAAATCCTCTACCGCGCGAGTTAGTTTTTTGTCGCTTATCTCGTTCTCGTTTTTGCCTATTTTTACTCTCATTTTTTCTCTCCTTTCTTAGATTTTTTAGCCTTTTTAGGCTTTTGTGCTAGTTTTTTGTCTAAACTCGCCATCTCTTCTCCTTTAAATTTCTAACTCACTTATGCCAAGCTCTCTTGCATATTCTCTTTCTATATCCATACCTTTTGAAAACTCACTAGCTGGATGCTTTGAAAAATACACATAAGAGCAGTGGCTAAGCATTTCAAGTCCAGCCTTTAGCACCTCGTCTCTTTGCTCCTCGCTAAACACACCGCTAAATGCAAGCACAGGGCTAAGCGGTATATATCCGGCTTCTTTTACCTTTTTGCACTCTTCTTTAGCTACCATGCAAGCCATAAAGTCAGCATTTACCTTACCGCTTTTAAAGGCAGCATAAGGGCTAGCAACATATACAAGTCTCATTGTCTCTTTCATTTATCTCCTTTGTAAAATTTTGACTTAAAAAAGCCCTCTATTAAGGGCTTTGTAAAATCAAATACTTAAAGTATCAACTACAAAATCACTATCTTTCACATAGATATATAAGCCTCTTACTTCGTAAAATTTCTTTGAGTAAGATGCAAACATTCCCTTTATCATGGCTCTCTCCTTATGCTTTTATGCCTTGATATATCTCATCGCTATCGCTTTTTGCCTTACGCTCTTCAAGCAAAGCCATAAGCTCTCTTATCTCTTGCCATTTTTTAAAATTTCTTGGGTGAGATAGCTTTAAAAGCGCGCCTTTTTCTATTCTACGCACTTGCTCTACGCTTAGATTTAGTACCAAAGCTATCTCTTTTAGTGTCATTTTTCTATCCCAAGATAACCATATCAAGTGCCCTAGCAACGACACTCTCATCAACAAGGCATCCATTTAGCTCAGCTAGCCTCAAAGCCTTTTTATATAGCTTTGCACTGCTTCTAAAGTTACCTTTGCAGTAGGGAAATATCTCTTTTGTATAGATCTTCTCACACTCATCTTTGCTAAGCCCTTGCATGCACCATTTGCCACAAATTCGGCTAAAAAGCTGTCTTAGCTCCTTGTTTTTACCCATTAGATTTTTTAGTAGTATCTCTGTGCCACAAAGTATTAGCGGAGTGCGTGAGAAGTCATAAATTCTTCTTAGATCTTCAAGAGCCTTTAGCGGTAGATGCTCCGCCTCATCTACCATTATCACCTTATCGCTACTCTTTAAAAACCTTGCTACCGCCTTTAGCTTTGTGCTTAGCCCACCACTAGCATCGATCTTTAAAGCCTCGCATAGATCTTCAAGCAAAACCTTAGCGCTCGTGTGACAAGTTGCCTCTATCAAAACCACATTTGGATTATTCTTGGCAAATTCTTTCAAAACTGTTGTCTTGCCACTTCCAGCAAAGCCATATATTAGCCCTATCTCTTTTTCGGCTATCGCCTCACTTATGATGAAATTTGCCATCTTTACATCGCTAGTTACGTAAAACTCATTTTCTTTTGCGTTTGCGTGAAAATTCTTAGCTTTTTTGTTAAAATTATCGATGTAAGCATTGATTTTTGCATTTACTGCATCGCTATCGCCCTTATAACTTCCGGCACGAAGTTGGCTTATTAGCGATGCACTCACTCCTATTGCACGTGCAAGTGCTGATGCACTTATGTTGTTACTAGATAAAAATTCATCTAGCTTTTTTATATTTTCACTCATTACTACTCCTTTTAGTTATTTTCATTGACTATTTCTTGCCAACTTTTTATCTTTTTCTCTTTTTTTACATCACTGCCGGCTACAGCCAAAAGCTCATTATCAAGAGCTCTATTTTTGATTAGTGATCGGCTGCTTTTTTGTGCTGCTTCGATCTCTTTGCTCTCATTATTTACGCCCTTTAGCTCAGGCTTTAGTGCTCTTTTGGCTTCAAAGCTCATGACCATTTGTTTAAACTCTTCTTGGCTCTTATCTCTTGCCTCGCTAGCATCAGCTTTTATATCATGCAAGCGTTTGCTAAAGAGCTTTCTAGCTGCTTTTGCTTCCTCAATACTTACGCCCTCATCCATATCAAGAACATTTGCCACGCCTATGAAATTCTTATCATCCTCATCCCAAACAAAACACTCATTTATGTTGTCTATGTTTTCTCGGATGGTAACTCGCTCATACCCAAACATCTGAGCGTTATAAAAATTCACGCCACCCACGCTTACTCCCTTTTTACTCACATGCTTTAGCTCTTTTTTACTAAGTCTTGCACTAAGACTTATTGCGTCCATAGCCACAGCATCGTTTATCTTTTCGTTATATGCTTCGTTGCATGTTTTATTAAGGCGCTCTAGGTAGCGTGCGTTTAAGAAATTTTCAGCGTAAAGATCCATAAGCTCTTGCACTTCGCTAAGCTCTTTTAGTTTTGCTATATTAGTTTTTACGCCCTTTTTAAGGCGTCTCTCTTTTTTAGAGTAGAAAAACTCTATCGCTTGTCTCTCAGTTATGTTATGTCCGATATATCCGGCTAAATTTTCACTAAAACTATGTTGAAGCGCTCTAAAATTTCTCTCTACATAAGGTTTTAACCAACCACTATATGCTCTAACGGCCTCATAGCGTATCTCAAGCGAACCAAGAACCGAGCTCATATATTCACTCTTAAAGGCCTTACCATTATCGCCCTTTATAGTTTTTGGCTTGCCATACCTTATTATGTATTTAGCCACAGCTCTTGCTATTGCTAGGCTATTTTCGCTATCGCTTATATGAAAGCTTGCCACTCCTGAGTAGGTATCGATTAGTGCTATGATCGTATAGCGTTTTTGCCACTGCCTTACGTAGCTCTCAAACTCCTCTTTGCTTGAAAAGATATTATTTACAGCCTCATATCCTATGCTCTTGCATATATCACTGGCATTACATATCATGTCAAGTGGGCTAGCATCTATTTCAACGACTTCATTTATCGTTCTTACTGCCCAGTTGCTCACTCCAAGTGCTGGCATTTGTCTGCCTATAACGCCATCTTCGCCGTAAAGTATGAGATTTTTAAGAAGTTTGTTTTTCTTTAGGTAGTTATTTACATACCTATTTACCACCTCATAGCTCACACACTCATCTTTTTTGGCTAAAAACTCATCAAAACTTAGCTCACCGATCTGTGAAGTTGTATAGTAGTAGTTAAGCATCTTATGGATGTTTGTTATATTTATTCCACCTTTACCAACGCAAGACTTTATTAGCTCTTCACATTTTTTGCTAAGCCCAAGCTCTTCTAGCTTTAAAGTCTTATTGTTGCTCCTGCTATCCACAAGTGCATCTAAGCCACCCTTTTTAAATTTTCTTTGCCAGTCATAAAGCTTATTTGAGCTTACTTTTATAGGGTATTTATTGTTTGTGTTTAAAAACTCTATAAAACTACTCTCATCTATCTTCCCTTTTGCCTTATCCCACTCCAAAACTATTGCACGCTTACATAGTGCATCAGCTCTTTTTTCATCGCTACAAGTTGCTATTAGCGGCAAATTTGCTAAAGAGTTGCCGCTATTATTAGCGCTGCTACCATACATGGTGCCAGTAGCAGCGCAGCCATTGCCATTATCTATATTCTCTAGCTTATCATTACTACAAGATATAGCAAGTACATAGCCATTACTATCATTGCCACATTGTTCATCTCTTTTTACCTCCTCTTGTATCCATATATTCCGTGTTTTGTTACTCTTATCACAAAGCCCATCTCTTGCATCTTCATCACAAATTCTTCCAGCGCTCTCTTTGCTTTTATCTCCTGCCTCTTTTGCTCCATTGCTTGCTCTTCTATCGCCCTTTGCATTAGCTCCATCTCTTCCGCCCAGCTCATCTGCTCTGGCACGTCCTGTGCTGATACATCTCTCATCATTAGCGCTAGCCCCTTTGCCTGACTTCGCTCCACTTGCTGCATTGTAAGGCACGTCATAGCTCTCTCCTTCTCTTGTTTTACTGATCCTCTCTACGATCTCTGGGTAAATTCTCTCGTCTATATCTATTCGAAGGGTTTTGCCGCCACGACCAATGCCGTCTATATACATAAAACCTAATATATTAGGCTTTATACAGCAAAATTTTTTGCCTGATTTTTCAGCTCTTTTTACTGCTTTTACCAAAGCATCATATTTTATAGCTAAAATTTCAGCTGCAACCCTTGAATTTACCCACATTTAGGCTACCTTTATTCCATCTTTCTCTAGTATTTTTTTAGCCTTTTGGCTCACAAAACCTTTATAAAGGCTACTAAGACTAAGTCCTCTCATCTCACAATAGTCCTTGAGGTCGTGCTTTAGCTTCTGTTTTACCTCTCTTGTCACTTGCTTGACCCTATATGCTCTCATTTTTTCACTCCTTTATTTTAAATTTTTATATAATTTCATTATTAAGATGAGTTAAAAGGAGCAAAGATGTATAAAGACACACTAAGAAAGAAAAAAGATGATAGCTTTATAGTAAAAAACTATGAAAGTAACCTAAAGTTAAGCTACGACTCTATTAGGAAAGATTATGACATTATACTTACAAGTATCATACCAACTCAAAAAAATCTCATAAAAACATATTTATGGCTTAATACTTTCATTCTTGGTATATGCTTTTTCTTTGTCAAGGAAAAACTGATAACATCTTTTGTTCTATTTGAACTATTTATAACTCTCTTACCTTGTGTTATATCAATGGGTATTTTGCTTTTTGCTCTATATCACAATAAGGAAAAACTGTTTATATACTTTGAGCCAAAAACTATTGCCAATATCAAGAATGATAAATGGGGCTATGCTCAAGGGCTTATAAATTGTATAAAAGACACCAAAGAAGCCTTTGACTTTAACTCTAAAATAGTTAGTTTTAGAGCCTCCCTTATTAGATGGGGAGCTGCTTTTCTATTTTTATCCTTTTTATTTTTTGCCTTAACTACAGCTCATATATCATATAACTATTTTTATACAAATTATAGAAAGGAGGTAAAAACTATGGCTGATGATAAACCACCAGTAGAATCTGATGGCAACGACGCAACTAAGATGTTTCTAAGCACCAACAATCAAGTAAAAGTCAACAAAGAAAGCCTTAACGAGAGTGTTGAAATCAGAAAAAGTGGTAGCATTTCTATTACTGCAAGCAAAAAACCAAAACCAAGCAGCGAAACAAATGCTACTGTTTATAAGAAGGACAAAAAGTAGCCACTCATTCTTACAGCTCCTTGCTCTACAAAGCAAGGAGCTATTCATCAAATAAAAATATCCAGCCAAATAGCATAAAAGCCATAAAAAGCATCAATTCATCCATTTTTGCTCCTATATTCATCTCAACAATAAAATTTTAAAAGAACCTTTTAGAAACTTTTTACTTTTTTTAAAGTAATATTTTTCCAAATACATTTTGAATTATAGCCTAATATATTAGGTGTTGTCAAGGACTTTTTATGGATTTAGCACAAAAAATTAAATTTTTACGTTCAGAAAATGGTTGGACACAAGAGGATTTAGCTAATAAATCAGGTATTGGAAAATCTACTATCCAATTATATGAAGGAAAGACAGGTAACAAAAATCCTACGAATGAAAATTTAAAAAAATTAGCCAATGCTTTTCGTATTAGTGTTTCAGAATTAGCCAATGAAAATTTGTCCATAAGTAAGTCCATAAGTGAAAATGAAAATTTGTCCATAAGTAATAAAAATTTAGTTCGTAAGTCTAAAAATTTGTCCATAAGTCCTACAAACCTTAAAAACTCACAAAAAGATATAAAAACTATATCTATACCATATTTTGAAGATACGTATGCTAGTGCTGGTGGGGGAATGATAAACTACGATGAGGCACCGGTGATCATGGACTTTGATGAAGATTTTTTGCGTATGTTTTTACGTATAAGTGGGAGCATAAAGGGCATACATATAATAAATGCTCGTGGAGATAGTATGGAGCCTACTATAACTAGTGGAGAGCTCCTTTTTGTAAATCCTATGCAAAACGAAAATGGCATTATAAGTGGTTGTATATATATCATAAACTACGATGGTGACTTATATGTAAAACGTATTGAGAAAAATCCAACAACAAAGGCCATAACGCTTTTTTCGGACAATAAAAAATATGAGCCCATTATCATACAAAAACAAGATTTAGAATGTTGCCACATAATGGGTAGGGTAGTGTCACATATGAAAAAATCTTGATTTAAAGCCCATTTAAACGGCTTTTAAAAGACTTTGTAAAAAGATGTAAAGCTTTTGTAAAGTGATGTAAAAAAATTTTCGCCACTTTGATTTTGACCAAAACTCACTCTAACTACGAATTAATCGCACTTTCCTATGCCTTTTTATAACTTTGATATCTAACATAACTTTACATCTTTCTAAATTTTACTATCCAAATTCTATCTTTTAAGTGCTATAAAAATTCTCAAAATTTAATACATTTTGCAAAAATATAAAATAAACTTTAGAAAAAATATTTACTATGTTAAAATAAGAAAAAATTCTAAAAAGAAAGGAGAATTTTATGCAACAGACCTTAAATTCTCGTCGCAGCTTCATTGCAGCTGCAGGATTATTTTTTGCTACGACCGCGCTAAAGGCTGCACCAAAGGACTTTAGCGGTAGTAATGTTCGCTACGGCATGGCTATAGATCTAACAAGATGTGTTGGATGTCAGTCATGTACTATGAGCTGTATGTTAGAAAACGACGTTCAGCCAGGCGCTTTTAGAACCATTGTTTCCGAGTATGAGGCAAGAGATAAAAGCGGTAAAATGGTAGTCATTGCGTCACTTCCAAGGCTTTGCAACCACTGCAACAATCCAGCCTGTATTAGCGTTTGTCCAACTGGTGCTAGCCATCAAAGAAGTAATGGCATAGTAAAGATTGATGCAAAAGAGTGCATAGGCTGTGCGCTTTGCGTAGAGGCCTGTCCATATCACGCAAGATATCTTAGCCTGCATACCTACAAGGCCGATAAATGCACCTTTTGTGACCACAGACTAAGAGCAGGGCTTCAGCCAGCATGTGTAGAGAGCTGTGTGGGCGGTAGCCGTATAATAGGCGATCTTAATGATCCTAACTCAAATATTAGAAAATTTCTAGCCACACATGAGACTATGGTTATAGATAGCCCTAAAAATACAAATCCACAGGTGTTCTACCACGGCGTTAGTGAAATTTTGGCTAAAAACAATAAAAAACTCGAGCTTGATAATGGATATAAAAAGGTTATCAGCTGGAGCGAAGAGATAGCACAGTAAAAGGAAATAAATAATGCAAAGAAGAGAATTTTTAAAAAGATCAGCCGTGCTCTCAACACTAACCACGAGTGCTATGCTGGCAGATGAAGACAAGGACGACTATAAACCGCAGGCAAACTCACTAGAGCCTGAATTTCGAGTAAAGGACGGCAAAATTTCACTTAGTGATGGACATAGCGTTGTCTTTTCGATGTGTCATGGCTGTACGACGAAGTGTGGCATAAGGCTTCACGTAGATGAGAAAAACGACAAAGTTGTAAGATGTAGCGGCAACCCATACCACCCACTTGCAAATTTGCACTGGGCAAATTTTGACACATCGATAAATGACGCACTTCTTGCCACAACGGCAAGTGGTGAAGATGAAAAGCGAGCCACAGTTTGCGCTAGAGGAGCGATATTGCCTGAGATGATAGACTCACCTGCAAGGATACTAACGCCACTAAAGAGAGTTGGTAAAAGGGGTGAGGGCAAGTGGAAGAGCATAAGCTTTGAACAGCTAGTAGAAGAGGTAGTGGAGGGCGGAGATCTCTTTGGCGAGGGGCACGTGGACGGGCTAAGAGCAATATATAGCGACGAGCTAATCGATAGCGAAAACCCAGAGTACGGCACTAAACGCAACCAATTTTTAAGCTTTTACCTATATGACGGACGCTCAGACATCGTTGATCGCTTTGTCAAAAAGTCATTTGGCACTATAAATCACTACTCACACGGCGGAATTTGCGGTGGTGGCTTCAGGGTTGGCGGCAAGATCGCGCACAACGCAAAGGGCTTTGCACATACAAAACCAGACTATGAAAACTCTAAATTTGTCATCTACTGGGGCACTTCGCCGTCAAATGGTGGCAACCCTTTCCAAAAACAGGCAAAAATGCTCTCTTACGCAAGAGGCACTAGAGATGACTTTGCCTATGCAGTGGTCGATCCAAGCGTTACAAATGCTGTAAAATACGCCTCTTCGGACAAAGGCCGCTGGATAGCGATAAAGTCAGGCACCGACTCAGCTCTAGCCATGGCGATGATACGCTGGATCATAGAAAATGAAAAATACGCAACGAACTACCTTATCCAGCCAAATTTAGACCAGGCAAAGCTAGCAGGCGAGATACACTGGTGTAATGCCACGCATCTAGTCATCACCGAAAAAGACCACAAAGACTATGGTAAATTTGCACTTATCAACAATGAATGGCAGGTTTGCTCACAAGATGGCAAGATACAAAGCTACAAGGTAAATGAACCAGCCAAGCTCTACTACAAAGGCAAAATTTTAATAGATGGCAAAAAAGTCGAGGTAAAAAGCTCAATGCAGCTTTTAAAAGAATCAGCTTACAAGCATAGCTTAGAGGAGTACTCAAAAATTTGTGGTGTAAGCATTGAAGATATCATCTGGCTTTGTGAAAATTTCACTAAAAATGGCAGACAGGTAAGCACAAACGTGCATGGCGGTATGATGCATACGCAAGCTGGTATGACTACTTTTGCGATACTTTGTCTAAACACACTAATGGGCACTTACGGCTACAAAGGCGGCAACGTCAATGCAAGTGCTGGCACTCACGAGTTTTTAAAAGGCAGATATGACCTTGAGGGTTTTGAAGGCGCTTATAAACCAAACGGTCTAAATTTATCAAGATCAGGCAAATACTATGAAACAAGCTCTGAGTATAAGCGCAAAGTGGCAGCTGGCGGCAGCGGCTATCCATCAACTCAGCCATGGTATCCTATCTCTATGCCACTTGTAAACGAAACACTTACGAGCCACAAGGCTGGCTATCCATACAAAGTAAAAGTTTTCATAAACTATATGACAAACGTACTTTACGGCCAAGCTGGACTTGAAAGAGCGGTTTTAGACGCGCTAAAAGATAGTAAAAATTTACCACTTTTTGTGGGTATCGACGCCTTTATGAACGAAACAAACGCCTATGCTGACTACATCGTGCCAGATGGGGTAAATTTAGAAAACTGGGCGCTTCCAAACTCTCTTTGGGGAACAATCGCTAAAACTTCAGTCGTACGCTACCCAGCCGTTAGCCCAAAGCAAGCAAAGGATAAAAACGGCGGCGTAATCGACGTTGAGGCGTTTTATATAGCCGTAGCAAAGAGGCTTGGACTAAAAGGCTTTGGCAAAAATGCATTTAAAGATAAAGACGGAAATTTCATGGATCTTGACGTAAAAGAGCAGTATTATGCGGCTGCTTTGGCAAATTTAGCATTTGACGGCGAGGGTGTAAAAGATATAAGCAACGAAGATAAAAAGCTTAGTAAAATTTCAAAGATAATGGACAAGCTTGATCCTTATTTAAAAGACGAAGAGAAGCCAAAAGTGGCGCACGTGCTAGCAAAAGGCGGTAGGTACGATAGCTACGAGAGTGCTTACAAGGGCGACAAAATGACCTTAAAGGTGCCAGCGCCTACGCCAGCTTCTATCTACTACGAGCCACTTGGCGGGCATAGACACTCAATAACAGGCGAATATATGCCAGGAGTGCCAACTCTAATGCTTCCAGTTGCAAGCGATGGCACGCCACTTGAGAAATTTTTCCCACGCTCTGAGTGGAAATATGTGGTGAGCTCTAGAAAGTCAAATATACAGCACTTCTACACATTTGTTAGCCCAAGACTTAGAGCTGTTCATCCTAAAAACTTCATCAGGATTGCAACAGACGTGGCTAAAGAGCAAGGCATAGTCTCAGGCGATAAGGTCAAAGTGACTACGCCTTACGGCGCGCAAGTTGGCGAGGCATTTGTGACAGATGGCGTTGCTAGCGGGGTTATTAGCATAGAGCATGGATTTGGACATGATGAGTTTGGTATAAGAACGCACATCGTCGATGGAAAGCCAGCTTTTGGGATCGCAAATTTAGAAAAAGGGGTCAATCATAATAAACTTGGACTTCTTGATCCAAAAAGAAATGGCGAATTTAGTTTAAATGACTGGCTGGTTGGTACTTGCGCTAGACAAGCACTTCCTGCAAAGATAAGGAAGATCGGCTAATTTAATATAAATTTGGCGAGCAGAGTAAAATTTGCTTGCCAAATTTCACTTTTGTAAAAGCTTTTGTCTTGCGGATTGTAAATTTAGATACAGAGCAAACCTTTGGACTGCTTGCAAGCTAAATTTTCCTCATATATTTATAGGGTTTCATAGTTAAATAATATTTTAATTTTGCATGAGTTAAATTTAGTATTGCTAGTTTGCTTTGGCTTTAAGCGCTCTAGTTTGCTAGATCTTCAGCTACCTTTGCGGCAAGTTTTAGCTTGTCGCTATCAAAGTGTGTGTAAATTCGCGAGGTATTTAAGCTTGCATGACCTAGAGCTTCTTGCACCAAAACAAGGTCTTTTTGCTTTTTATAAAGCATCGTTGCAAAGGTGTGGCGCAGCATGTGGGCACCATTTTTCTCTTTTCTGATGCCAGCTTTAAATAAAATTTGCTCAACTATGCGGCTAACATAAGCCTGCGTAAGCCTGGTGCCTTTTTTATTGATGAAAAGATAGCCTTCTTTATTGATGTAGTTTATTGCGATCGCGTTTAGATGAGCTTCTATTAAGTGTCGTTTTATCATAACGATGCGGTATTTGTTGCCTTTGCCTCGGATCCTAATGATAAAAAGATCGCCATCTTCAGTGATGTCCTTTCGCTTTAAATTTAGAGCCTCGCTCACACGAACGCCAGTAAAAATTATCGTTTTTATTATGAGCTTATTGCGATTTGAGTTTTGCTTAAAGTCACTCTCCTCGATCGCATCAAGAAATTTTTTGACCTCATCTTCGCCCATAAACTCAGGCAGCTTTTGCCCTTTGTTACCGCTCACTCCGCCCCAGTTTTTTAAATTTATATCAAAAACATGGGCCTTGCCATCCTCTTCATTTTGTTTGTCTAAAAACGCAAAGAAATTTATCACTGAGATGCGGTAATTTTTCTTACTAGCATCGCTTAGTCCGCCAGTCGTGCTAGCTAGTATTTCGCTTAACAGCTCTTCATCGATCTGCTTTAGGCTGCTAAGCTCGTAAAATTTCATCGTTTCATATATTTTTTTAAGTGGATTAAAGTAGGTATTTATGCCAGTAAGCCCTGCATTTCTCGCACTTTTTACCAAGCCATCAAGCTGATCAATGTTCTTTACCTCGCGGCTTAGAGCGTAATTCACACTTGCAAGTGCCTTTGGATCCCTAAGCTCTTTATTTGAAAGTGAACTTAGCTTAAATTTGACGTAGCGGGTGAGCCAAAATATGAATGAGTTTTCAAAATTATCTTTGCAATCAAGTGGATATTTCAAACCAATAGCCTTAAATTTTTATTTTGAAAAGTATTATATTTGAAATTTTATAAAATCTACTCTTTTTAAAATTCAACTATAAAAGCTTAAGCAAATATCCATTTTCAACGGCTTCAAGCTTATATTTATGCATCTTATCAAGCTCTAAAACCACTCTGAAATATCTATCATGCCAGCCTATGATCACATTCTTAAAATGTTCATTTTCAAGTTTTAAGCTCTTGGTTTTAAAGCTTCTTGGCGGCCTTGCAAAGTCAAGAACGATCTTATTTTTCTCATAAGCAAAATGCTTTAAATTCTTAGCTTTTGTAGCGATTTTTAGCTCTTTGTCGTTGGCTAGAAAGCTTATAAAACCTAAAAATTTAACATCCTTTTTATTTTTGACACTATCAACTGGTTTTGTACTAGGCTCAATCTTTATTTCGACCACCTTTTGTTCAGGCTTTATGGTAGCTTCTTTTGCTTTATCTGTGCTAAGATCGATCACTACAACATTTGGAGTTGGCATATCTGAAGTTTTGTTTCTATCTTTATTTGAAATTTTAGTTTCATTTTTTTCTATTATCACGGGAGTGCTTACTTTTTGGCTAGGCATATTTGCCATTGTGACCGAAACATCTAGCTTTTTTGCCACGACTGGTTCTGGATTTTTTACCTTATTTAAAGCAAATTCATCGCTGTAATCGATAGTTTTATTTATATCGGCTAGCCTTTTTTCCTTTATAGTACCGTCATTTGCTCTATATCTTATGGTGACATCTAGTAAAAGTGCCGCATCGCTTGGAAATTTAAACGAAAGAGAATCAAATCTATCAAATTTTTCTATGATATTTGTTGTCATAACGCTTGTATTTAGCTCGCTAATAGGCATAAATGGGTTCTCTCTAGCAAAGACGCTTGCTGCAAATATAGATAAAACTAACCAAAATTTTTTCATCATTCCTACTTTTTATTAAAGTCTGGCTCAAGGCCTTGTAATTCAAAATAATCTTTTTGCAGACGCGCGTTCATTTTTTTTAAAATTTCCACGTCTTCGCTAAGCCTCTCTTTTTTGCTCTGAAGGCTTAACATAACATCAAGTGAGCGTTTGCCAAACATCATATTGCCTACATAAAAAGCAAACATAGCCACACAAATGGTGGCTATGACGTAGCGTAATGTCGGTCTAATGTATTTTAAAATTTTATGAAATATGCCATCGGTGTTGCCATATTCGTCTAAAATTTCGCTCAAATATTATCCCCCAAAAACTCTCCAGCCTCAAGCTCGATCTCGAGCAAGCGGTTATATTTCGCGTTGCGCTCGCTTCTTGAAGTGGCACCTGTCTTTATCTCGCCAGTATTTAGTGCGACTGCAAAGTCAGCGATGAATGCATCTTCGCTCTCACCGCTTCTGTGGCTCATTATGCAGCGATATCCGTTTCTTTGAGCAAGGCGGACAGTTTGCATGGTTTGTGTGACTGAGCCTATTTGATTTGGCTTAATTAATATTGCATTTGCGATCTTTTTCTCGATACCTTCGCGTAAAATTTTCTCATTTGTGACAAAAAGATCGTCGCCTACTAGCTGCACTTTGCTGCCAAGCCTTTTTGTAAGCTCAGCCCAACCACTCCAGTCATCCTCGCTAAGGCCATCTTCGATAGAAAATATCGGATATTTTTCACAAAGTTTTTCGTAGTAGCTAATGAGCTCGTCGCTGCTAAATTTCTTGCCTTCAAGCTCGTATTTGCCGTCTTTGTAAAGCTCACTTGAAGCGACGTCAAGGGCTAGCTTTATCTGGCTGCCTAGCTCATATCCAGCCTCTTTTACAGCTTGTGAGATCAGTTTTAGTGGCTCTTCATTGTCTTTTAAATTTGGAGCAAAACCGCCCTCGTCGCCGACAGCCGTGCTGTGTCCGACTGCGTTTAGGATAGATTTTAGCTTGTGATAAATTTCAGTTGCAGCTCTTAGTGCCTCGCTAAATGTGCTAAAGCCAAATGGCATGATCATAAATTCTTGAAAATCAACGCTGTTATTTGCGTGTGCGCCGCCATTTATGATGTTAAACATCGGCACTGGCAAGATGCTAGCGTTTACACCGCCAAGGTAGCGATAAAGCGGGATATTTAGGCTCTTTGCAGCTGCGCGAGCTACTGCCATAGATACGCCTAGAACTGCGTTTGCGCCTAAATTTGAGTAGTTGTGTGTGCCGTCAAGCTCAAGCATCTCTTCATCAACTGCTTTTTGGTTATAAGCATCAAGGCCGATGATAGCCTCGGCTATCTTTTCATTTACGTTTGAAACGGCCTTTAAAACGCCTTTGCCAGCGTATCTCTCGTCTTTGTCACGAAGCTCGAGCGCTTCACGCTTGCCGGTGCTTGCGCCGCTTGGTACGATCGCGCTTGCCTCAGTCCCGTCGCTAAGTCTAACTGTCGCACGAACTGTTGGGTTGCCTCTGCTGTCTAAAACCTCATGAGCTTCTACATCTTCAATAAATACCATTATTCATCTCCTGCTTCGTTTGTATCGTCGTCTTCGTCTTTTGCGCCGCTGCTTATTAGGTGATCGATCCCCATTGAGCCTTTTATCGCCGCCACTATCTCGTCAGAAATTTCTGGGTGCTCTTTTAGGTAGGCTTTGGCGTTTTCTCTGCCTTGGCCTAGTTTTTCGGCCTTGTAGCTAAACCACGCGCCTGATTTGTCGATAATGTCGAGCTTTACGCCATAGTCGATGATCTCGCCCTCTTTACTCACACCCTCGCCAAACATGATGTCAAATTCAGCCACTTTAAACGGAGGCGCGACCTTGTTTTTAACAACTTTTGCTTTCGTGCGGTTGCCGATAGGCTCGTCGTTTTGTTTAAGTGTGGCTATCTTTCTTACGTCTATTCTTACTGATGAGTAAAATTTAAGTGCATTGCCGCCAGTTGTAGTCTCAGGCGTGCCATATCCCATCATACCAATCTTCATACGAATTTGGTTGATAAAGATAACAGTTGTCTTCATCTTGCTTAAAATTCCAGTTAGCTTTCTAAGTGCCTGGCTCATAAGTCTTGCCTGAAGGCCCACGTGCTGATCGCCCATGTCGCCATCTATCTCGCTCTTTGGAGTAAGCGCAGCGACGCTATCAACTACGATAAGATCGACCGCACCGCTTCTTGCAAGCGTTTCAACGATCTCAAGTGCTTGCTCGCCAAAGTCTGGTTGGGAGACGTAAAGGTTGTCAGTGTTTACGCCTAAATTTGAAGCGTATTTTACGTCTAGGGCGTGCTCTGCATCGACAAATGCACAAATTCCGCCAGCTTTTTGCGCTTCAGCGATGATGTGAAGTGTGAGCGTGGTTTTGCCAGAGCTCTCTGGTCCGTAGATCTCGATGATCCTGCCTTTTGGAACGCCACCTATTCCAAGAGCCAGATCAAGCCCTAGCGAGCCAGTCGGTATCGACTCGATCGCCTCAACCTCTTTATCGCCAAGTCTTAAAAGCGTGCCTTTACCAAAAGCTTTATCGATCTGCTTTAGCGCAAGCTCGAGCGCCTTTTTCTTGTCCGCTTCGCTCTCTGGGATAGCTATCTTTTTGTCACTATCTTTTTCTTTTGCCATTTTTTACCTTATAAGTTGAAATTTGGCTTGATTCTATCTAAAAAGAGATGAATTTTACTTGATTTACTCGCAAATTATAATATTTTCGCCAAGCAGCGCAGCGCTATCAATTAGAGCAAAAAGGCGCTCTTTTTCAAACAAAAATCCAAAAATTTGATCTTCGTTTTTTAGTATCGCAAGCTTAAGCGGCTCTACAAGTGAGCTAGCGCAAAGTGTAAGAAAGGCTTCGTCGATATTATTTTGTGAAATTTGGGGTTTGGTTTTGAAATTCTCATCTTTTATAAAAGAGACAAATTCCTCTTGCGAGGCTCTTTTATTAAATTTAAAAATTAATTTTTCTTTTAAGGCCTGGGCTAAAATTTCATCAAATTTAACTAGGTCTATATGATTTTGAACGCCTAAAATTTTGGCAAAATTTAGTAGATTTTTATCGTAATCAGCCACATTTTTCTCATGCTCGCTTTGCGCCTTTTTAGCCCTATAAATGGCGTAAAACCCAATAGCTATAAATAAAAATGAAAGGGTAAAAACTTCGCTCAAAAACTCACTCATCATCGTCCTTATAAAATGCAAACTTCAGTCTTAAGCTCTACTCCAAATTTCTCTAAAACTCTAGTCTTTGCCAAATTTATAAGGCTAGTGGCGTCCTCAAAGCTTGCGTGGTTAAAATTTATCAAAAAATTTGCGTGCTCCTCGCTAAATTTCGCTCCGCCTATCGCGTATCCTTTTAGTCCAACCGCCTCAAGCAATGCCCCTGCAAAGTACCCCTCTGGATTTACAAAGCAGCTACCAAAGCTAGCTCCTTTTGGCTGATTTGCCCTTTTTGCGCTGATAGCTTCAGAAATGCTTACGTCAAAGCCACTTTGAAGCTCAAATTTAGCCCCCAAAATAGCCTCATCTATGCCGCTGTGGCGGTAGCTAAAGTTTATCTCATCCTTGCTCACCCAGCCACGAGCCAGACGCACATGCGTGAGGTTGTCGCTTATGCTAAATTTAAGCAGCCCAGCGTTCATCTTGATAAGTCCGCCAAGTGTGCCTGGGATATTTTTTAAAAACTCAAGGTTCGCGATATTGTTTTGTTTGCAGAAGTTATAAATTTTGGCAGATTTTGTCGCAGCTCCTATCTCAAGGCAAATTTTATCGCCGAAGCATTCTAAATTTATATAGTCAAAGCTCTTGCCAAGCATCGCCATTTTTGGGGGATTTGGCGAGATGAGTAGGTTGTTACCTCCGCCTATCATCACAGCGCCTAAAAAGTGAGGCGATTTTAGATCTTCAAGGCTAGTTACCTCAAAAACTTCATGCACGCCGCCTATCCTAACCGAGGTAAATTTAGAAAAATCAACAAGCCTCGTCACTGGATAAATTCCGGTATAAAATCAAGCATGCGGGTGGTAAATTCAACCATCATCGAGATCATCCAAGGCATCAAAAATATGATGACAACGACAACTAGCAAAATTTTTGGCACAAAGCTTAGCGTGGTTTCGTTTATCTGTGTGGTCGCTTGAAAAATGGAGATGATAAGACCTGCGATTAGGCCGCTTAGCAGCATCGGAAGGCTGATGTAAAGGGCGATCTTAAAGGTTTCAACTCCAAGTGAGACAAGCGTACTTTGCATCAGCTAAACCTTACTTCGTTGTATTCAGTTGGAATTAGGTAGTCGTTTACGTCGATAGCTTTTTCAAAAAAACCTTTGTCGTAGCCTATTTGATAGAGCTTATTTAGCGCTTTTAGCTGCGTTTCGTTCATGCTTATTGACTCGTCATTTGCGTATAAATTTAGATACGTTTTAAGCTCATCTTTGCCAACTCTGATGAGGTTTCGCTCCATTAGCATGTGAGATAAAAATGGCTTGTGCGAAGTGGCGATCCTAACGGCCTCGCTAAGCACTCTCTCGCACTCGATCGCGTCGGTTATGGGCAGGCTTCGTCTAAGCGCCATGCCGCCAAGTGGAAGCGGTAAATTTTCGCCGTTTAGCTCGCTCCAGATATCCCAAATTTCGCGCTCTACGCAGAGCTGGTCTGAGAAATTTAAGATACTTTCATGTATAAGCACGCCAGCATCGACTTCGCCGCTAAGCACGGCATTTTCGATCTCTAAGAAATTTTTATAAACGATCCTTGCTTCTGGGTAGGCTATGCGAAAGAGCAGGGCATTTGTCGTATTTTTGCCAGATAGCGCGACTTTAAAATTTCGCTTTAGCTGCTTGCCTTTTAGCTTGATAAGCTTTGGGCCATATCCATTGCCAAAGCTCACCGCACAGCGTAAAAGTGCAAATTCATCGCAAATTTTTGGATAGAGTGCAAAGCTGATCGCTGTGGCCTCATAAGTGCCTTTTAGCGCTTCTTCGTTTAGTGTTTCTATATCAAGTGCCTTTGATGTAAAGGCTAAATTTTTACTGCTAACCCAGCCAAATTTGACCGCGGCATACATGAAAATATCGTCAGCATCAGGCGAGTGAGCGACGTTTATATTCTTGAAATTTTGCAAAGACGATCCTTTTTTTGATTACGCCATTTTAATGAAATTTATTTAAAATAAAGTTTTAAGGGCGGTTTTTAAACGATTTCACTAGCCTTGCCTCTTTGAAATTTAGCACGTATTTCACGTCTATGGCGTCTTTAGCCCCTTTTCTTCGAGCTTGGAGCGTTGAGTAAAACGGATGCTTAAGTTCAAGCATCTTAATCAGTTTTTGATCGCTATCTTCTTTTTTTATATTTTCAACGATTATTGTCGTTATAAATTTGCCATCAAACTCGTAAAATGGCCAGACTATCACGCCTGCATCGCTTGTTTTAAAGTCCGTAATTTTAGATTTTTTAGGGATATTTAGCATGGAGATGATCTTTTTGCGTGTGCTGTCCAAGTTTTGCACCGAGATCACCTTTACAAGCAGGTCTTTTTTGACCCCTATGCCATTTTGGTTAAAGAGATAAACTCCGTCTTCAAGGATGCCAACCTTTTCAAAGGCATTAGCGTAGTTTGCGGCATTGCAAGTAGTCAGTAAAAGTGACAGAAACATTAAAATTTTTATAAATTTCATCTTTTCTCTTAAAATTCCACTCTCTTTAGCCTATTTGAAGCGAAATTTTTCCTACCAAATTTAGCCTCATTTTTGCCGTTTAGCTCGACTAGATCACCTGTAAAGCCACAAATGTCATTTTTAACAAGATAACTTCCCACGCCATAAGTATCAACCGGCGTATTATAAGCTTCAAATTCTTTTATAATTTTAGGGCTAAAGCCTGAGCTAACGACGATTTTAACGTATTTAAAGCCAGCTTTATCAAGCGCCTCTCTTAGAGCAAATATAAGCTCCTTGCAAACACCGTGTGGGTCAAATTTGCTCGTATCTTTGCCTTCAAAATATTTATCTATCAAATTTTTACTAGTATCAACCCTAACCGCGCCAAGCCTCTCTTTTAGGGCGTTTGCAGCCTTTAATGCGTCTGTAATCACGTCGTTGTTATAGTCCACTAAGGCCGTGATCTTCTCATTTTTAAAGGTTTTAGCATAAATTTCTGAGGCTTTTACTATATCCCCACCACACATTTGAATAAGCGCATGAGGCATGGTACCACCACCTTTTAGCCCAGTAAGCTCGCCCTGAGCATCTGTGGCGACCTTTTTGATGCCGCCTACAAATGATGCATAGCCGTCGCCTGGTTGCGTGCAGATGTCATCTTGCCTATCCGCCATGCTAAAGACGTCTTTGCCGTTTGCCGCTCTTATCACATCTCTTGAGTTTGTCGCTACGCAGCTTCTTCTAGTAAGCGTCGCATCAATCACATTTTCTAAAAAGCCGAAATTTTCATACTTACCGCTTATCTTTAAAACTGGCTCGTTTGCGTTTATGATATCGCCATCATTAAGTGCGTAAATTTCAAGCTCGCTTGAGTTTTTGGCAAATTTATTGATGACGGCTAAAACCTCGTCGATGCCACAAAGCACGATATCATTACGTCTTTGGAAAAACTGCATCGTCACGTGCTGATCTGGCAAATTTTGCTTAATTATCTCATTTACTTTTAGAAAATATTTCGCAGTAAAGTAGCCCTCGCCAATCCTTGGATCTAGCTTAAAGGTCTTGTCTGTTAGCCTATCTATCTTGCCTTGCATCTTTAGCTCAAGTTCGTTCATATTTATCCTTTTTTAGTGTGATTATAGCATTTTGGTAGAAAAGTGAAAATTATAAAAATATATTTTAAGAATGTATAAGAGTATATTTTATAAAATCTTTAAATTTTACTTTTAAAGGAAAAATATGAAAAAGTTCTTACTTCTAATGGTTGCACTATTTGCATTTGGCAATGAAAATTTGCTAGTAAGTGCTGGTGGCGGATATAAAAAGATAGTTGAGGCAGTCGCACAAAATCTCAAAAAAGATGGCGTAAATATTGACACTTCTTTTGCAAACATCACAGCGATCATGGAGCAGGCAAAAGAGGGCAAAACTGACGTGATCGTGGGCGATGAAGACTTTTTGAAAAAGTCTAATCTAAAGATCGCTGAATACGTAAATTTAGGCTCAGGCGCCTTGGTGCTGGCTACTAAAAAAGGTGTGAAAATAGAAAAAGTTGATGAGCTAAAAGCTCTTTCTAAGATCGCTATGCCAGATGCCGTAAAGACAGTTTATGGCAAAAGAGCAAATGAATTTATGCAAAAAGCAAATTTAAGTGGCGAGCTAAAGGATAAAATTTTAGCAGTTGCTGGTGTGCCACAGGTCGTTACATATATATTAAACGGCGAAGTTGATGCTGGATTTATCAACCAGACCGAACTAAATGCACACAAAGATGAATTTGGTAGTTTTATCTTGATAGACAAATCGCTTTACGCTCCAGCAAACATCGTAGCTGCAAAGCTTGAAGGATGTGATAAAAAGGCTGATTGTGAGAAATTTTTAAGCGAGCTAAAAAGTGAGAGATCAAAAGAAATTTACACTAAATTTGGTATAAGATAAGGCTAAGCTTGCAAGAGTTCTCTTGGCTATTTGATCCGCTATTTTTAAGTGTAAAGGTCGTTTTATGCCAAGGGGCTTTGCTTATCGTTTTTGGGCTGGCTTTGGCTTATTATTTAGCTTTTAGTAAGACAAAGCTTAGAGCTATTTTAGAGATGATCGTAACTTTTCCTCTCATCTTTCCGCCCATTGCGACTGGATTTTTACTGCTTTATGTGCTTGGTAAAAATGGCATCATCGGCAAGGCTTTAAATTTAGAGATTATTTTTAGTTTTAAGGCTCTTGTGTTAGCTGCTTTTATAGCTTCTTTGCCACTATTTGTAAAACCTGTCGCTTCTGCTCTTGGCTCACTTTCAAAGAGCCTAAGTGAAGCAGCATATAGCCTTGGAAAAGATAAATTTCAAACAGCTATTTTCGTGCTCTTCCCATGTGTTGCAAAAAGCGTAGCAGCGGCTTTTATTTTAGCGATCTCGCGTGGGCTTGGCGAGGTTGGCATAACACTAATTTTGGGTGGTAATATCATAGGCAAAACAGACACTATTTCGCTTGCAATTTATAATGCCGTATACGATGGCAAAAGTGATGAAGCGCTGATTTTAAGCCTTGTTTTGGTTGTATTAAGCTTTATTTTGTTTGGAATTATAAATTTGCTTGATAAAAGTAAAATTTAAAATGAGAGTGGCGAGAGGATGAGAGAATCGAACTCCCCACCAGACGGTCAACCGCCCAGTCATCGGGTTTGAAGCCCGTGAGCATCACCAGATTACTTTATCCTCCGTGCGCGTTATTTTAGCAGATTTAGATAAATTTTAGCCCATTTTCTATAAACTTTTTGAAATTACAAAAGGATTTCTGATTTTAAAATTTAGTGTTTTTGTATTTTTGGCTCTATTTTTTTGCTCTTGTTCCTCGGTTCTTTCTCCAGCAACTGCGCCGCTAAATGTATATGATGCGTACTCTATTTCACGTGATAAACGTGGTATTTACTCGATCACAAGAGATAAATTTATACAAAGCAAATTACAAAGCAAAATTTTATTTTCAAAAGGTCTTAGTAATATCGACATCGAGATAGAGGTTTTTTACGGAGATGCTTATCTGATCGGACTTGTTGATAGTAAAGAGCTTGAAGATAAGCTAGTAGAATTAGCCAAAAGCACAGATGGAGTGCGGAAAATTTATACCTATCTTCGTATCAAAAAGCCAGAGTATCCATGCGATAGTCTAAAAATTCTTGCAAACTTAAAGCAAAATCTTTTTAAAGATAGTATAGTTGAGGGTACAAATGTGCGTGTTAGCATAGTTGGCTGTGATGTTGTATTTAGCGGCGTAGTTGATAGCATTGAGCAAGAAAAACATGCTATTTGGTATGCTAAGCACATTGACGGCGTGGCCGATGTCTACTCGTTCATCAAAGTTATCAAATAAATTTAGCTTAAATATCGCTCTTTTTTACAAAGCTCGCAATGAGGCTTGGTAAGATGATTAGTGCGCCAAGAAGCATAAATACCATAACAAGATCGGTTAGTAAGCCAAAATATATAGTCGGGATAAAGTTACTAGTTATCATCACGCTAAAGCCAAGAAAAATAGTGAATGATGTGTAATACATCGCATATCCGATGCTTGCGTGCGCGACTTTAATGCTCTCAAAAACGCTTTTTGTAAGCATTTCTTCTTTAAAGCGGTGTATGTAGTGAATGATATCATCAACGCCGATACCAATACTAATGGCTGCAATCGTGATGCTCATCACATCAAGTGGAATGCCAAAAAATCCCATCACACCAAAGAGTGTGCAAAGCGGGATTAAATTTGAAACTATCGCAATGGTTGCTAGCTTTATGCTTCTAAAAATAAAGCAAAATATGACAAAAAGTATAGCGACAGTTAGTCCAAAAGTATCAACTTGTGAGCTAAGTAAATTTTGAAGCATATTGTTATAAAGCACCATCATGCCGGCCACTTCTATGCTTACATTGTCATTTTTAGTAAGCTGTGCCAGCCCTTCTCTAAGCTCTTTTAGAAATAAATTTCGTCTAAGCTCAGAGTTACTATCGACGATCCTTATACTAAATCTAAGCTCGTCATCTTCAACGCTTACATAAGGACTTAATAAGATGTTTTTATAATTTTGTGGCAATTTCTCATACATCGCAGCTAATAAAAAATCATCACTAGCGCCGTTATTTAGCTCTTTTATGGCTTTTATAAGGGTTGCTAGCGAGCTTACATGTCCAACAAATTTTTGCTCTTTTAAATAGTCGTGAATTTTCTCAGCAACCCTTGTGTGATAGCTATTAAACCAGTATTTCGCATCCTTAGCGTTGCTTTCAAACTCATTTTCAAACTCATCTTGCTCAGCATTTTTATCTTGTTTTTGTTCTTTAAACTTCACTATCACATCAACTGGTATCGTGCCACCAAGCTTAGTATCAATGACTTGCATTCCTTGGCGAATTTCTGTGCTTTCTTTAAAGTAGCCAATGAAGCTATTTTCAACCTTTATCTTGCTGATACCATAAACACCAAAGCAGACAACTAGAGCGCAAACTGCGTAGATAATCTTTCTTGAATTTAGGGCTAAATTTGCGCAGTATTTTGTAAATTTAAAGCTATTTTCAAAGGTTCTAATGGGAGCTAATTTTTCTAAATTTACATTTATCGCACCAAATAGCAAAAACGCAAGCACAAGCGAAACGCTAATGCCAGTGCTCATCATAATGCCAAGCATGATAACTGGCTTTATGTCAGCGCTCATAAGCGAGCTAAAGCCAATAACCGTGGTAAATATCGCCCAAAAAGATGGAGAGAATTTATCACGAAGCGTTAGATAAATTAGCTGATTTTGGCTATATTTTGGATGCTTTGCGAAAAATTCTCTATAGCTAACGACAAGATGAATCACAGTTGAAATAGTAATGATGAGCTGAAGTGCGATGTAGTTTGAGCTAATGACCGTCACTTCCCAGTCAAATATACCAAAAATTCCAGTCGTAAAAATGGCACTTACGGCACATATAAACATCGGCAAAACTATCCATCTAACCTGCCTGAAAAATAGCCACAAACTAAAGCTAAGAAGAGCAAGTACGCTAAAGCCATAGACCAAAAGATCGCTCTTTATAAAGCCTATCATATCATCAGCGATCATATTTGCACCGCCTAAAAATAGCTCGTCATTTGCGTTAAATTTAGCTATGGTTGCTTTTATGGCCTCAAGGTTTTCGTGATCGCTTTTTCTAAGCTCATCTCGGTAGGCTTTAAACTCATAGGCAAGAGCCTCTAACTTAAGTCGCTCAGCTTGTGTGATAGTGCCGTTTGATTCTTTTTGGCTAAGTAAATTTCTCTCATTTACAAGCTCATTAAATTTCTCATCTTGTTTTAAATTTAGAGCAATTGCTGTGGTTTTTAGATCTTTGCTTATTAGATTTCCGCTGTAAATCGGGCTTTTGGCAAACTCAAGCTTTGCTTTTGAAATATTTATATCTTTATCACTTAGCGTTGGAGTATGATCTAAGATACCAGTAATCCCGCCTTTTACACTATTTAAAAGCGGAATATTTATTATAGAGATGACGCTATTTACCATATCGTTTTTAGCTAGTTCATCGCCTAAATTTTTGATAAGTTCTAAATTTTTAGATGAAAAAAGATCATCTTTTGGAGTAAAAGCAACCACTAAAAATCCAGGTGAGTCGTAGCGTTTGGCTATCTCTCTATAAGCTTTTAAGTCAGGGTCATGCTCAAGTAGTAGCGTTTCAGCTGACGCATCAACGCTAAGCTTGGTGCTAAGATAGCCAAAAACTACGCTTAAAGCTAAAATTAGAGCAATAATAAGCTTATTTTTAGCAATGATAAATTTAAAAATTTGTCGCATTAAGGGTTGGTTTTATTTTGATCAGGCAAAACAGCTTCGTTTAGCTTTTGTAAAAGGGTATTGAAATCAGCGTTATTTAGCACATCGCCAAACTGACTTCTATAAGTTTGAATGATGCTTACACCAACGATATCAAGATCGTAAATGAGCCAACCACGCTCTTTAGCGTCATAAAATTTATAGACAAATTCGTAGCTCTTGCCATCATTTACAAGCTCGGATGTGAGCCAATATCTATTTTTTTGAGGTTCGCTCTCGCCAGTTATATGTATCTCTTGATCTTTGTACCCTAAAAGTTTATCTATGTATGAGCTTTTTAGTTTTTGCTCAAATGCTGCGTCAAATTTAGCCTGCTCATCGCTACTTAGGCTATTGTAACGTTTGCCAAGGCTTATCTTTGCCATTTGCTTATAGTCAAAAAATGGATCAAGAAGAGCAAAAATTTCTTTTGCCTTTGCATCATTGTCTAAATTTGTATCTTTTAAAATTTCAATAACCTTTGTTGTTTTCATCTCTACTTCAGGCTTGATCTGCTCTTTTGAAATAGCAAAAAGGCTAGTTGTAAAAAGTAGAATCATAGTTAGAATTTTTAAAATTTTCATATTTACTCCTTGATAAGCTTATCGCGTCTTTGCTCGTAAGCATCGCGTAAAAATGGATAAAGATCAATAGCATCTTTTCTTAGTTTTTCATAAGCAATTGGATCTTGCGAAAAGCTATTAAACGCTCTATATGACTTGATACCAGTTGATAAAAGTATAGGATCAACGTAGCTAATAGGATCAGCAAAATAATCTCCGACTATACCACCAGTATCTCTTAAATTTGATGGTCCAATAAGTGGCCAAACGATATGAAAACCACCGCCAAGCCCCCAATATCCAAGCGTTTGTCCAAAATCTTCATCGTGAGCTTTGAGATTGTAGTATTTTGCTCCGTCTGTTAGTCCGCCAAAGCCAATTATCGTATTTGCTAAAAATCTTAATGTCTCTTCGCCAGCGTTTTGAAATTTAAACTGAAGTAAGTTATTTACAAAGCGAACTGGAAAAAGCAGGTTATCAAAGAAATTTGAAACCATTGTTCTAGCTGTTTTTGGCACAACATAGGCATAGCCTTTTGCCACCGGAGTTAGCATATTTACATAGATAAAGTCATTTGCATGTGTCATCATTCTATTGTAGCCACTAAGCGGGTCAAAAACATCTTTTCTTGCTTCAAATTCAACATCAAATTCGTCGCTTTCGCTATTTGTATTTATGTCCGTATTAGCACAGGCTAAAAGCAAACTAAAAAAGATAGAAAGCAAAAATTTCATACTAAGCCTTATTTTTATTTATAAAATGTAGCTCGATTTTATCTTTTAAAAACTTTACAAGAAATTAAGAGAAATTTATAAATTGGCTTAAATCTTTAAGCTTAAGGATTAATATAATTAGATATACTTCACAAATTATTCTCTAATATAGTAAAGGTAAAAATTTTGAAAGCAGATATAAATTTAGAACTATTTTTAGGCGAAGATACACAGGTTTTAGCTAAGCATATTACATTATTAAAGGCCATAAAAGAGACAAAAAGTATCACAAAAGCAGCAGAACTGGTTGGTATATCATACAAAAATGCTTGGGACTGCCTTGATACGATAAATAACAAAAGTAGTAAGCCCCTTATCATTAGAGCTGATGGAAATAAAAAAAATAGTGGCTCCGAGCTAAGCGAGTATGCCAATAAACTGATAAAAATTTATGATGCCATTCTTGAGACTCAAAAGGATTTTTTACAAAAAATTTGTCAAAAAGTAGATTTTGAGGATGTAGATATTATAAATCTTCAAAGAATGAATATGAACTTAAGTGCTAGAAATCAGCTCTCATGTGAGATTATTAGCATAAACCGCGGTGCGGTAAATTCTCAAATAGTCGCAAAACTAAGTAATGGCTGCACGCTTGAGTCAAACATCACGGTTGAAAGTGAGAAAAATTTAGGCCTAAAAGTTGGACAAAAAGTTATTTATATTTTTAAAGCTCCAGCTGTTATTTTGGCTAGGGATCTAGATATAAAAATAAGCACAAAAAATCAATTAAAAGGCGAAGTGATCGAAGCAAAGATAGGTGCTGTAAATGCTGAAATCACTTTAAAATTAAGCGATGAGCAAACACTTACTGCCATCATCACAAAAGATAGTGCGATGGATATGCAAATAGGCGTTGGCGATACACTTTTAGCAATAGTAAAATCATCACAAATCATTATAGGAGTTTAAATGAGAAAAGTTTTTAAATTTTTATGTTTGGCAACTTTTTTTGCCATAAACGCAATTGGTGCTGAAGTAAATGTCTATGCTGCTGCAAATACGACATATGCATTTCCTGAGCTTATAAAAGAGTTTAATAAGCTTTATCCAAATGCCAAAATCAACCTAACTCTTGGTGCAAGTGGCGGTCTTGTTACTCAGATACAAAACTCAGCTCCAGCCGATATATTCATGGCTGCTGATATGGGCTTTGCGCAAAAAGCTTATGACACAGGTTTTGCAAGCACTGAACCAAAAGTTTATGCACAAGGCGCTGTGGCTATTTTTTCTATTAGAGATGTTGACTTTAAAAAAGGCATCGAAGTTGTTCGTGGTTTAAAAGCGATTTCTATTGCAAATCCGCAAACTGCACCATACGGCAAAGCCAGCATAGAAGCACTTAAAAATGCAAAACTTTATGACGAAGTAGAAAAAAATATTGTTTATGCTCAAAAAATTTCTGAGACTCTATCTCAGGCGTTAAGTGCATCTGATGTAGGTTTTATCGCTGCTAGTGCACTTTTTGATGAGAAAATGTCAAAATACAAAGAGGGCGTTAACCACATCCTTGTCCCACAAGAGCTATACACTCCGATTGATCAAGGCATAGTTCTTCTAAAACATGCCGATAAGAATGATGACGCAAAAGCATTTTATGAGTTTATCTTAGGCGATAAATCAAGAGAAATTTTTAAGAAATTTGGTTATAACGTCCCAGCTAAATGATAAAAGCAAAGATCGTTAGGATTTTAGCCAAAGATGATGTCAGTTTATTTGAGCTAAAGGGTCTAAATTTAGAGGCGAATTTATTTATGCTAGTCTTAAATGAGGCTAGCAAATTTGCCTTAAATGATGAAATCAGTTTAGGTTTTAAAAGCTCGGATGTCGTCTTGGCAAAGAATAAACTTGACACTAGCTCGCTTGAAAATGAATTAAAATGCGTAGTAGAGGCTATAAATTTTGGTGAAGTTTTAAGCGTTGTTGGTCTAAAGTGCGATCAAATTAGCTTCGAAGCCATCATTTCAAATCATGCTTTAAAAGCGTTAAATTTGAGCAAAAACGATAGTGTTTTTGCTTATATAAAATCTACTAGTATTCATATAAGTACTCAAAAATGATAGAAATTTCTTGCAAAAAAGAGCTAAATGGTGGCGACGGCAAATTTATGCTTGAGGCAGACCTTAGCTTTGAAAATGGCGATTTTGTCGCACTTTATGGAGCAAGCGGCGGCGGAAAGACTACTATTTTAAGATTGATTGCTGGTTTTGAAACGCCACAAAGCGGATTTATAAAGGTTGGGGATAAAATTTTCTTTGATGAAAAGAGAAATTTAGCTCCACAAAAACGAAATATTGGCTTTTTATTTCAAGATTATGCTTTGTTTGAAAATATGAATGTCTTTAAAAATTTGCTCTTTGCAAAAGATGACGTAAGCCTAGCAAATAAACTCCTAGACATATGCGGCCTAACAAGCCTAAAAAATGCAAAGATCAGCACTCTTTCTGGTGGTCAAAAACAACGCGTAGCACTTGCTCGTGCAGTTATGAGAAGGCCTGAAATTTTACTGCTTGATGAGCCACTAAGCGCACTTGATAATGCCATGCGAGAGAGATTGCAAAACTATTTACTGGCACTTCATGATGAATTTAAAATGAGCATCGTCTTAGTAAGCCATGATATCGCAGAAATTTATAAGCTTTGCAATAAAGTCTTTGTTCTTGAAAATGGCAAAATTTCAAGATCTGGCACAGCAAGCGAGATATTTTTAAAGACTGCCGGATCTCAAAAAATCGCCTTCAATGCTAAAATTTTAGAGATAAAAAAATGTGATGCGATCTTCGTAGCAAACGTACTAATAAACCGTCAAATTTGTGAAGTTGTGTTAAGTAGCAACGAAGCAATGAATCTAAAATCAGGCGATATGGTGGTAGTTAGCACAAAAGCATTTAGCGTAAATTTGGAAAAAGCATGATAGACGAGTTAAAAAATATAGATTACGAGCCGTTTTGGCTCTCGTTAAAACTATCTTTTATAACTACTTTTATTTTGTTTTTTGTCTGCATTGCATTTGCTTATTTTATGTCGCAGAAAAAATTCTTTGGTAAATCATTTTTAGAGTCGATAATCTCACTACCTTTGGTATTGCCACCAAGTGTTCTTGGCTTTTATCTACTTATTTTTCTTTCGCCTTATTCCACCTTTGGTAAATTTATTGAAGAAATTTTTGGAATTAGACTGGTTTTCAACTTCACAGGTCTTGTTGTGGCAAGTTGTATATATTCATTGCCATTTATGTTTGGACCGATTTATGCTGGACTAAATAGCCTAAAAAAGAGCCTTTTTGAAGCTAGCTATAGTCTTGGTAAAAACAAACTCACGACTATTTTTAGAGTAATTTTGCCAAGTATTAGATCAAATTTATTAACAGCTACTGTCGTTAGCTTTGCTCACACTATGGGCGAGTTTGGTGTTGTTTTAATGATAGGTGGTAGCGTAGCTGGAGAGAGCAAGGTCGCGAGTATTGCGATATTTGAAGCGGTTGAAATGCTTGATTACACCAAGGCTCATATCTATGCACTTTTGATGTTAATAATTAGCTTTTTTGTTCTTTTCGTAGTTTATCTTTTAAATTCTAAAAAAGCTTAAGACAAAGCTTATAGAGATATAATAGTAAAAAATTTTAAAGGATGAAGTATGATAAAAGTGCCTACAAGTATATATTTAAATACACTAGACGGTAAGGAATTTGATTTTTCCGCCTTTGCAAGAACGCACGACTGCGTCATTTTTATCTATCCAAAGATAGGCGAGGACTTTAGTCTTTTAAGTGAGCAATTGCAAAATACTGCGGGCATGAAGGGCTGCACCAAACAAGCGATAAACTACAAGAAATTTTTAAAAGACTTTAACGATCTTGGTTTCATGGTAGTGGCTATTGGCTCCCAAGATATCGCAGCTCAAAAGAAATTTCAAGAAGAAACTTCAGCTGGAGTTATGTTCTTAAATGATAATGAGTTTATGCTTGAGAGAGCACTTGAGCTTCCAGTTTTTTCTGCATCAAATGGACATAAATTTTACTTTAGACAAACGCTTATCATAAAAGATGGCAAGATAAGGCGTGCATATATAGTGGATGATCCTGAGAATGATGCAAAAAATATGCTAGAAAAAATCAAAGAAAAAGACTACTAGGAGCTAAAATGAGCCAAAATAGCAAAATCGAGAAGTCTTATGATGAGCTAACCTATAAATCAATAGCTTTTGCCCAATCGTCGCCATATAGGCTTGAAGCTTGTGCTACACTTCTTGGCATAACTCCACCGCCATGCGAAAATGCAAGAGTTTTAGAGATAGGATGTAGCTTTGGTGGAAATTTGATCCCATTTGCAGTAAATAACAAAAACGCAAAAGTAGTTGGCATAGATCTTAGCGGCGAGCAGATAAGGCGAGGGCAAGAGATCGTTAAAGAGATGGGGCTTACAAATTTAGAGCTTATACACGGCGATATTTGCGAATTTAAAAGTGATGAGAAATTTGACTATATCATCGCTCATGGTGTTTTTAGCTGGGTGCCTGACTTTGTAAAAGAAGCTATATTAAAAGTTGTAAGAGAGAATTTAAGTGCAAATGGCGTGGCATTTATCTCTTATAATGTTTATCCTGGCTGGAAAGTAAAAGATATCGTAAGGGATATAATGCTACTTGCTGCAAAAGATAAAGAGAGCATGCAAGAGAGGCTAAAAGCAGCCAAAGAAGCACTTTTAGTCTATAAAGAATATTTACTAACAAGAAATGAAGAAATTTATGAGGGAAAAATACCTCTTAAGATGCTTCTCTTTATAACAGAACATGTGCTCTCAAAAGATGACTTTTACATAGCTCATGAGTTTTTAGAATACACAAATGATCCATTTTATTTTAAAGATTTTAATGCCATGCTTGCCAAAAATGAGCTTACTTATCTTTGTGAGTATACACTTGATGATATTTTTACCCCAGATGTTGGCACAGCCGTAGTAGATGAATACAAAAATAATAAATTTAAAGACAGGATCGATCTAGAACAATTCATGGATATGATTAGCAACAAAGTCTTTAGACAAAGCCTAATAGTCCATAGCAAAACTTATGAGAGCATAGCCAATAAACAGATAGGTCCAAGCGATATTAATAAAATTCACGTTGTGGCAGATTTTATAAAGAAAGATAACCAGTGGCAAGATAGTTATGGCGCTATGCCACAAGATATATCATGGCTTTGCGAGGTCTTTTATAAGATGTATCCAGCCAGCATAAACCTTTCTCAGATTTTAGAAATTTTGCCAGAAGATAAGCTTATGGTTTATAGCGCTTTTGTAAGAATTTTAACAAACTCATCTGATGCAATGATCTTAAAAGATGAGCAAAAAAATATCGAGTATAGACCTGGATATTCAAGACTTAGTCAAAAATTAATAAATTATGTAAGATATTTCTTAAATCATAAAAATAATGCCGATGTTGTTTTTGCTAATAAATTTAGCATCTCAAGGAAGCTTAACAATATCGATTATTACATACTTTTATTGCTTGACGGCAAAAATAGCTTAGAAGATGTCGCAGCAAAAGCTTTGAAATTTATCAAAGAGAACACGAAGATATATTTGACATAAATGGCAAAGTGCTTAAAAAAGATAAAGTCGCAGCAAATATAATGAGCTACGTGCTAGGCACAGCAAAAATAGCTAGCATGCTTTATCTACTAGAAGAAATTTAAGGTTTAAATTTTACTTTGCTTATATAGTTGTATGATTTTATCTTTTAGATTTAGTGTATTTTTTGAGAGGGCTATGAAAAATGGACTTTTTAAATTAGCAAGCTCGTAGCTCATCTCTTTGTCGCTATTAGCGTCAAATACTTTCCCACCACAAAAATTTACTAGTGCATCTCCTGCAGCATTATCCCAAAGATAGCTTGGGGCAAATCTCAAATAAGCTCCGCCAAATTCAACCAAACGGCAAAATTTTATGGCTGAGCCGATGCACCTTTGCTCAAAATTTAAGCTCTGTCCTATAAATTCTATCTCTTTGGCGTCGCCTCTTCTGCTTGAAAAGATTAGATTGTCTAAATTTTTATCTTTTTTGTTTAGATCAACTCTCTTTATGATTTCATCATTGTTATCTAAAATTTCTTTAAAAGCGCCGTTTTCATCAGCATAAAAAAGTTCTTTGCTAACTGGGATAAATATCACGCCAAGCACTGGTCTAGCTTTTTTTATAAGTGCTATGCAAACACAAAATTCGCCGTTTCTAGCTAGAAATTCTTTCGTGCCATCAAGAGGATCTACGAGCCAAAACTCGTCTTTAACGCTTTCTTGCAAAATGCTCTCTTCAGAGCAAATTTTTATCTCGCTTTTGCTTAGAATTTTTATTATCGCTTCATTTGCGGCTAGATCAGCGCTAGTTAGTGGTGAGCTATCATCTTTTAGGCAGACTTTAAGAGCCGTATTATCTGCGGAGTAAAATTTCATTATTCGCGCTCCAGCATTAACGGCTGCTTTAATGGCTAAATTTAGAAGCTCACTCATTTTGGTGTTCTATTTGTCTCTCCAACATAAAGCTGTCTTGGGCGGACGATCTTTATCGTATCTTGCTCTTTTAGCTCGATCCACTGGCTGATCCAGCCTGGAGTCCTACCGATGACAAAGATGACGGCAAACATATTATTTGGTATGCCAAGCGCCTTTAGGATGAGCCCTGAGTGAAAATCAACGTTTGGGTATAAATTTCTACTCACAAAATAGTCATCATTTAGCACGATCTCCTCAATTCGGTTTGCGATCTTGATAAGCTCTGAGTTAATGCCTATCTCGTCCATAAGCTGATCTCTCATCTTCTTAAGCACTTTTGCGCGAGGGTCAAAATTTTTATAGACCCTGTGGCCAAAGCCCATCAGTCTAAATGGATCGTTTTTATCCTTTGCTCTAGCGATGTATCTATCGACGTTTGCGACCGAGCCAATCTCTTCAAGCTGACGGATGACACCCTCGTTTGCCCCGCCGTGAGCCCAGCCCCAAAGTGCGCCGATGCCTGCGCTTATACATGCGTATGGGTGCGCGTGTGTAGAGCCAACTGTTCTAACAGTAGTCGTTGAAGCGTTTTGCTCGTGATCTGCGTGCAGCATAAAGACCGTGTCAAGTGCTTTTATCTCGATTGGTTTAAGATCGACGTGCTCGTACGGATAGCCTCTCATCATGTAGAGGAAATTTTCAGTAAAGCCACGATCTAAATTTGGATATATAATAGGAAGACCGCGTGAGTAGCGGTAACTAAAGGCCGCG
Organism: Campylobacter concisus; assembly: GCF_002913045.1. Taxonomy (NCBI): domain Bacteria; kingdom Pseudomonadati; phylum Campylobacterota; class Epsilonproteobacteria; order Campylobacterales; family Campylobacteraceae; genus Campylobacter; species Campylobacter concisus. Next base: position 137,299 of record NZ_PPAF01000038.1, on the reverse strand, counting down.
ATCGTTGGAATTTTAGCGATTATACGCATAGCCATCTCGTGATACTCTTCAGGTTTATCCATATTTAAGTGATCTGAGTAAAAGGCACTTAGGGCTGAGACTGCTGCTTGTAAGATCGCCATAGGGTGCGCTTTATCCGGAAATGCGTCAAATAGCTTCATCATACCTTCATGTATAAAGCTTCTTTTTTTAAGCTCGGTTTTAAAATTTATATACTGATCATTTGTTGGAAGCTCTTTGTTTAAGAGTAAGTATGCCACGTCTAAAAATGTCTTATTTTCAGCCAAATACGCGATATCGTAACCTCTATACATTAGCTCGCCTTTTAAGCCGTCTATATAAGTTATCGCCGAGCGACACATCGCAGTTGAAGTATAACCTCTGTCAAAAGTAAACATTCCAGTATCACTAAAAAATGTCGAGATGTCTATCACGTCAGGTCCCATGGTGCCTTTTAGTATAGGAAACTCGTAACTCTTGCCGGTTCTGTTATCAGTTAGCGTAGCTGTATTTGATGACATTTTTACTCCTTACTTCTTGATTGCATTAGAAATTTTATAATTATTGTCCCTATTATAGCTTGAGCTAGGCTTGCTAGGATAAAAGATGAGTAAGAATAATCACTTATCTCACCTGATCTGTGTGCGATAGTAGCAACTGCTACTAGAAGTGTTAGTGGCATGGATTGTGAGAGAGAAAACAAAAATATCCCCTTAAATCCTAATTTCCCTACAAATAACACACTTGAAAAAAGCCTTGTGGCAAGCATCGCACAAAATATAAAAATAGCATCTTTTATCACTTCATTTGAGCTTAGGCTTGAGAGTTTGAAGGTTGAGCCTATGTGTATAAAAAATATCGGTACCAAAAAACCAAATCCAAAGCTTGAAAGCTTGTGTGGTAAGTCTTTTTTATGATCAAAAAATGTCGCTATAAACATACCTGCGATAAACGCGCCAAAGGCAACTTCTAAATTCAAATAAAGCATAAGTGCAATCATCGAAAAAAATACCGCAATACTTAGTCTAATATCTTTTTCATCCTTATCGTAGTGTGGCATAAGGATCACTTTAAGCCCCGGATACCACCAAAAAAGCACATCTAAAATTTTAAAGCTAAGCACGCTGATAGCTAAAAATAAGATCAAATAGCCAATTGTTAGCCATAAATTTATACTAGCTCCAAACTGCAAATAGGCTGCTATAAATGTCAAAAGCGTAATGCTTATAAGCTCACCAATAGTTGCAATAAGCATACTTAAATTTAGCCATTTTACATCTCTGCCATACTCTTTAAACAGCGTAAATATCATGCCAACGGCCATTATCGGGATAATGATAATATAAAGCAAACTAAGATCAAAACTAAATGTAAGTGCAGTTGCTAGCGAGTAAATGAGCGCAAGATAGATAAGCCCCAGACGTAAAATTTTGCGGTCAATATTTATAAGCATTCTAAGGTCGATCTCCATGCCAGCTAGAAACATCAAAAAGAAAAAGCCAACTTCGCTAATTAGCTTAAACATCTCATTTTCGCCGACAAGCCCGATGTAGCTAGCTAGTGCTCCAAGTATTATCTCAGCAGGAGCGACAGGAATGCGTAAAATTTTAGAAATATAAGGCGAAGCAAAGACGATAAATGCCAAAACGACAAGAATACTAAGCTCGCTAGCTTGATGTAACTGCAAAAAGATCCTTAAATTAAAAATGTTTGATTGTATAAAAAGCTTTGTTATTTTTTGATTAAGCTAAGCGATCTTTGGGCAAAATGGCAACAAATTTTTAAAAATTTGGAGTGCAAATTTATGCGTAAATTTCTATTTTTTGTCTTGATGTTTTTTGGAATTTTTAGCTTTGCAGATGAGCTAAGTTTGGTTCAAAGTTTTAAATTTGATGGAAGCGTTTTTTATAAGAAAAATACAGCCAAAGATGAGAGTTTTTACTTTTTAAAAAATGAAAATTTTGATGAGCATTTTGTAGGATTTAGAGTGAAATTTGACAAAAATATAAAAAGTGAAAGTATGCTTGCTGAGCTAAAAAAGAAGATAAAAGAGTCTAAAGAGGTGCTTTATAGTGAAGAGAATGATCAAATTTTAGCTCTCATAAAAGATGAAACTAGCAGTAAGAATATAGAAATAATCCACTTTTTACTTAAAAAAGATGGAGTCTTAATGATTTCATATGAGAGAATTTATGATCCAAAAACTCTGGTAGATGGGCTTAAGCCTGTACTTTTAAGCGAGGCTAGAAATTTTATGCTTCAAATGCCAAAGGTAGAAGCTAGATAGAAAGGTGGATGTGGCGGTATTTTGCACTGCATGCGGTTTTGTCAAATTTCATCAAATTTTACTAGCCAATTCTTGTGAGTGAATGAAATTTAAAATTTGCACATAGATTGATGAAGTTTACTTAAATGGGGACAAAGTGGCTTGAATTTTGCTTCGCAAGCTCGCAACTGCATGGCAGACACGAAGTCGCCCACTTATTCCCTTTTATATCCCCAATCCCTTAATACGCTCAAAGTGCACGCAATAGTGCTGGCGCACTGAATGCGGTTAAAACTCTATCAAATTTTAAAATTTTATAAGCAAGTAATTTCGGCTCTAGCGACAAGCTTTGTAAGACCCAAAATCAGTAGTCAATTCTTGCGAGTGAATGAAATTTTAAAATTTATAAATTAAGGTTTTTAGAAATTTAAAGTTTTGTTTCTTTGTTAAGGGGGAAGAGGCTTGAATTACGAAGTCGCTCCCTTCCCCCTTAACGATCCCCTAACCCCGACAACGTTAGAGGTGACATGCTCCAGTGCTAACGCACTGCATGCGATTTGTTATCAGATAAATTTGAGTAAATTAAAGCGAGCATATCGCGGCTCTAAATTTAGTGGCGAGTGAGTGAAACTTTAAAATTTAAAAATGGTATAGATAAAGTTATTTTGTTGCGTACCTTAAAAACCTCACAAATTTTTACCAAGCAAAATGCCAAGATAGCTTGCAAGTAGGCAAAGGACAAGGTTTAAAAAGATATTTAAAAAGCCTTTTACCAGCTCGCCTTCTATTAAAAATTTCACACTATCAAGGCTAAAGCTTGAAAATGTTGTAAATCCGCCAAGTATGCCAATGACCAAAAATACTCTCACGCTTTGGCTTAAATTTAGACAAAACAAAATGCCGATAACAAAGCTGCCAAGCGCATTTACACCAAGTGTAGCTAGCGGAAAGTGGCTAAATTTTAGTAGCTCGCCAGCTAAAAACCGGCATCCAGCTCCTATAAAGCCTCCAAGCCCTGCGAAAAGCAAATTTACAAGCATTAGTGGCAGATGCTAGCGAAGCTAAAACCGCGCTTTGTAAGCTCCTCGATATCCTTACTAGCTTTCTCGCCTTTTGCGGTGAGGTAGTCGCCTATCACGATCGCATCGGCTCCATTTTCAAAGATCTCATACTGTCTCTCGCCTAAAATTTTCTCTCTGCCACCAGCTATCATGACTCTAGTTTCTGGTAGATCTCTTTTAGTCTCACGCACTATTTTTAGGGCTTCATCTACACTAAGAGGGGGCAGATCAAGACTTAGAGATTCATTTTTTATGAAAAAATTTATCGGCGATGAAAATGGCTCAAGCTCTTTTAGGCTAGCTCTAAAGCTCACCCTATCAGTCTCATTCTCGCCAACGCCGTAAATACCACCAGTACAAAGCATGAGCCCAGCTCTTTTTGCGTCTAAATTTGTCTGATATCTCTCGTCCCAAGTGTGAGTTTTACAAATTTTTGGGAAAAATTCTCGGCTTGTTTCAAGGTTGTGGTTGTAGCTAAAAACGCCAGCTTTTTTAAGCTCGCTAAGCTGCTCATAAGTCGCCATGCCGTTACATGCGATGAGCATCAAATTTGGCACTTCTTTGCTCACGGCTCTTGCTAAAGATGCGATATAGTCGGTCTTTTTGTCATTCAGTCTAGCACCACTTGTGACTAAACAAAATCCAAGAGCGTGGTTTTTATAAGCCATTTTTGCCTCGTTCACCACCTGCTGTACGCTTTTTTCTTTAAATTTTGAGATATCGGCACCAGCTTTGGCACTTTGTGTGCAGTAAGCGCAGTCCTCAGCGCAGTTTCCTTGAGTAACTGAACATATCGCACAGAGCATAATTGTTTTCATTTTTCATCCTTTTTGGGGCGTATTATAGCTTTGATAGGTTTAAAATTTAAGTAGGGTGATTTATGAATTTGCAAAAATAGTTTGATGAAATGTATAAAATTATTTTTATTCAAAGGGAGATAAATGGGCTTGAGTTACGGTCTGCTTGCAGCTGCGAGCTAGCGAAGCAAAGAGCTGTCGTCCCTTTATCCTCATTTAAATCCTCTAAACCCTTCGCACGTTAGAAGTACATGCGATAGTGATTTTGCACTGCATGCGTTCGTATATCTGGTAAGTGTCAAGTAAATTTTAAAATTTAAAGAACGAGTAATTTTGGCTCTAAAATTTGAGCTAAGCTACAAGCGAAACTAAAATTTAGTAGTCAACTCTTGCGAGTGAATGGAATTTTAAAATTTGCTCTAAGATATAAATTTATTAAAAACTATACGAAAAAACTTAAATTTTATGACATTACTTTCTCTTATAAATTTCCACTCGTTCTTTTAAAAGATCTGTTTTTAAATTTGGCAAAGCGCTAAGCTCGTCAAAAAGCACAAAAAGTGGGTGCTACGATTTGAAGCTACCATCTGACTAAGTGTAGTTGGTGACGAGGTTTTTGCCCTTTATGCTGGCTAAGCTTAGCGGTGATGTCAGACATTTAAAGCCCAAATTTATAAAAGCCAAATTTAGGCTCAAGGGCTCAAATTTGGCTAGAAATTTTTAGTTTTCAGAGATAAGGGTCTTTTTCTTACACTTTGTGCACTCTATAAATGTACCTTTTTTAAGCTCTTTTTTGATCATATCGCCGCCACATTCGTCGCATTTTTGCTCAACTGGCTCGTAGTTTGAGATGAAGTCGCATTTTGGATAGTTGGCACATCCATAAAATTTACCGCGCCTGCTAAATCTCTCGACGATCTCGCCGCCGCATTTTGGACATGGCACATCAAGCTTTTTAAGCTCACGTTTTGGCTTAGCTGCCCCAGTAGTGCTGGCCTCTGTACTCTTTTCATTATCTTTTGCGACGTTTCTTGAGTATTTGCATTTTGGGAAATTTGAACAAGCGATAAATTCGCCGTATCTACCTTTTCTAAGCAAGAGCTCGCTTCCGCAATCTGGACACTTCTCACCGATTGGAGTGGCTGTTTTTAGGCTTTTTATGCCAGTTTTTCCAGCACTAATTTTTTCCATAAATGGATAGTAAAAGTCGCTTAGCACCTTTTGCCAGTCGGCCTTGTCAAGTGCGATTTCATCGAGTTTTTCTTCAAGATGTGAGGTAAATTCGCTATCAACTATATTACTAAAGTGCTCCTCCAAAACGCCTATCATGCTAAATGCGATCTCGTTTGGTATGAGCTGCTTTTTCTCGACTCTCACGTAGTCTCTTGAGGTTAGCAGCGTGATAGTCGGTGCATAGGTACTTGGGCGACCGATACCTAGGCTCTCTAACTTCTTAACAAGGCCAGCTTCTGAGTACCTAGCTGGTGGCTCGGTGAAATTTTGCGTGCTTTTTATGCTTTGCAAGCTCATCTCGTCGCCCTTTTTTAAATTTGGCAAAATTTTATCCTTATCAAGCTCGCCATAAACTTTGTAAAAGCCGTCAAATAGTACCTTTCTGCCGCTTATCTTAAACTCGCCTTTTTCGCTTTCGACATAGACGTTTTGCGTTTGGCTCACACATGCGCTCATTTGGCAGGCTAAAAATCTATTGTAGATGAGTGTGTAGAGTTTGAGCGCGTCTTTTTCTAAAAATTTAGCTGCAATTTGCGGTGTAAAGTTTAAATTTGTAGGGCGGATCGCCTCGTGGGCTTCTTGTGCGCCTTTTGAGCTTGTCGTGTAGCTTATCGCTTTGGCTGGCAGATACTCTTTGCCGTAGTTTTGGAGGATGTGCTCTCTAGCTGCCGCTACGGCCTCTTTGGCTAAATTTAAGCTGTCTGTTCTCATATAGGTGATCGCACCCATGAAGCCTTCGTTTGTTTGCACGCCCTCATAGAGGCTTTGTGCGATCATCATCGTCTTTTTAGGGCTAAAGCCAAGGCGGTTGCTCGCACTTTGCTGAAGTGTTGAGGTCATAAATGGTGGACTTGGCTGTATCTTTCTATCCTTGCTCTCGATCTCACGGACGCTAAATTTCTCATTTTGTAAATTCTCTATAATGTATTTTGCGCGGTCTGGGTTTTGGATAGTTAGCTTTTCGATCTTTTGGTTTTCAAATTTAACTAGCTCAGCGTCCAGATCTTTTTTGAAAACAGTGTCAATAGTGTAGTATTCAACTGGCTTAAATGCCTGGATTTCACGCTCGCGGTCAACTATTATCTTTAGTGCTGCACTTTGCACACGTCCAGCGCTTAAGCCTTTTTGTATCTTTAAATTTAAAAGCGGGCTTAGCTTGTAGCCAACGATGCGGTCTAGCAAGCGCCTTGTTTGCTGGGCATTGACGCTGTTCATATCGACGTGTCTTGGGCTTTTTAGAGCGTTTTGTATGGCGCTTTTGGTGATCTCATGAAATACGATGCGAGGTAGACTGGTTGGCTCTTTGCCGATGGCGTTTGCGATATGAAACGCGATCGCCTCACCCTCTCTATCCTCATCGGTCGCGAGATAAATTTCATCTGCAGCTTTGGCAAGCTCTTTTATCTCTTTTACGATGGCGGAGTGATCACTGCTGATGCGATACTCTGGGGTAAATTTATCATCTTCTATCTTGATACCAAAGCTTGTTTTTGGCAGGTCTCTGATGTGACCTTTTGAGGCGATGACATTGTAACTTTTATCTAGAAAATTTTTGATAGTCTTTGCTTTTGCAGGAGATTCCACGATGATTAAGCTTTTCATTATATATAGCCTTTGATTTTTTTGGCGTAATTGTAGCAAAAATAATTTTTAAAGTATCAAGGCATAAAAAATCAAATCCGTCTTCATTATTTTAAAAATTTTTTCATTCATGCCTATAAAGTTTTTAGAAAATTTCACGATATAGTTTTCGTGCGACATGAAGTCGTAACTAAAAAAAATTAAAAGGATTTACAATGAGTTTTCGTATTAATACAAACGTAAACGCACTTAACACACACGCTAACGCAGTTAGCAACAACACTGACCTATCTAAGTCACTTAACAAACTTAGTTCTGGTCTTAGAATTCAAACAGCTGCAGATGACGCTTCAGGTCTATCTATCGCAGATAGCTTAAGAAGCCAAGCTTCAGCTCTAGGTCAAGCTATTGCAAACGGTAATGATGCTATTGGTATCATTCAAGTTGCCGACAAAGCTATGGACGAGCAGCTAAAAATTCTTGATACTATCAAGACAAAAGCTACTCAATCAGCTCAAGACGGCCAAACAACTCAATCACGCCAAGCATTGCAAGCTGATATCGTTCGTCTAATGGAGGAGCTTGACAATATCGGTAACACTACTTCATTTAACGGTCAGCAACTACTAAACGGAACATTCTCTAATAAAGAGTTCCAAATAGGTGCTTATTCAAACCAAACTGTTAAAGCAAGTATTGGTGCGACTACATCTGACAAGATCGGTCTTACACGTTTTGAGAGTTCAAAACTACTTACTGCTATGGGTGAAGTAAAACTTAAATTCCTTAACGTTGATGGCGTAAACGATGTAGGTGTTACATCTGCTGTTGTTTCAACAGGTATTGGTAAAGGTCTTGGTGCACTAGCAGAAAATATCAATAAAGTTGCTGATAAAACTGGTGTTAGAGCAACAGCTGATGTTACTTGGAGAGCAAGTGCCTCTATCGCTGGTGGTCAAATCAAGTCTTTAACAATAAATGGTGTTAAAATAGGTGACTTAGAAGTTCAAAAAAATGATGCTAATGGCGCACTAGTAAATGCTATCAATGCCGTAAAAGATCAAACAGGCGTTGAAGCTTCAGTTGATGCTGAAAGCGGCAAAATGGTCTTAACAAGCCGTGATGGTCGTGCTATTGTTGCAACTGGTGGAGATATCTCAAAAGGTCTTGGTGGCAAAGGTAGTGGTGCCAAAGGTACAGCTATTAGTGGCTTTGTTGGAAGACTAAACCTAGTGCGCCTTGATGGTAGAGATATCAAGCTAGATGCTGGCGGCGTTGCAAACCTATCAGTAGCATTCTCAGCAAATGGTGGCGCTCAACAATCTATCTCTTTAAGAGATGTAAGAGGCCAAATAAAAGGTGAATTGGCGACAGCTATGGGCTTCCAAAGAATGAGTGGAGCTTTAACAGTAGCTCAATCTGCAGGTGTTATGACACTTCGCGGTGCGATGGCTGTTATGAGTATCGCTGAGTCAGCTCAAAAAACACTTGATCAAGTTCGTTCAGACCTTGGTTCAGTTCAAAACCAACTTCAAGCTACAGTTAATAACATCACTGTAACTCAAGTTAACGTAAAATCAGCAGAATCACAAATCAGAGATGTTGATTTTGCTAGCGAGTCTGCTAACTTCTCAAAACATAACATCCTAGCTCAATCAGGTGCTTATGCTATGAGTCAAGCAAACAGCGTACAACAAAACGTAATGAAGCTTCTACAATAGTAGGAGCTGAGTGAAGTTTCCTCGAAAACGTAATGAAGCTTCTACAATAGTAGGAGCTGAGTGAAGTTTCCTCGAAAACGTAATGAAGCTTCTACAATAGTTTCATTAAGGTTTTAGATAGAGGCTTTGTCGCAGTAACAAAGCCTTAAGAGTGTTAATGCTTTTACAATACGCAAACCCACGCCCCAGAGTTTAACTTTGGGGCTTTATCTACTAAAAATAAATAGTAATGTATCTATTTTGTCTTTGCTCTAGTGGTTTATAATGGGTTGTGTTATAAATTTATAATTGTGACAGAGGCTTACTAAAACTAGTAAGCCAAATAAAAAGATCGTAAGTAAAATAATTCTACTTACAAATTAGCTTATATACTCAGTATAAAATTTTCTTTTGCTTTTCCTATCTCATTTTTAGTTATTAGTTTTCTCTTTTTTAGCTCAGCAACAAGTGCTTTTGAAGCTTTTTTAGTAACTTCGATGTCGGCATTTAGTCCGCCAGCTGCGGAGAACATCCAGTACTTGTGCATATTTACCCACATAAGAAGCTTGTTGGTTTTTTGGATGGTTGTGTCACTTGGTGCTACAGAAATTTTTGCAAGCTCAAGTTCTTGATAGTAGACTGAAATTTGCAATATATTATCTACATATTTTTGATAATTACGTTTCGCGATTACATCTTTTAGTTTATCTATCTTTTTTGTTATCTTAAGAAGCTCATCAAAGTGCTTTTTTTCTATTTTATTTTCTTTATTGAGCTCAAGCAATTTATCTATACTAGGCACTACCTCCAAAAAGACTTTTTCTATTTGTTGTTTGACTTCACTTTGAGCTTTTATTTTTGCAAGTATGACTTTATAAGCTTTTAAAAGGTTTTTATTTACTGTCGTTTCACTGTCTTTTTTGATATTAGGCAGTTTTTTAATCTCTTTGCCTTTGCAAAGCTTATGCATTACTTCTAAAAACGGCTTTTCTATAGTGCCTTCTATTCTAGCACCACCTTCGGTACAGTTATATGATTTTATATTCTCTAAGCTTGATTGGGCGATGTCATTTTCAAACTGATTTTTAAATAGAGTCCAAACATATGTTGTTTTAACCTCTCCCTCTCCGCCATAGGCTTTAACATATAAATTTTCATCCGCTTGCGCAAAGGCGTGACCTTTTGCATGGCTCGCCCCATCTTTACCAAATGCTAGATCCTGTCCTATGAAAACGATATTTTTATGTCCTAAGACATAGGCTAGCTGATAGGCCATGTTTGCACAACTATGCCCCACACCCAAATATCCATATCTTTTTAGACCAAACATATACTCCTCTTGTTGAGGTCTCATAGTTAGTACTAGTTTTCTTGGCAAGATATTTTTAATAGTTTGCTTGTGTGTAACTGAGGCAACAATAAAGTGTATATTGTCATCAATATTTGGATGTTTTTTTTCAAAAAAACTAGAAGTTGGTTCTATTCTTTCAATCGACATTACATAATCAGGCTTGATATCATGCCTTGCAAGGATTGGATAAGAGGCATCAACGCTTATAATGCTAACATATGGAGCAAATTTTTTAAGCGTATTAAGCTGTTTATCTAGGCTTGGGCCAGTTGATACAATTATAGCTGTATCCATAAGACCATATCTTTTTTTAACAAGACTTGTGTAGCAATAATTGCTAATCATGGGCACTAAATTTTCACAATTTTGTCTTGTGCCTAATAAAAGATCGTCTATGCTATTGCCGTGAGCAACTACTATTTGAGAAAATGCTCTTGTAATCTCTTTATTTATTCTTATGTAGTCCTCTTCAAATTGATCATAAAAAGGCATATGGATCATAAGATTATCATAGGTTTTTGCATATGAGTTTAGTTTCGCTTCCGTAACCAGATAATAAAAATGTGTATAGGTAGCAAATTTTGAATAAAAAAGTATTATCTGTCTACTTTCTAGTTCGCTTGATAGATCAATAACGTTTAAAACAAGATATATGATCTCGATCTCTGGCTCTATGACTACGATTTTTTGGTGTGTTTCATTTTTTGCTAATGCTTTATAGAGTACGCCATTGCCCAGTCCATAAAAAAATAGTATCGGATAACGTTTGTAGTCACTTTCTATATCTTCAAGTAGCTTTAAAATATCTGCTCCAGGATTTTCATAGATATATTTAAAAGTATGTTTGTTTATTAAATTTATATCAATTGGATCTTTTCCTATAAAAATTTCATAGTTTTCATTACCTGCAATAGACCAAAGCCTTGCTGCTAGAATTTCATCTTGTTGAAATAGTGCTTGAAGATTTTTTTGAAAGATAGGATTTTGGATATTTGATACATTATCTTTAGATGGTTTTGCCTTTTTATTAGATGCCTTATCGTTTTTATTGTTCATATCAGATCCTCCTTTGTTATCCTATCACTAAATTTTATATCTCTTTTTGCTTTTTTGCCCACTAGCTCTTTTATAAATTTAGGGTGCAAGCCATATCCTGGACGCACACTCCTTACATTTTGCTCGCTAAAAATTTCACCTTTTTTTATATCTGCGCTTGCATAAAGTGAGCGTGAAAATCTCCTGTTTAAAACCGCTTTTTCATCTAGTTCATAATTCACCACGCCCAAAAGCTCTTCAGCCTCTCTAACGCACTTTACCATAAGAGTAAATTCGCTCTCATCTAGGCTAAATGCGCTATCAACGCTTTTTACGCTTTTATCAAGTATAAAATGCTTTTCAATTATCCTAGCACCCAGGCTAACCGCAACAACTGGGGCTGTCACGCCTAATGTGTGATCTGAAAAGCCGACCTCAACGCCAAATTTCTCTTTCATATCAGCTATCGTTTGTAAATTCATACCATTTAGCGGTGCTGGGTAGCTTGAAGTACACTTTAAAAGAGCAATATCGCTATTGCCTGCATTTTTACAAATTTGCACCACATCTCTTATCTCTTCTTCATAGGCTATGCCAGTTGAGATGATAATGGGCTTGCCTTTTTTAGCTATAAACTCTACAAAATCATAGTCCGTTACCTCAAAACTTGCGATCTTGTAAGCTGGCGGGTTAAACTGCTCTAAAAAGTTGGCGTCATCCTTGCAAAATGGGCTTGAAAAGCAGACAAGCCCTTCTTCTTTTGCTACTTTAAAAAGCTCAGCGTGCCACTCTTTTGGCGTTAGCGCCTCTTGATAAAGCTCGTATAAATTTCTCCCATCCCAAAGTCCGCCCTTAATGACAAAGTCGTCCAGGTGTGAATTTAGAGTCAAACTATCAGGTGTATATGTCTGAAGCTTTATCGCGTCAGCTCCAGCGCGCTTGGCTGCCTTTATCGTATCTACCGCCGTTTTTAGGCTGCCGCTGTGATTAGCGGAGAGCTCTGCTATTATAAAGACCTTTTTGTCTGTATCAAAATTTCCTATTTTCATCCGTTAGTCCGTTTTATTTTTAAGCTCAAGATAGCTAAACTCACCATCTTTTGCATAGATCTTAAAGCCAAAATTTTCATAAAGTGCGAGCGCTTTTTCGTTACTATTATAAGCTTTTGCCTTTAGCGAGCCAACCTTTAATGTAAAAAAAGCGTAGTCTTTTATGAGATCAAGCAACTTTTTGCCCACTCCTTTTAGCTCCGGGTTTTTATAAACGCCAAATTCGCAACTTTCTTTCGTTATATCAACGAAGCTCACCACTCCGATAAATTCACCCTCATCTTTTACTAAAAAATAGATCTTATCTTGAATGCTCTTTAATCTCTCTAAAAAAGCAAAATGCTCCTCTTTGCCAACACTTTTGTTTTTCATAAATTTGGCTATACGCTCGTCATTTCGCCACTTTAAGACCATCAATTTTTGCTCGCCACTAAGCGAGGTAAAATTTATAAGCTCAAGCAAATTTCATCTCCCCAGTAAGCCTCATATCCATTTTCTTTTAGCCAAGCAAATATCTCTTTTTGATTGTCTGCTACGCAAATGGCTTTAAATTTAGCTCTCAAAACATAAGCTTCATTTACAAGCGAGCTTGCTGTTATGATGAGTATTTTGGCTTCATTCATCAGCCTTGCTACTTTTTTACTATCTACAAAAAGGCTAAAATTTTCATTTTTACTTGATAACTCTTTTAGTGCGCTTAAGTTTTTATTTCCACTAGTTGTTATGACGGCTGTTTTTAGTCCTTTTAAGAGCAGTTTTTCTGAAATTTTTGCACTTAGCCCTGAGATATCAGTGCCTCCAAGAATAATAGCGTAGTCATAAATTTTATCCCTTTTTACCTGCGCTTCTTCATAAAACTCATCTCTAACCAGCAAAAACTCGCTTCCGCAAAAAACTTCGCTATCTTTTTCTACCAGCCCCTCATATCTTGCCTTTTGCGCATATAAATTTACATTTAAAATATAGTCTGCAAAATGTTTTTCGTAAGTGTCGTCAAATGATAAAATTTTAACGCCGGTTTTTTCTTTTATAGCTCTTTCGTCTTCAAAGCTAAAGCCGTAGTGGTCGATGATGAGAAGCTCAAATTTATCATCTTTTATAAGTTCACAAAGTTCATCTATCTCGCCACTACTTAAACTAAATTTAGGGTAGTTTATCTCATTAAAAATGTCACCATCTAGCCTCAAAGATGCAAATGAGATGTCGTTAAATTTTTTAGCAAGCAAAAGGTCTCGCCTGATGTGCCCATGCCCTATCTTGCTGCTACTATCAGCGCGCACGAGCGTTTTTAGCAAGAGGAGTCCTTTAAATTCTTTCAATCAGATCTTTCCATTATTTATCAAATAAAGCTTCTTAGCAAACTCAAAATCCTCTAGCGTGTCGATATCGCAGACTAAATTTCTTGGCAGCAAATATGCCTTTGAGTGTGGCGCAAACAAAGCACTGCACTCCAGCCAAGCCTCTTTTTTGCCAAAATAAAATGCCCCAGCGTCATGAAACGCAGGCTCAAGATCTTGCGAGCGTGTCTTTTCAAACTGAGGATAAAACATGCTAACGCTAGCGTTTTCATCAAGTTTTATCGCCCTTTGTATAGGAAAATCGAACGCAGTCGCTGAAAATAAAAATTTACACTCCTGCTTTTTAAACTCTCCTGCAGCCTCTTTTAAAATTTCAGCCGTTATGAGCGGTGCTGTGGCATAAAGGCAGCAGACATCACTAAAGCCAGAATTTACGCGCCCTATCGCGTCTTTTATCACGTCAGTGCTTGTCGCGTAGTCATCGCTTAGACTCGCCTCTCTAAAAAATGGCACGCTAGCTCCAAATTCTCTAGCCACATTTGCGATCATTTCATCATCGGTGCTTACGATCACTTCGCTAAAAACTTTAGAATTTAGCGCGGCCTCAATGCTATATGCGATTAAAGGCTTGCCTAAAAAGTCTTTTATGTTTTTGCCAGGTATCCTCTTGCTGCCGCCTCTTGCTGGGATGATACAGATCATTTTTACTCGCTAAAGCTTTTTAGCACGTCAAAAAGCATGCTTGCAACAAATTTAGCATCATCCACGCTCATGCCATGGTGGCAAGGGATACTAAGCTCGGCGCTATAAAATTTCTCCGCATTTGGCAGCGAAATTTCGCCAAGTAGCGCTTTATAAAAGCTAAATTTATATGTTGGCTTATAGTGCACCTGCACACCAACGCCTTTTTGCAAAAGTGCTTCAAAAATTTGCTCTTTTTTATCCCAAAATTTCTCATCCAAAAGCACTGGATATAGGTGCCTTGAGCTAGTTGTATTTGCTGGGATATTTATAGTTTTAAAATATTCACACCCGCTAAATTTCTCATCATAAAATTTAGCTATCTCATTTCTTTTGGAGATAAAGCCGTCCAGCCTTTTTAGCTGGCTAAGCCCCAAAGCGCAGGCTACGTCCGTGATCCTGTAGTTGTATCCAAGAAGGCTCATGTCGCTATCCCAAAGCTTTGTTTTAGCGATGCCGTGGCTTCTATATAGTCTTGCTAGTCTTGCAAGCTCATTGTCGTTTGTAGCAATCGCGCCGCCTTCAAGCGTTGTGATAGGCTTTACTGGATGAAAGCTAAATATGCTAATATCAGCCTTAACGCCCACTTTTACGCCATTTTGCACGCTACCAAGGGCGTGAGAGGCGTCGTCTATCACTTTTATGCCGTGTTTTTTGGCTAAATTTATGATCTTATCTAGCTCTACTGGGTTGCCACCATAGTCGACTGCTGTTATCACTTTTGTCTTTGGCGTGATAAGAGCTGGAATTTTCTCTTCGTCGATGTTGCCATTTGCTTTTACGTCGCAAAATTTCACCTGTGCTCCAGCCATCAAAGCTGCATTTGCAGTGGCTGCAAAGGTGATGGGTGTCGTGATCACTTCATCGCCAGCCTTTACGCCAAGGCTAAGATAGGCTACGTGAAGGGCCGAAGTGGCTGAGTTCATAGCGATCACGTGCTTTACGCCAACATACTTTGCCAGCTCCTCTTCAAATTTACTGACCTTTTGGCCACCTGTTAAGATGTCATCTTTTAAGGCATCTGTGACTGCCTTTATGTCCTCTTCTGTGATCTGCTGACGGCTGTAAGGGATCATTTAGCATCTCCTATCATCTCAAGAAGGCCTGCTCTATCGAGCCAAATTTTATTTGTATTTGAGCTATATTCAAAGTCTTCGCTAACTGGTTTGCCCTTTTGATGAAGAGCATTTGTCGAGAAGTCTTGCGCTGTTAAAAACTGGATAGACGGACTAATAACGTAATAATCATCAAATTCGTATGTAAGATGCGCATCATCTCTTGAGATCATCATCTCATGCATCTTTTCACCTGGACGAATGCCTACGATCTTTACGCCAAGCTCTGGTGCAAGGGCTTTTGCAAGATCCACCATCGTCATCGATGGGATCTTTGGTATGAAAATTTCACCGCCTTTCATCCTCTCAAAATTTTTAAGGACGAAATTTACACCTTGCTCAAGCGTGATCCAAAATCTTGTCATCTTCTCGTGAGTTATAGGAAGCTCTTTTTCACCTTGTGCGATTAGCTTTTTAAAGAGTGGCACTACTGAGCCACGAGAGCCAACGACATTTCCATATCTTACGACGCTAAATCTTGTCTTTTTATCCCCAACAATGTTATTTGCAGCAACAAAAAGCTTGTCACTTGCTAATTTTGTGGCTCCATATAAATTTACAGGGTTGCATGCTTTGTCAGTCGAGAGAGCGATTACCTTGCTAACGCCACACTCCAAAGAGGCATCGATAACGTTTTGAGCGCCGTCAATATTTGTTTTGATGCACTCCATTGGATTATATTCTGCGATTGGTACGTGTTTCATCGCAGCTGCGTGGATGACGTAGTCTATGCCATTCATCGCGGTTCTTAAGCGCTTATAGTCCCTCACATCGCCTATAAAAAAACGCATCGCCTTGTCTTTAAAGACTTGTGCCATTTCGTATTGTTTTAGCTCATCGCGTGAGTAGATAACTAGCCTTTTTGGCTTGTATTTTTTTAACAAAATTTCGGTGTACTTTTTACCAAAACTTCCTGTTCCGCCGGTGATTAGTATTGATTTATCATTAAACATTATTGCACCCTTTACTAACTATTTTTGGGGTATAAATAGCTAAATCTAAATTGTATTTTATAAAAATTTAAGCAAAAGCTATGCCAAATTTTTAAAATTTATTACAAAAGTTTTTACCTTTCTAGATTCTATTTCGTCAAATTTTAATTAATGTTTAGAGGAAATTATAAAAGCAGTATTTAAATTTAGCCTTTGCAAGGTCGCAAAGGCTAAAAAATTACTTCAAAATTCTTGGTAGTGTGATGCCTTCTTGGGCTTGGTATTTACCATTTTTATCAGCATACGTCACTTCGCAAGGCTCATCACCCTCGATAAATAGCACCTGCGCGATACCTTCGTTCGCATAAATTTTTGCAGGAAGTGGCGTCGTGTTTGAAATTTCTATCGTGATGTGCCCCTTAAATCCAGGCTCAAAAGGCGTTACGTTTACGATGATGCCGCACCTTGCGTAGGTGCTTTTGCCAAGGCAGATCGCTAGAACATTATCAGGCATGTTAAAGTACTCGATCGTGCGCGCCAAAGCAAAAGAATTTGGTGGCACGATACAGACATCACCCTTAAAATCGACCACGTTTTTTTCGTCGAAATTTTTCGGATCGACTACGGTTCCGCCGATGTTTGTAAAAATTTTAAACTCGTCTCCCACGCGGATATCGTAGCCGTAGCTAGAAACACCGTAGCTAACCACGCCGCGTCCGACTTGCTCCTCGGCAAACGGCACTATCATATTTTTCTCAACCGACATTTTTCTTATCCAAGAGTCTGACTTTAAACCCATTTTTGCTCCTTTTTTGGGCGATTATAACGATTTACGTCTTTAAAGTAAATTTAATAAAGCGAATAAATTAGATGAAAATTAGTATAATTTTAACAGCAAAAATTAATAAAGGACAAAAATGCAAGAGAAAAATGCAGAAATTTTTACTGGCGAGCGTGTGATGTTTGGGGCAAAAAGTGTAAATTTTACAAACTGTATCTTTGAAGATGGCGAGTCGTCGCTAAAACACAGCTCAAATTTAAAGCTAAATGAGTGCGTTTTTGCCTACAAATATCCACTTTGGTACGCAAATGATATCACGCTAAATGGCGGATACTTAGAGCCTCTAGCAAGAGCTGGCATGTGGTACAGTGCAAATTTAAGCTTCAAAGACGCGCTCATCAACGCTCCAAAAAGCTTTAGAAAAAGCTCGCAAATTTCGCTAGAAAATGTAAATTTTTCAGATGCTAGTGAAACACTTTGGGGATGCGCGGGCGTTAGGATAAAAAATGTTTTTGCAAAGGGGGATTACTTTGGGGCAAATAGCGAAAATTTAGAGATCGATGGGCTAAATTTAGATGGAAACTACTGCTTTGATAGTTGTAAAAATGTCCATATCACAAACTCAAAGCTCATTTCAAAAGATGCATTTTGGAACTGCGAAAACGTGACCGCGCAAAATTGCCTAATCTCAGGTGAATATCTAGCTTGGAACTCAAAAAATGTAACGCTCATAAACTGCACGATAAAAAGCTTGCAAGCACTTTGTTACGTGGAAAATTTGATCGTAAAAGATTGCATTTTTATGGATACGAGTCTTGCGTTTGAATATTCAAGTGTCGATGTAAGCACAATCGGAGCGATAAAAAGTATAAAAAATCCAAAAAGTGGCGTGATAAGGGCAGCAAAGATAGATGAGATCATCATCGATGAAAATTTAGTTGATACTAAAGGCATTAAGATAATTATTACTGAAAAATAACTTAGCAAAAAAGAGTAACTTTGAGTTCTCGTTTTTGCTTCATAAAAAAATTTTTTATCTAATTTTCGCTACAATTAGACGCTTATATAAAAATTTAGGAGAAATTTCTATGAAAAAAGAAGATATAAAAGAGCTTATCGAATTTTTTAATGATATGGAGATGAATCATATCAAAATAAAAAGTGGTGATTTTGAGGTAGAGCTTGAAAAATTTTCAGATTATTGCGCGCCTGCTAAACCAGCAGCACAAGCGCCAGCTCCAGCACCTGTAAATGTTGTCGTTAATTCAGAGGTAAAACCAGCTGCAAACTCGCCAAAAGATAGCATAAAATCTCCTATGGTAGGTACTTTCTACGCTGCTCCAAGCCCAGGCGCTGCTCCGTTTGTAAAAGTAGGTCAAAGAGTAAGAAAAGGCGATGTAGTAGGTATCATCGAGGCTATGAAGATCATGAATGAAATCGAGGCTGAGTTTGACTGCCAGATCACTGAAATGCTAGTCTCTGACGGACAGCCAGTTGAGTTTGGATTGCCGTTATTTGGCGTGGAGAAAAATTAATGGAATTAAAAAGAATTTTAATCGCAAACCGAGGCGAAATCGCCCTTCGTGCTTTGCGAACGATAAAGGAGATGGGTAAAGAAGCCGTTGTAGTCTATTCAACCGCTGATAAAGACGCACTTTACGTAAAATATGCTGACGTAGCCATTTGCATCGGCAAAGAGCGCTCAAGCGATAGCTACCTAAATATCCCAGCTATCATAAGTGCAGCTGAGATCAGCGAAGCAGACGCTATTTTCCCTGGATATGGCTTTTTAAGTGAAAATCAAAATTTTGTTGAAATTTGCTCACATCACAAGATCAAATTTATAGGACCAAGTGTCGCTGCGATGGCTTTGATGAGCGATAAGAGCAAGGCAAAGCAGGTCATGCAAAGAGCTGGCGTACCAGTAATTCCTGGCTCAGACGGCGCTGTGGCTGACACAAAAGCTGCAAAAGAGCTAGCTAAAAAGATAGGCTATCCTGTCATCTTAAAAGCTGCTGCAGGTGGTGGCGGACGTGGTATGCGCGTGGTTGAAAAAGAGGCTGATTTAGAAAAAGCGTTTTGGTCTGCTGAAAGCGAAGCTATGAGCGCATTTGGTGATGGCACAATGTATATGGAAAAATATATCCTAAATCCACGTCATATCGAAGTTCAAGTAATTGGCGATAGCCATGGCAATGTACTTCACATCGGTGAGCGTGATTGCTCTATGCAGCGTCGCCACCAAAAGCTGATCGAAGAGAGCCCAGCTATTTTACTTGATGAAAAAACAAGAGAGAGGCTTCACGAAACAGCCATAAAAGCGGCAAAAGCGATCGGCTACGAGGGAGCTGGTACGTTTGAGTTTTTGGTTGATAAAAATTTAGACTTTTACTTCATCGAGATGAATACAAGACTTCAAGTTGAGCACACAGTGAGCGAAATGGTAAGCGGACTTGATATCATCGAGCTTATGATAAAAGTGGCTGAAGGTGAGGCACTACCATCACAAGAGAGTATTGAACTAAAAGGTCATGCGATCGAATGCAGGATAACAGCTGAAGATCCAAATACATTTACGCCGTGTCCTGGTAAGATCACAAAATATGTCTGTCCAGGTGGCCGCAATGTTAGAATGGATAGTCATATCTATCAAGATTATTCGATACCACCGTATTACGATAGTATGATTGGCAAACTCGTGGTTTGGGATACCGATAGAAATAGGGCGATCCATAAAATGAAAGTAGCTCTTGATCAGCTCATAATAAATGGTATAAAAACAACAAAAGATTTTCACATCGCTATGATGGAGAACAAAGACTTTTTAAGCAATAACTACGATACAAACTACCTTTCAAGACACTAAAATTTTTAAGTCAGGATTTGCAAAAAGGCAGATCTTGGCTTAAATCTATTAAAATTTTTAAGTTTATCTTAGGGGAAGTATGGTAAACAAAATCAAAGATCAAAATACAAAATTTTTCTCAGATGCCGACCTTGCAAAGCTATTTTTCCCTATTGCAGTTGAGCAGTTTTTAGAGTATAGCTTGGGGCTTGCAAACTCGCTAATGGCAGCAAGTGTTAGTGAAAGCGCTGTAAGTGCGATTAGTCTTGTGGAATTTGTCATGGCGCTATTTATTAGCATATTTACTGCTATCGCTACTGGCGGCTCAGTGGTTGCTAGCCAGTATCTTGGTAGTAAACAAAGTGGCAATGCCAAAATCACAGCAAATCAGCTCGTTTGGTTTAGTTTTATCTTTGCCCTTTTTATCGCAGTGGTCATCATAGTTTTAAAAGATATTATCCTAGATTATGTCTTTGGCGATATTGGAGAGCAAGTAAGGCATGATGCTAGCCACTATCTTGTTTTCTCGGCCATTTCCGCGCCATTTTTGGCTGTCTATGCAGCAGCAGCTGCGATCTTTCGCACAATGTCAAACGCGAAGCTTCCTATGTATATTATGGCGGCTGCAAATTTATTAAACGTACTTCTAACTGCCATTAGTATCTACACATTTCATACTGGTGTTTTAGGTATCGCCATAAGTACGCTTATAGCAAAGGTGCTTGCTTGCTTTGTTATAGTCTATTTGCTTCTTGATATAAGGCTAAAACTTCACATAAGAAAGAGCTTTATCTATAAATTTGACTACAAGATCATCAAGAAAATTTTAAATATCGGAGTGCCTTATGGTTTTGAAAATTCGATGTTTTATGTGGGTCGCATTATTGTTTTAAGTTTAGTTTCTCTCTTTGGTACGGCAAGTATCGCTGCAAATGCCGTGGGCGGGACGATCGTGATGTTTCAAGTACTTCCTGGTATGGCGATAGGAACAGGGCTTAGTGTGGTTATCTCAAGGTGTGTTGGCGCAAACGACTTTGCTCAGGCTAAATTTTACGTAAGAAAGTCGATGATAAGCATCTATATTGTCCAGCTTTTTAGCACAGCTGTGATTTTACTACTTCTTGAGCCACTGCTTAGGGTTTATAATCTCTCAAGCGAAGCCATAAATTTAACAAGGCAGATCGTCTGGTATCACGGTATCGCTATGTGTCTTATCTGGCCACTTGCCTACACATATCCAACCGTTTTTCGAGCAGCAGGGGATGCTAAATATCCGATGATTGTAAATTTAGTTTGTATGTTTGCTTGTAGAGTCATCTTGGCCTATGTCTTTGCACTCACATTTGATCTTGGCATGATAGGTACTTGGTTTGCAATGTTTGCTGACTGGGCTGTAAAGGCGGTGCTTTTTACGATTAGATACCTAAAAGGCACATGGATGAATTTTAAAGCTATTTAAAAAGAAATTTAGTAATATACAAGCGATTTTGTCGCAAAGGATAAAAAATGAAAAATATATTTAAATTTGGTGCAGTTTTGCTTATGGCAGCTCTTTTTGCTGGATGCGCGAGTGAGAGTTCAAGGGTTGTTGAGACTCCAAAAGTAGCAAGCTACGGCACAGTTTACAATGGTCAAAAAATTTCGGTTTCGATAGGTCGATTTAATAATCAATCAGCTTACCAAAATGGTGTATTTGCTGATGGCGAGGATAGGCTTGGTAACCAAGCTCAAAGTATTTTGATCACAAATTTACAGCAAAGCGGTAGATTTTTAGTGCTTGATAGATCAAATATGAAAGTGATCAAACAAGAGAGCGAGCTAAGTAAAACCGCTCAAAATCTAAAAGGCGCAAGATACGTGATAACCGGTGATGTAACCGAGTTTGGACGAAAAACTACGGGCGATCATCAGCTATTTGGCATACTTGGCAAAGGTAAGCAACAAACTGCCTATTCAAAGGTAAATTTAAATATCGTTGATACCAAAACAGCTGAGGTTGTCTATTCGGTTAGCGGCGCTGGCGAATACACTCTTTCAAACAGAGAGATCATAGGCTTTGGCGGCACAGCAGGATACGACTCTACGCTAAATGGCAAGGTTTTAAGCCTAGCTATTATTGAAGCAGTAAATAATCTAGTAAATGGCATAGAAAGTGGAGCATGGCAAGTAAAATAAAGCTTGGCAGCTTTGCGTTTTTTGTGCTACTTTTAGCGGGTTGCGGTCATTCAAACGCTCCAAGATCACTTTATTATTGGGACGGATCATATAGTAGCTCGCTATATAGCTACCTAAATGAAGAGGGCGATATAAACGAGCAAATTTCACGCTTAGAAAATTTGGTGCAGATATCAACACAAAAGGGCTATAAGATCGCTCCTGGCGTATACGCACACCTTGGACTTTTGTATCTAAATAATGGAAATTTAGGTGCTGCAAATGCAAATTTTGACAAAGAAGTAGAGAATTTCCCAGAGTCAAGGGAGTATATAAATTTCATCAAAGGCTCTAAAAATTTGACTCCAAAAAAAGTAGAGCAAAAAGAGGGGGCAAATAATGAA
Organism: Campylobacter concisus; assembly: GCF_002913045.1. Lineage (NCBI taxonomy): Bacteria > Pseudomonadati > Campylobacterota > Epsilonproteobacteria > Campylobacterales > Campylobacteraceae > Campylobacter > Campylobacter concisus. Next base: position 114,956 of record NZ_PPAF01000038.1, on the reverse strand, counting down.
AAATAGCCTTAAATTTATAGCCTTTGCATTTTTAGTAGTATTTTTTACGGGCTGCTCTATAAAAGAGCCTGAGCCATACGACTACTCAGCATTTTTACAAAAAAGACCTCACTCTATCTTAGTGCTTATGCCAACAAACGATAGTACAGAAATTTCAGGCCCAGCAGCTGTTTTAGCAAATACAGTTGCACCACTAAGTGAGGCAGGATACTACGTATTTCCAGTAGCTCTTGTAAATGATACCTTTAAGCTAAATGGCATAACCGAGCCAAGCGAGATCGCAGCAGTGCCACTAAATAAGCTTGATAAAATTTTCCATGCCGATAGTGTACTTTACATAAACATAAAAGATTATGGTACGAGCTATGCGGTCATCTCAAGCTCTACAAAGGTTGTCCTTGAAGCAAAGCTTATCGATATAAAAAGTGGCGCTACTCTTTGGCAAGGCAGTGCCATAGCAGCAGAAGATAGCAGTAGCGGTCAAAGTAGCCTACTTGGTATGTTAGTCTCAGCTGTCATCTCACAGGTGGCAAATACCATCTCAGATAGATCATACGATCTAGCAGTAATGGCAGATGCTTATTTATTTTCAAGAGATTGCCATAACTGCATACTTTATGGACCATATTCGCCGTATTATGGCAAAGATGCACAGCTTCATAAAGATAGATAAATTTAATGAATACTCATCGTCTTGGGATACTCCTTACTTTAGTTGGCGGTATCCTTTGGGGATTTAGTGGGGTTTGTGGGCAGTATCTATTTTCACTTGGTATAAGTTCTGATTTTTTGGTGCCATATAGACTGATGCTAGCTGGCATTGTTATTGTGATTTTTTATGCTTTTAAAGAACCAAGTACCGTTTTTGCTCCGATTAAAGATATAAAGCTACTTGGTGAGTTTTTAGTCTATGCTTTGCTTGGGCTTATGATGACGCAGTACGCCTACTTTTACTCCATTGAGCTTTCAAATGCCGCAGTAGCGACTGTTATTCAATACACCGCGCCAGTTCTCATCCTAGCCGTCATCTGCCTAAAAGAGAAGCGAGCACCAAGACCACTTGAAATTTTAGCTCTGCTTTGCGCGATGCTTGGCGTATTTTTCCTGAGCACACATGCTCAAATTTCATCTCTTGTCATCTCGCCAAAAGCGCTATTTTGGTGCTTAGTTAGTGCCGTTTGTGTTTGTGTTTATAATCTTGCTCCAGCAAGGCTGAATGCTAAATATTCAGTCACTCTCACGCTTGGCTGGGGCATGGTTATGGGCGGAGTAGTGCTTGCTTGTTATATGAGAGTTTGGGATTTTGCTTGGCTTAATGGGATAAATCAATGGCTGGCATTTATTGCTGTTATTACGCTTGGCACCATTTTTGCATTTAGCTTTTATATGATAGGTGTTAAGCTCATAGGAGCAGCAAAAGCTAGTTTATTAGCCTGCATAGAACCACTAAGTGCAGCATTTTTTGGCTACTTTTGGCTTGGAACAAAATTTGTATTTTGGGATTTTTTAGGATTTGCTCTAATAATCTCTTGTATATTTTTACTATCAAAAAGAGAAAAAATATGATATTTCTAGCACAAACTGATACGACAGCTGGCTTTTTAAGTAAAGATTATAAAGAGATAAATAAGGCCAAAATGCGTGATGAGAATAAACCTTGTCTTATCACGACGGCAAAATTTAGCGTTTTAAATGAGCTTGTTAGAGTGCCAAAAAAGTATAAAAATTTTATACGCCGTTCAAGAAAAACTACATTTTTGTATCCAAATTTAAAGGCTATTAGAGTCGTAAAAGAGTGCGAGCACGAAAAATTTTTAGCTAAATTTGACTGGCTTTATTCAAGTAGTGCGAACAAAAATGGACAAAATTTTAATGAAGCTTGGGCTATGAGCGTGGCTGATGAAATAGTAGATGATCATTTTTTCGAAGATACTCCATCAAAAATTTATAAAATTTCTCGAAAAAAGATAAAGCGTTTAAGATAACTAGTGAATTTATACAGCCACCACCTTTTTAAACTCATCTAAATTTTTTAGCGCTTCATCTATGCCAATCAGCCAAAATTCGCACTTTGTCGTATCTTTTTTAAAGTGTTTTTTCATTAGCTCTTCCACGCTTTTTATGCCACACTCTATTAAAAATTGTTTATAAATTTTGCAAAATTTTGCTTCATCTTTTTTAAACTCACTTAGAAAGAATTGTGATAGCAGATAACCGACGCTATAAGGATAGTTGTAGATATAGTTGTCTGTTTTATAAAAATGTAATTTTTTGCTTTCTTGCTTGTAAAAGTCTCGCTCTGGCAAGCATTTTTAATCTACTTTTAGCTTTTTAGCGATATGATTCCGCAAATTTTAACAAAGGAAACAACATGAAAACTCTTGTGATTTTATCGCACCCAAATCTCGCCGCATCGCGCGTAAACAAAGCCTTATCTCAGGTAGCAAAGGCCGCAGCGGACGCTAAGGTGCGGCATTTGGAGGGGCTTTACGGCTTAGATATCGCGCGCATAGACGCCCGCGCAGAGCAAGACGCGTTAGCGGCTGCCGAGCGCATCGTATTTTTGTACCCGATGCACTGGCTAAACGTGCCGCCTATGCTAAAAGCCTATATCGACATCGTCTTTTCGCACGAGCTGGTGGGTTCCGGCGCGCTTAAAGGCAAGGTCTTGCAGCTTGCGCTAAGCGTCAGTACTCCGCTTAGCGAATACTCTAAACAGGGCGCGATCGGCTTTAGCTTGGATGAAATTTTAACGCCGCTTAAGATCGCGGCAAACTACTGCGGGATGGAGTTTGCCGTGCCGTTTATTAGTAGCGGATTTGAGCCGGGCGAGTTTGGCGACGATGCCGTAGATGCCGCAGCTGCGCGCTTTGGCAAGCTTTTACGAGGAGAGCTAAGCCCAGGCGAATATCAAATTTAGCCTCGTCTTTTGCGACCGCGAGTTAAAATTTCGCGACAACAACGTGGCTAAAAGCATTGCAATACGTCTGACTGGTACGTGTTATACGATGTTTGCGTGATATTAAAAAATACGTTTTTTAGTAAAATTTGCGCTTAAAACCGGAAGATCACGCATCAAGTAGTAGTGCCAAGCATGCCCCAGCTCATGAGCTTGCTGGATTAAGTGCGAAAGAGTATTCATGTAGGTGGTAAAAATTCTTGGTTGCTTAAATTTTGGCAAACTTACAAAAAATGCTCCGCCAGCTTTATTTTCTCTTACATCGCTTTCTATCCAGTGTTTGTCTATCATAAGCTCGATAAAACTATCTTCGCCCAGTGGTTTTAATGCTTTTTTGATGATTTTATAAATGAGATTGCTGCTTTTATGACTAAGATGCAAAAGATAAATATAAAATTTTAATATTAAGTGCGACTATTGTAGTGTGATTTAAAGCTAATTAAAATATTCAAAATACAAAAGGACGTAAATATTTGGTTTGGTAAAAATTCAAATGATGCCAGTAGCAACTTATTTTAGTATTTACTCCCTCGGCAGTCCGTTTTTATCAGACTTATCGCTGATTAGCTTACCCGCTTCGTCGTATTTTTTGGCGCGCACGAGCCTGCCGCGCACAAACTCCCCTTCGGCTTCGAGTTTACTATTTGCGTAGTAGTGGCGCGCCTCGCCGACCTCCAGCCCGTCCTCAAACATCACTCTGGCTTTTAGCTTGCCGTTTTCGTGATACTCCTCATATAGCCCGTGATAGCGCCCGTTTTTAAACATTACTTTTGCCGCCAGTGCCCCGCTCTCGTAGTAGTCCAGCCCCGCGCCCGTTTGGCGGCCGTCTTTGTACTCGTATTCGCCTCGTAGCTTGCCGCTTGGGTAATATTCGCGCGCGACGCCGTCCTTTTCGCCGTCTTTGTAATTTTCTACCACGCGCGTTTTGCCGTTTTCGTAAAATCGCTTCCAAACGCCGTTTTTGCGGTCGTTTTTGTATTCGCCCGTCTCCTCTACGGCGCCGCTTTCGTAGTACCACGTCTCCGCGCCTTCTCGCTTGTCATTTTTGTAGGTTCGCTTGCCGCGGATTTTGCCGCTTTTGTAGTAGTCGACGTCCTCGCCGTTTCGCAGCCCGCCGACGTATGGACTGCGCGCGCTAACCTCGCCGCTAACGTAATAGTCGGTAAACACGCCCTCTCGCTTGTCCGCCTTGAAAAAGCCCTCCTGCTTTAACGCGCCGCCCTCGTCAAAGTAGTAGCGGCGGTAGAGCCCGTCGCGGACGTCATTTTTGTATTCGCTCTCGCCCATAAGCGTGCCACTATCTGCGTGGTAGTGCTTCGCCGTGCCCTCGCGGACTCCGTTTTTTAGGGGATATTCGTTTGAGGGTTTGTCCCTGCCGTCAAAATAGTCCCTGTATCGCACCGCCGTGCCGCCCTGTACGTCTATCTCGCGTATAAGAGTGGGCGGCAGCGGTTTTAGCCTCGGATAGACCATGCCCATCGCATTTACGCCGTATAAGTCCTCGACGCTGTATCGAAGCATCTTTAGCGTGCCGTCGTAGAGCTTGCCTTTTACGTAGTAAAGCCCGTTTTTTAGGCTCGCTTCAGGCTTCATTACGATTTTTGGCTCCAGTGCCTGCGCGCCGATGGCTAGAAGCGGAAGTAAAAATAGAAATTTTAGGATTTTCATGGTTTTTCCTGTTTTGTTTGATTTGGGTAATTTTAAAATTTGAAACTAAATTTAAGGTGAAGGCGCGATTATTTCGGATGAGTTAAATTTTAGAATTCGTATCAAATTTAGCCGTCTTTTAGCGCCTCCAAGATGACCGTCCACTCTTGTACTAGCTTTTCAAAGCTAAAATTTGCATTCGCCGAGCTAGTCGAGGGTAGTTTGAGGGGCGGTTTGTCCGTTGCGTTTAGAATTTGAGTTTTTAGGTATTTTTCGCAGATTTCGTGTGCCTTACCGCCGTTTGCGTAAACTTGCGCTATGCGAGCTCCGCTAAAAATCGGCTCCAAATTTGCAGGCTCAACGGCGGTCATTTTAGCATCGCTCGAGCCCTTTATCTTGCACGAGATCGCAGCGTCGTAGATGGCGATGCGGCTGGCAAGCAGGAAATTTATCTTTTCATCCGTGCTTGTAGGTAGCGGAGCGTTTAAAATCCCGGCCAGCACACGCCAAAAGCGATTTTGCGGATTTGCGTAATAAAAGCCCAACTTGCGAGAAACGACGGAAGGGAAGGAGCCGAGGATTAAAATTTTAGAATTTTTATCAAAAATCGGTTTAAAAGGATGGATTTGAGTTTTATTCATTTTTATGCATTTAAATATCTATAATATTTTAATTCTTAAAAATATTAGATAAAAATAATATATCGTCAACAACAATTTTTATAGTGAGAAAAATAAAATATAATGCAAAAAAACTTATAAAATTTAAGGCCATAATACTTTTGCATTCTAAATTTGACACATATACGTAAATCAAATTTATAAATAACGAAATGGATGATATAAGGGTAAGAAGCGCCGTATTATTGGCTAGAATTTCGGAATATTTTATATTTGTATTGGGTATATTTTTATTACTATCTTTTGTCAAAAGAGTTGACATTAAAAAAACCAAAAAAGCTATGATTATAGCAGTGACAGATACTAGCGATATTGCCACATTTTCATGTTTTATACAAAATTTGATCCCAAAAAACAACAATATGCAAGTTGGTATAAGAGGCAAAAATAACTTTTTAAAATAAAAAATCTTTGTATTCATATGAAGTTTTTGTCTATTTAATACATACTTTTTTATTACTTCAAACATATTAGATCCTTAAAAAATGAGCCAACCGTCCATATAAAGCATCATTATTTTGCGTACCAATTTCTATTCTTGCTGGTGCACTCCATTCGTTTGTTGTCAAGTCGTCCGAATAGCCATCAATAGAAGCGGTCTTGTTATTCATATCTTCACACTTTATGGAATATCTTTGAATATTGTCATTAAATTTCCCACGAAGCCAACTAAAAGCATTATCAAAAGTAGTATCTGCCTTGATTGAGTATTCTATTTTTCCAGAATTAATTATTTCAGCCCCATTATTTACCATATCCATATGAAATACTATTTTTTTGTTTTTTCTGGAATTATTAAAAATTTCTTCAAAATCCGTTTGGGAAAAATCCATGACTATTTCAAAATAGTCTCGTTGAATATTATGTCTCAAAAAATATCTATCAAAAATTTCATGAATAACACCATATAAAATTTGCTTAGAAATAGAATGATATTTATATTCCGTAGCAATTTTTGCCATATTGTCATAAGATATAATAAAAATATCAACAAAATCAACTAGGCCTTGATGTCCGTTTAAGCTACCTATAGTACTCCAATCTTGTAAATCCACTATAGTTTGACCTTCTTTTGTTTTTGTATAAACCAAGCGAATCTTATATATTAACCTATTTGTAGCGGGTATATTATAAACAATTGTTGGCTTTGTATAAGTTAGTATCAATTTTTCAAAAGCAGCATTATAAAAATTATATTCATGCAACTCTGTAAAAATATCAAAATTTTCATTATTTATATTTATTTGCATAAAATCATCATCTGATATTTGTATATCAAATACATTGTTTTGTATATTATCATTTTCTCTATATTTAAACGCATATCTTTCAAAAAGCATTTTTACTATCCTTAATATTACAGTTGATTATAGCAGAAAATGATTTAGCGATATATAATGATTAAGGCTAAGCTAAAGATATAGTTTGAGATATCTGTAAATTAATATAAAATTAAACAACAATCTACAAAAGGTTAAATTCCCTCGCCCGTCAAATTTAGGCGAGAGAAATTTGCGCCCTACTCGGCGTTTTCGTTAGCCTGTTCCGAGCCAGACTCGACCTCATCGCTAAAGTCGGCTAGGCTTAGGCGTTTTAGCTGGCGGTAGCGTCTTTGCGCGTCGGCCTTGTTTTTAGCTAGCAACTCGTCTGCGTGCTGCGGATTTGTCTTTTTAAGCGAGTTGTAGCGAACCTCGTTTAGCAAAAACTCCTCGTAAAGCGACCAATCAGGCTCTTTTGAGGTCATTTTGAGCGGATTTTTGCCCTCTTTGATTAGGCGCGGATCGTAGACATAGGTCGGCCAGTAGCCACACTTGGTCGCGAGCTCACCTTGATCGCCGGAGTAGGCCATGCCGCCCTTGATACCGTGCGCAATACACGGCGAATACGCGATCACGAGGCTAGGTCCGTCGTAGGCTTCGGCTGCAGCGATGGCTTTTATCGTGTTTGCCTGGCTCGCATTTGAGTTGATTTGAGCTACGAAGATGTTTCCGTAAGTCATCGCGATGTAGCCTAGATCTTTTTTCTGCATCGGCTTGCCGCTAGCGGTAAACTGCGCTATCGAGCCCGCGCGGCTTGATTTTGAGCTCTGGCCGCCGGTGTTTGAGTACACCTCGGTGTCAAGTACGAGTACGTTTACGTTCTCGCCGCTAGCTAGCACGTGATCAAGACCGCCAAAGCCGATATCGTACGCCCAGCCGTCGCCGCCGATGATCCATTGGGATTTTTTGACGAGGTATCTTTTTAGCTCTAAAATTTCTTTTACGCCCTCTACGCTTAAATTTTGCTCCAAAATCGGCGTTAAAATTTTAGCGATTTGCGTCGTTTTCTCGCCGTCGTTTTTGTGCGCGATCCAGTCGGAGTATAGCGCGGCTAGGGCATTTGGCGCGCTGTCTTTGGTGCGTAGCATGACGTCTTCGATACGGTGACGCAGCGTCTCTACCGCGACGTTCATACCCATGCCAAACTCTGCGTTATCCTCAAACAGCGAATTTGCCCACGCTACGCCCTTGCCCTCTTTGTTCGTCGTATAAGGCGTCGAAGGCGCGCTACCGCCGTAGATCGAGCTACATCCGGTGGCGTTTGCTACTATCATACGGTCGCCAAACAGTCTCGTAACAAGCCCGATATAAGGCGTCTCGCCGCAACCAGGGCATGCGCCGTGAAACTCAAATAACGGCTGCGCAAAGCCCACGCCCTTGACGCTATCTTTGCTCATCAGGTCGTCTTTGTAGGTTACTTTTTTAAATAAATAATCGGCGTTTTCCTGCTCGTTTTTCTCCATTTCCTCGGCTAGAGGTACCATGACGAGCGATTTTTCCTTGCTCGGGCAAATTTGAGCGCACAGCTCGCAGCCGGTGCAGTCTAGAGGGCTTACTTGGATTTTGTATTTTAGCCCTTTTATCTCTTTGCCTTTGGCGTCTAGGACGTGATCTTGCACGGTTTGCGGCGCGGCAGCGAGCTCGTTTTCGTCGATTAGAAATGGCCTGATAACCGCGTGCGGGCAGACGAAGGCGCACTGGTTACATTGGATACAGTTTTCCTCGATCCATTTAGGCACCATCACGCCGATGCCGCGTTTTTCGTACGCCGTTGTGCCTGATTTAAAGTGTCCGTCTTCAAAGCCCACAAACGCCGAAACAGGCAAGCTATCGCCCCTAGCGGCATTGATAGGCTTAACGATTTTTTCTATAAATTCGTCGCCGACGTATTTTTCCTCGTTAGCGGCGTCATCCGTCAAATTTGCCCAACTAGGGTCGACCGCGACCTTAACCAGTCCGTCCGCGCCCATATCTATGGCCTTGTAGTTCATCTCCACGATCGCTTCGCCCTTTTTGGCGTAGGCTTTATGCGCGTACTCTTTCATGTATTTTTGCGCGTCGGCAAACGGGATAATGTCCGCAAGCTTAAAAAACGCCGACTGCATGATGGTGTTCGTGCGGTTTTTTAGCCCGATCTCGCGAGCTAGCTTGGTGGCGTTGATGATGTAGAAATTTACCTTTTTGGCGGCTAAAATTTTCTTTACTTTATTCGGCAGTTTAGCAGCCGTCTGCTCGGCGTCCCAGATTGAGTTTAGCAGGAACGTCCCGCCCTCGCGGATACCGTCTATGACGTCGTAAATTTCAAGATACGCCGCGACCGAGCAAGCTACGAAGTGCGGATTTGAGACAAGATAGGTCGAGCGGATAGGGTTTTTGCCAAAACGCAGGTGCGAGCGAGTGTAGCCGCCTGATTTTTTACTATCGTAGGCAAAATACGCCTGCGCATAAAGCCCGGTTTTATCGCCGATGATTTTGATTGAGTTTTTATTGGCTCCTACGGTACCGTCCGCGCCAAGGCCGTAAAACAGGCACTCTTTAACGCTTGCATCGCTTAGCGAAATTTTCTCGCCGACTTTTAGCGAGGTGAAGGTCACGTCATCCTCGATACCGACGGTAAAGCCGTTTTTTGGCTCGCTTAAATTTAAATTCTCAAAAACCGCCAGCATTTGCGCAGGATCGACGTCTTTTGAGCTTAGGCCGTAGCGACCGCCCACGATCACGGGCTGATTTTTTCGTCCGTAAAACGCCGCCTTAACGTCCAGATATAGCGGCTCGCCGAGGCTTCCCGGCTCTTTGGTACGGTCTAGCACGGCGATCTTTTCTACCGTTTCAGGCATCACGTCAAAGAGGTATTTTAGGCTAAACGGACGATATAGATGCACCTTTAGCACGCCTACTTTTTCGCCCTTTGCGCGCAGGTGATCGACGACTTCTTCTAGAGGTTGCGTGACCGAGCCCATCGCGACCACGACGCGCGTAGCATGCGGATCGCCGTAATAATTAAAAGGACGATAGTCGCGTCCAGTGATTTTTGAAATTTCTTTTAGATACTCCGCTACGATATCAGGCACCGCATCGTAGTAGCGGTTGGATAACTCGCGCGTCTGGAAGTAAATGTCGTCGTTTTGAGCCGTACCGCGAGTTTTCGGACTCTCCGGGCTTAGAGCCTCGTCTCTAAATTTTTGCAGCGCCTCGCGGTCAAGAAGCCTATCAAAGTGCGCGTAGTCAAGCACCTCGATCTTTTGTATCTCGTGGCTCGTGCGAAATCCGTCGAAAAAGTGCAAAAACGGCACGCGACCCTTGATCGCCGCTAGGTGCGCTACGCCGGCGATATCCATGACCTCTTGCACGGAGCCGCTTGCCAGCATCGCAAAACCCGTTTGCCGACAGGCATAAATGTCCTGATGATCGCCGAAGATTGAAAGCGCCTGAGCCGCGATAGAGCGCGCGCTCACATGGATGACGCCGGGTAGCAGCTGGCCTGCGATTTTGTACATATTCGGGATTTTTAGCAAAAGCCCTTGCGAAGCCGTGTATGTCGTAGTTAGCGCGCCTACTTGCAGCGAGCCGTGTACGGTGCCCGCAGCCCCGCCCTCGCTTTGCATTTCGACGACTTTAACCGGCATGCCGAATAGATTTTTCTTGCCCTGAGCCGCCCACATATCGGTGTAATCAGCCATCGGCGAGCTAGGAGTGATCGGGTAGATGCCCGCAACCTCCGTAAATGCATAAGCCGCATGCGCCGCAGCCTCGTTTCCGTCCATAGTTTTCATTATTTTAGCCATTTTTCCGCCTTAAATTTTCTTATGTTTTTTAAAAATCTTTTATTATAGAGATAGTTTCCAAAATCTACTATTAATCTATGTCATTAATAAATTCTGAGGATTTTGCCTTTTGAATTACTAACTTTAAGTAAAATTCCATTACCGTAATGAAAAAATTTAAGGATAAAATTTGATAAGTGTTCATAGGGTAGCCTATTTAAGAGTTATAGCTCTTGCTTTTTGTGCTTTTATATTTAACACTACTGAGTTTGTTCCAGTGCCACTTTTAAGTGATATTGCAAAAGATTTCGATATGAGCACGGCTGATACTGGTCTTATCATCACGATTTATGCGTGGAGTGTCACGATACTCTCTTTGCCACTTATGCTTTTGACTGCAAATTTAGAGCGAAAATCTCTTCTTTTAAAGGTTTTTATCGTATTTGTTATAGCTCATACGCTTTGTGCCTTTGCTTGGAATTTTAAAATTTTAATTGTTGCTCGGTTGATGATAGCTATTGCTCATGCCATTTTTTGGGCTATCACTGCTTCACTTGCTGTTAGACTAGCTCCGATAAATAAAAGCTCACAAGCTCTTGGATTACTAGCTCTTGGCACATCGCTAGCGATGATACTTGGTCTACCACTTGGAAGAATTTTAGGTGACGCACTTGGTTGGCGTGTGACTTTTGGGCTGATCGGAATTTTTGCTGTTGGTGTTGGAGCTTGGCTATATAAAATTTTGCCACTTCTGCCAAGTAAAAACTCAGGCTCACTTAAAAGCTTGCCAGAGCTTGCAAGAAATGGCCTTTTAATGGTCGTATTTTTACTAACGGCAATTATCATAAGTGCGCATTTTAGCACCTATAGCTACATTGAGCCATTTGCAAAAGATATCAGTTGCTTTGATGGAAAATTTATCACAATATTCTTGCTTATATTTGGCGTTGCTGGTGTAGTTGCAAGCCTGCTTTTCTCTAAATTTTATAAGATTATTCCAAATGCATTTTCAGCAATTTCTATTATGCTTATTTTATGTTGCTTGCTTGTGTTAAATTTTATTGCTAAAAATGAAGTTTTAATGCTAGTCTTGGCCTTTATTTGGGGGCTTGGCATAGCTGGTGTAAATATGAGCTTTCAAATAAAAGTGCTAAATTTAGCCTCAAATGCAACTGATGCTGCAATGGCGATATTTTCGGCTATTTATAACATAGGCATCGGAGCAGGAGCGCTAATAGGGCATCAGACGATAGTTCATTTAGGTGAGCAAAATATCGGCAATGTCGGTAGTTTTTTTGCCGCAAGCGGACTTATCATATTTTTGTTTGCGGTATCTAAGGTTAAGAGAATTTAGATGTTTAAATATCTAAGTAAAACGTTACAAATTTCTACATATAAGTGATAATAAATATCATAACTAAGAAAAATTTTAGTTAATCTTCCTTATAATCATTATCAGAAAATGAATAAATTTTAGGAGCTTATTATGTCAGTTTTAGTTATCGGTGCAGATGAGATAACGCCTATCAAGGCAGTTTTACATGATTTGGGAGCTGAAAAGATAGAGCACTGGGATGCTAGAAATGAAAACCGCGTAAATCGCAAGCCAATCCCTCAAGATACCGAGTGCGTGGTGATGCTAACTAGCTTTTTAAACCACAACACTATGAAGACTATTAAAACTCAAGCAAAAAAGAGAAATATTCCAATTGTTTGTGCAAAAAGAAGTGTTAGCTGCGTATTTTGCGAGTATTGCAAGGTCTTTGGGCTAGATAAGGAATTTGGATGCAAAGAATAATCAATGAGATTCGGGCTTTTATCAGATATTGGCGAAATAACTCCAAATATTTTTGCAAAGCTTGATAGGCTTTCGCGTGCAAAAATTTTTATTGCACTTTATAATTCTGGCGTAGAAAGTGAGCTAAAAATACCACTTTCTTACGCTAAATTTCTAAATTTTAAAGAAATTTTTGAAGCTAGGATAAATTTCCTGCTTCGCGGAAAATGTCTAAATTTTAAGCCAGCAGATCGCTTTTGTTTTTCATCAAATATCATCATAAATGCTTATTTAAAAGGCGACTTTTCAAAGATCAAATTTATAGCAAAAGAGCCAAGAATGGCGGCTGCAAAGATGATAAAAATGCTTTATGCAAGTGGGAAATTTGAGTTTTGTATCGATGCGGCACAGATGTTTTGTCAATTTGTTTATGATAAAATACGCCTCCGCCATCAAGACAAAGAGGTCGTGCTAAATGGTGGTGTCATTTCGGTCAAAAAAGATGGTAAAAATTTGCTCAGTGTCATGCCAAGCTTTAAAAAAGTGAGCTTTGATGATATGAGAAATTTAAACGACGATATAGATAGAGCTGTCGGTGTGCTTGGTCACGAGTGTGAGATGGTTTATATCGTTTTTCCTAGAAATGAGGAATTTAGGCGACACGTTGAGGTTAGGCACTGTTATGCGAGAGGTTTGATCAAGCTTGTGCCTTATACGATTATTAGTAAAATTTTTTAAAAAGGATAAAAATGATAGGTATAGTTTATGGAAGCAGCATGGGAAATACCGAAGATGCAGCAAAACTTATAAGTGAGGGTCTAGGCCTTGAAAATGAGCTTTTAAACGTTGCTGATGTAGACGCAGCGAAGATAAATAGCTTTGATAAGCTCATCCTTGGTACATCAACCTGGGGTAGTGGTGATCTTCAAGATGACTGGGACGCGTTTGACTTTAAAGCATTAAATCTAAGCGGAAAAACAGTTGCTGTTTTTGGCATGGGTGATAGCGAGAGCTACTCTGATGAGTACTGTAACGGCATGGCAAAGCTTTATGATGAGGTCGTAAAAGCTGGCGCAAAGGTAGTTGGTGAGGTTAGCACCGATGGATATACATTTGATGGTTCTGATGCTGTAAGAAATGGAAAATTTGTAGGCCTAGCACTTGACGCTGACAATCAAAGCGACAAAACTGAGGGTAGAATTTCAGCTTGGATAGAGCAGATAAAGCCTCACTTTGCTTAATGTAATTTTAGCTAGATTTTCTAGCTAAAATTTTCATATATCCATAGCCGAGATGAAGCTTTTTATTCTTTCGTTTTGGCTATTGAAAAACTCATCTACCAAGCCATCAAATGCGATCACGCCTTTGTCTAAAAATAAAATTCTATCAGCTATCTTTCTAGCAAAATTCATATTATGAGTGACAATGATCATAGACTTTTTCTCTTTTGCAAGAGACAAAATAACCTTTAAAACTTCAGCCTCAAGCTCTGGATCAAGCGCACTTGTAGGCTCATCAAGCAGTAAAAAGTATGGATTTACAGCTAGCGCTCTAGCGATGGCCACGCGCTGTGCTTGTCCTCCTGAGAGCCTATTTGGATAGGTATCTTCTTTGTGGCTAAGCCCCACTTTAGCTAAAAGCTCTTTTGCCTCTTTTATCGCTTCGTTTTTATCCTTTTTTTGAACGTATATCGGAGCTTCGGTGACATTTTGAAGCGCTGTTAGGTGCGGGAAGAGGTTGAAGCTTTGAAAGACCATGCCTGTTTTTTTACGAATTTCTAAAAGCTTTTTTGAGCTAAGCTTCTCTTTAAAATTTACAGCTCTGTCATTTATCTCTAAAACACCACTTTGTGGGATCTCAAGTAAATTTATACATCTAAGAAGTGTTGATTTACCACAACCAGATGAGCCAACTATCACGGTCGTTTGTCCTTCTTTGAAGCTTGTGTTTATGTTATCTAGCACCAAATGATCGCCGTAAGATTTGCTTATATTTTTAAAATTTATAGCCATTAGACATACCTTGAGACAGCTTTTTCAAGCCTTGATTGAAGATAGGTTAAGAGTGTGCAAACCACTAGATAGATAAGTGCTGCTAGGATGTAGAGGATGAGTGGCTCAAAGGTTCTTGCTGCGATCCTTTGAGCGACCATAAACATATCAACCATCGTTATAGAAGCCGCTAGTGAAGTGTCTTTAACAAGGCCTATAAATGTGTTTGAAAGCGGTGGGAGCGAGATCCTCACTGCTTGAGGTGCGATGATACGCTTTAAAATTTGATAGTGCGTCATGCCAAGCGATGTGGCAGCCTCCCACTGACCTTTTGGCACAGAAAGAATGGCAGCCCTTACGGACTCAGAGGCATAAGCACCCACGTTTAGACTAAATGCGATAGTGGCCGCACTCCAAGTATCAAGCGTGATGCCAATGCTAGGAAGCCCGTAAAATACGATGAAAAGCTGCACAAGAAGTGGCGTGCCACGAAATATCCAAACGTAGGTAGCAAATATAAATTTTAAAATTTTTATATTTGAAAGCCTCGCTACTGCTGTGATAATGGCGATGACAAGCCCTAGCGAAAACGAGAGCAATGTAAGCGGGATCGTCACCTTTAAAAGTGCAATGATCATCGGTAGCGTCGAGCTTGAAACAAGCTCGATCACTCTATCTAAATTTTCCATTTTTGCCTTGTTGGTTTATAAATTTATTTTGAGACGTCTTTGCCAAAGTAGCTTTTTGAGATAGCTTCTAGTTTGCCCTCTTTTGAAAGCTCAGTTAAAGCATTTGAAATTTGCTCTGCAAGCTCGGCATTGTCTTTCTTAACAGCTGCTGCTGTGTAGTCTTTTTCATCAAGTGAGGCAGCTATCTTTACAGGCGCGTTTGGACGCTCTTTTATGAAGTCGTAAAATACGATATTGTCTCTTACGACAGCATCTACGCGTCTTGATATAAGAAGCTCCATACTTTTAGCAAAACTATCTGTTACGACGTGCTCAGCACCGTATTTTACGGCGACTTTCGCCCAGTTGCTCGTAGCTGAGTCGGCATTTCTTTTGCCTTTTAGATCAGCAAAGCTTTTTATATCGTTATTATCTTTTCTAGTGATGATGGCACCAAATGTTACAGTATAAGGCACCGAAAAAGCATATTTTTTCTTTCTCTCATCAGTTATGCTTACTTGATTAAATACAACATCGGCCTTACCAGCGTCAAATGCAGCTAGCATCGCATCCCAAGGAGCTGTTAGAAACTCAACTTTTAAATTTAGTTTTTGCGCTACCGCTCTTGCGATATCTACATCGTATCCTACTAGCTCATTTTTATCATTATAAAATGTAAAAGGAGCGTAAGTACCTTCAGTTGCTACTGTTAGCACGCCGTCTTTTATAGTTTTTGCTTGTAAATTTAGAGCCATTGCAAGCACAGCTACTACTTTTAATAAATTTGTAAATTTCATTTTAATCCTTTATTTTGAAATATCTTTTCCAAAATATTTCATCGAAATTTCGCTTATCTTACCCTCGGCTTTTAGTTCATCAAGCGCTTTGTTTATCGCTTCTAGTAGCTCAGTGTTGCCTTTTTTAACGATTGCAGCTGTTGGCATCGGCTCGTTGCTTGTGTATGCGATTTTTAGTGGCGCATTTGGGCGTTGTTTGATGTAGTCAAAAAATGTAACGTTATCGTTTATCGTATCATCAGCTCTTTTTGAGATGATAAGTTCCACGCCTTTGCTAAAGCCATCAGCCACAACCACTGTTGCACCGTTTTTCTCGGCTATCGCCGCCCAGTTGCTAGTTGCAGAGTGCACGCTTTTTTTGCCCTTTAGATCAGCAAAACTTTTGATGTCGTTATTGTCTTTATGCACGACAATTACCGGATATGGCATAGTGTAAGGTACGCTCATACCATATTTTTTCTTTCTATCATCAGTTATACTTACTTGATTAAATACAACATCGGCCTTACCAGCATCAAATGCAGCAAGCATCGCGTCCCAAGGAGCTGTTAGAAACTCAACTTTTAAATTTAGCTTTTGCGCTACTGCTCTTGCAATATCTACGTCATATCCTACTAGCTCGCCCTTTTCATCATAAAATGAGTAAGGTGAGTAAGTACCTTCAGTTGCGACGGTAAGTTCGCCTTTTTTGATAGTTGAAGCATTTAAATTTAAAGCTAAAAAAGCACCTGCGATCAAGCCAAAAATGGGCTTAAAATTCATTGATTCTCCTTATTTAGAAATATCTTTGCCGAAGTATTTAAGCGAAATTTCGCTTAAAGCTCCTTCTTTGTTAAGCTCATTTAGGGCAAAATTTATCTTAATTAGCAGCTTTTTGTTACCTTTTTCTACGTTATAGCCCATTTGTTCACTATTTGTATGGCATAATCTTTTATGATCTGTCAGTAAAATTTTGTAAAGGCAGAATTTAGCAAACAATCGCACGAATTGCACCAAATTTAAAAAGCAATAGAAATTTTTATACAAAACTCTTTGCAAAAAAATAAAATCAATAGCAGAATTTGCAAAAAAATTTTCAAGATTTATACAAATGTCAGTTGCAACTGCGACCTGGCGACCTGGATAGTATTTTGGCGCTATTTTATCACAAAAAAGAGAGCGGCGCCTCACTCCGCTAGAAGCGAGACCGCTAGAGCTTTTACCCCCTTAAAATCAACCTTGCCACTTGCAAGTGTTGGGATATCATCAACGATGAAGATATAGCTTGGCATCATTATAGGAGCAAGGCTGCTCTCTTTTAAAATTTGTTCAATATTTTCAGGCTCTGTGCCACTTTTTACTAAAAGTGCGATCGCTTCGCCCTTTTTGCTATCTGGCACGTTTGCGCTGCTAAATACAACATCGCCCCCAAGCACCTTTGCAAGCTCTTCTTCGACGCTTCCAAGACTTATCATCTCGCCGCCTATCTTGGCAAATCTTGAATACCTATCGACGATAAAAACAAAACCGTTTTCATCTATGTGGCCTTTGTCGCCAGTTTTATAGTATCTTACGCCGTCAATGTGCGTGATTACATCGCTTGTTTTGGCTTCGTCGTTTAGATAGCCCTTCATTACCTGCGAGCCGCCGATCACTATGAGACCGTCTGTGCCAGTTTCTAGCTCTTCAAGAGTTTCTGGGTCGATTATTTTTATGATGGTGCCAGGCAGAGGCATACCAACGCTACCAGGTCTATTAAATGTAAGCTCTTTTAAGCTCTCTTTTTCTAGGATATTTGGCATATTTACAGCAGCTACCGGCGCCGTTTCGGTCGCGCCATAACCTTCATAAATTTCTATGCCAAATTTGAGCCTAAACTCGTCTTTTATCTCAGGTTTTAGCTTTTCAGCCCCAGCTACGACCATTCTGGCACTTTGAAACATTAGCGGATGAAGCTTTTTATTTCTTGTGTAGAGCCTAAAGAAGGTCGAGGTGCCAAAGATGATGCTAACGCTGTGCCTTGCAGCCATTTTGCCAATAGTTGCTCCATCTGTTGGGTCAGGCACGCTTACCATTTTTATGCCCTCGCAAAGTGGCATGAGCGTGGTGACCGTTAGTCCAAATGAGTGAAAAACAGGGAGTGAGTTTAAGATCACGTCATCTTTTTTGAAATTTAGAAGTTCGCTTATTTGCTTAATATTTGCAAGTAAATTTTTGTGGCTTAGCTCGATACCTTTTGGCTCGCCCTCGCTGCCACTACTAAATAAAATGGTAGCTGTATCCTCTAAGCTTACACGCTTAAAATAGCAAAGCTTAATAAGCCAAACTGGAGCAAAAAAGGCAGTTAAAAGCGCTAAAAATTTCTCTTTTTTTGAGACGCTGGCTGAGAGATCTTCTGCAAATTTAGCCTTGCCGCTCATCGCATCTTTTAGATCAAAGCCCTTAAGTGCGAGCTTTTCAAGAAATTTGCTAGAGGTGATCACTGTGTTTATATTTGCCTTTCTTAGGGCGTGATTTAGCGAGGTCTCATTAAGTGTATAGTTTAAATTTACACTCACTTTGCCCATGGCAAGAAGCGCCATATTGACGATAGCTGCGATGCTTGAGCTAGGTAGCAAGATGCCTATATTTTTCTCATCTTTTAGCTCGCGTTTGAAAATTTTGATAAAGACTAAAACGGCTGTTATAAATTTCAAGTTGCTTAAATTTAGCCCAGTGCTGTCGCTCACGCACTCTTTAAATTTGCTCTCTTTTGCGTTATTTAGCCACTCGCTTGTTAGTGGTTTTTGCCTTGAGATAAAGCTCTCCCACGATGAAAAGCTAAGCTCAAGCACCTTTTGCTTCATCTTTGCAGCGTTTATAAATGTGGTTATTGGTTTGCCAAAAGCGACGATGATGTCACGTCTGCCGTTTTTAGAAGTGAGGTCTTTATAGAATTTACTAGCTCTTGAAAAGCTAGATCCCCAAAGGCCACGAAGGTAAAAAGGCACGATGCAAATTTCTTCCAGATCTCTGATGATAAGCTCAAAGCCCTTTTGAAACTCATTTATCTGGCCGTTGTAGCTGATGTGCCCCTCTGGGAAAAGTGCGACCACTTCGCCATTTTTTAGGCACTCACGCACAAGCTCGATCGACTCTTTGCTAGCCCCTGCGCCTATTGGGATTACTTTAAAAAATTTAAAAATTTGCTTTAGATACCATTTGTTATAGATCGTTCTATACATGACAAATCTTATGCCTCTTGGGCTTGCAGCTTGAAGCACGAGCCAGTCGATCCAGCTAATGTGATTGCCAAGAAGTAACGCGCCGCCACTTTGTGGTAAATTTTGAAGCCCCTCAACGAAAAATCGGTACTTTGTCTTTAAAAATGGCAATAAAAGTAGCCTTGTAAAAAGGTGCGGAAGCTGCAAAATAGCGTAAAAACTACCGATCAAACAAACAAGGGCTGTAAAGACAAAGAGCCCAGTGGTTGAAATTTCAAAATATACTAAGCCTATGCCAATAGCTAGAAATAGCAGCATTGAGACGTTTTGTAAGAAGTTGTTTGCCGCCATTATCTTGCCGGTGGTCTTTTGCGGGGCAAAGTACTGGATCATCGCATTTAGCGGTACTATAAAAATTCCACCAAAAAAGCCAAATGCAAATGAGCTAAGGCTCACTACGCCAATGCTTGAGCCAAATGCGAAAAATAAAAGCGAAAAAAATATACCAATAGCGCCCATCGGCACGATGCCAAGCTCGATGTGAAGCTTTGACATAGAGCCAGCCACGTATGAGCCAAATGCGATGCCTATGGCGCTTGCTGCAAGGATCGCCTGCACCGCTAGCGAGCTGTCGTCGTTAAAAACGGCTTTGTAATGAGCCGGGAAAGCTGCGATGATGATCTGAGAAATTCCCCAAAATATACTAAGTCCAGCGATGCTTAGCCAGATATTTTTATCTGACCTTACTTCTTTTAAATTTTCTCTTAAATAGCTAAGGCGAATATATTTTTTAATATCAAAATTTTCGTTTGTTTCGTCTTTTTCATCAATGCAAGGTAACTTATAGGCAAAGTATGCTTCAAGCGCGCTAAAAACAACCAAAAAGATGCCGATAGGATAGACGCTTTTTAAAATTTCTTCTGAGTTTTCACCTTGAATGTATAAATTTTCAAATATAAATGAAAATAAAAATGAGCTAAAAAGTATCGCAACGATGGTAAGTGCTTGAATGATGCCATTTGCTGTGCCAAGGCGCTCAGGGCCGACCAGGGCTTTAATGATGCCGTATTTTGCTGGTGAGTAGATAGCACTTTGGGCGGCTAGTATGAGCGTTAAAGCAAAGGCTACGCCAAAAGCGCCTGCAAGATAGCTAAAAAGCACCGCTACACTGATAATAACGCCAAAAATGGCACAAATTCTTATGACCTTTATTTTTGCAAATTTATCGTTTATAAAGCTTGAGGGCGAAAATAAAAAGATAAATGGCAGCAAGATCATTGCGTTTATGACGGCTGTTAAGATAAAAAGTATGTCGCCATCGTATGTTTTTAAAAGAACATTTTGTATGGTGATTTTGTGTGCTAGATCGACGCTTGCATTTAAAAATGCGATCGCAAGGTAGGGCAAAAAGCCAGCAACTTTTAATAAACTCATCATAGAAATACCTTTGTGATTTTAAAAATTTTGTAAATCTAACAGCAAAATATTTAAAATATTATTAATAAAAAACTCTACATTAAATTTGGTAATAAAAATTTTTAAAAAATTTAAATTTTATATGCTTTTGGATAAAATCACGCAATCAAAAAATAGGAAAAATTTATCATGAACTATGAAATAATCGTCGTTGGCGGCGGACATGCAGGCATTGAGGCAAGTCTTGCGGCTGCTAGAATGGGCAAGCAAACTTTACTGATCACGATCTTAGCCGAGCAAATAGGCGCTGCAAGCTGTAATCCAGCCATTGGGGGCCTTGCGAAGGGACATCTTGTAAAAGAGATCGACGCACTTGGTGGCCAAATGGGACTTACAACTGACGCTGTTGGTATCCAGTTTCGCGTGCTAAATGAGAGCAAAGGCCCAGCTGTGCGTGGTAGCCGCGCTCAGATCGATATGGATAGATATAGAGTTTATATGAGAAATTTGCTTTTAAACACTCCAAATTTAGAAATTTCTCAAGAGATTGCCACTGAAATTTTAAGCGAAAATGGCGAAGTAACGGGCGTTAAAACCCACCTAAATAACATCTATAACGCAAAAAAGGTGATAATCACCACTGGTACATTTTTAAACGGGCTAATTCACGTTGGATTTAATAAGCTAGAAGCCGGACGTGTTGGTGAGCTAAGTGCAAAGGATCTAAGCGGCAGTCTAAGAGAGCTTGGGCTAAATTTAAGCAGGCTAAAGACTGGAACATGTCCAAGGATCGATGCAAAAACGATAAATTTTGAAATTTTAGAAAAGCAAGATGGCGACGCAGAGCCAGTTGCATTTAGCTTTAGAACTAAAAATTTCTCACCAACACAGCTGCCATGCTACATCGCCTATACAAATGAAACCACGCATGAGATAATTCGCTCAAATTTTGACAAAGCGCCACTTTTTACAGGACAGATCGAGGGCATCGGACCAAGATATTGTCCAAGTATCGAGGATAAGATAAACCGCTTTGGTGACCGCGACAGACACCACCTTTTCATCGAGCCTCAAACACTTGAAGCTACAGAGTACTATATAAACGGCTTTTCGACTAGCCTGCCTTATGAAGTGCAAGTGCAAATGCTACGCTCTGTAAAGGGCTTTGAAAATGCAAAAATCGTAAGGCATGGATACGCTATCGAATATGACTACGTCGAGCCAACACAGCTAAAACATAGTTTGGAGACTAAAAAAGCCAAAGGTCTTTATCTAGCTGGACAGATAAATGGAACGACTGGATACGAGGAGGCTGGCGCTCAGGGGCTAATGGCTGGCATAAATGCAGCACTTTCACTTGATAATAAAGAGCCGCTTGTCTTGCGCCGTGATGAGGCTTATATAGGTGTTTTGATCGATGATCTTGTCACAAAAGGGACAAAAGAGCCATATAGGATGTTTACGAGTAGGGCGGAGTACCGCTTGCTTTTGCGTGAGGAAAATGCCATTTTAAGGCTTGGTGGATATGGCCATGAGCTTGGGCTTCTTGATGATGAGACTTTTAATGAAATTGAAGCTATCAGGCAAAATTTAAAAGATGGACTTGCTTACCTTAACAATACTCAAATTACGCCAAGTAAGCAAAATTTAGAGCTTTTAGCTAGTCTTGATGAAGAGCCAATAAGTCAAAATGTTAGCCTTCAAAAGATAGTCGCACGCAAAAGCTTTACAGCTGAGAAACTAAGAAAGCTTGATCAGAAATTTTCAAATTTAGATGATGCGAGTGTGGATCAAATTTTAACCGAGTGTAAATATCAGCACTACATAAATGAGCAAAAAAATCAGATAGAAAAAATGAAAGATATGATGGATGTAAAAATTCCTGAAAATTTTGACTTTAGAGGTGTGAGTGGTCTTAGTAATGAAGTGGTCGAAAAGCTTGAGAAATTTGCACCGCCTACGCTTTTTGCTGCGAGTGAAATCTCAGGTATCACGCCAGCTGCGATTGATATCTTACATATTTATATAAAGATGAATGAGAAAAGGCTTGGCTGATTTTGATTTTTGGTTTAGTTTAAGAAGTCATAAAACCTAAAAATTTTTATCTTAAAATCAAGATTTACGTTTAAGTTAAAATTAACATTATTTTTGCAGATTATATTTAGAAATTATACTTTTTTAATTTTTTGAGAGTATAATCGTTAAGAATTTATTTATAGAAAGGAATTTAATGTCAGTAAAGCAAGAAAGACGTAGCTTTATCGGCCTTGCGTTTGGTGCTGTGGCAGCTGTCGGCGGCGCTATGTCACTAGTGGCTGTTAAAAAGACTTGGGATCCTCTTCCAAGTGTAAAAGCTGCTGGTTTCACAACAGTTGATCTAAGTCCGATCAAAGATGGGGAAATGAGGCAGGTTGAGTGGCGTAAAAAGCCTATTTTCATCCTTAAAAAAAGTCCTGATATGGCTAAAAATGACAAAAGAGATGTTGTCGTAGGGGATGCTAGATATGTAGTTCTTATCGGACTTTGCACGCATCTTGGCTGTATACCTGAGTATAAAGCAAGCAAACAAATGTTTGTATGTGCCTGTCATGGCGGCGAATTTAATGCCGACGGAATGCAAACATACGGACCTCCTCCAAGACCACTTGATATACCACCATTTAAGATCGATGGAACCAAGCTAGTTCTAGGCGAAACAAGCCCAGAATACGAAAAATTAGTAGCAAAAGCTTAGGAGGATAGCAATGTCTTTAGCTCATAAATCAACTGGCGTTATTGACTGGCTTGATCAACGCCTAGCTTTTACAAAACTTATGAAGGTTCTAGTTAGCGAATACTGGATTCCAAAAAATATAAATTTCCTTTGGGCAATGGGCGTTATTTTAACAACGCTTTTTATGCTCTTAATTGTTACTGGTTTTTTACTTTTAATGTATTACAAACCAGATGTAAATTTGGCATTTGATAGTGTAAATTATACTATCATGCAAGAGGTCGAGTATGGCTGGCTTTGGCGTCATATTCACGCTGTTTCAGCTTCTACGATATTTCTTATTATGTATATTCACTTGCTTACTGGACTTTACTATGGTTCATACAAAAGAGGCAGAGAAGTCATTTGGATAAGTGGCATGGTGCTATTTATCTGTTTTTCAGCGGAAGCATTTAGTGGTTATATGCTCCCATGGGGACAGATGAGCTACTGGGCGGCAACTGTTATCACTCAGCTTTTTGGCGGTGTACCAGTTATTGGTGATGCTTTAGTTGAGTGGATTAGAGGTGATTACGCAGTTGGTGACTCAACACTTACTAGATTTTTTATGCTTCATGTTTGTTTATTGCCACTTGTAACAATAGCTGTTTTGGTTATTCACTTCTACTCTTTAAGAGTTCCACACGTTAATAACCTAACAAGCGAAGATATAGACTTTGAAGTAGAGGCACAAGAGTACCTACACGGCGATAGAGCGAAATCTAAAGTTATACCATTTTGGCCAGGATTTTTGGCAAAAGACTTTATGTATGTATCATTCTTTATGATATTTGTCATCTATCTTGTTTGCTATCACTTCAACTTTGCAATGGATCCTATCAACTTTGAGCCAGCAAATCCACTAAAAACCCCACCACATATCTACCCAGAGTGGTATTTTTTGTGGCAATATGAAATTTTACGTGGCTTCTTCTTTGATATCGCTGGAATTTCTGCTTATAATATCGGTCTTATCGCGTTTGCGTTTGCAGGTGTTGCATTTATGCTTATACCTCTTCTTGATAGAAGCGACCTTGTAGCTCCAGCTCACAAAAGACCACTATTTTTTATATGGTTTTGGGTCTTAGTTGTCGATCTTATCGTTTTATCTATATATGGCAAACTCCCAACAGGTGGTTATAATGACTGGATAGGATTTTATTCATCATTGCTATTCTTGTTCTTATTTATAATTGCATTGCCAGTTATAACAATACTTGAAAGAAAGAGGGGCTAATTATGAAAGAGCTTAAAATTTTTGCCATTGTTGTTATTCTTTCAGGTGTTTTATATTGGGGTATCGAGCCTTATGCTCACACAAAGCTTCACCCTCATACTGCAAATGCCGAATATAACTTTTCAAAAGAAGATACTGACTATGCAAAGCACTTTTTAGAGCAAAAAAAGACAGCACTTGAGACTGCTAAGGCTAGCGGAAATAAGGCAAGTATAGATGCGGCCACAAAAGATGTAGAAGTAGCACAAAAAATTCTTGATGACTATACAGCATTTTGGAATGACATTAACTCTATTGATCTTACAAAAGGTGACGCTACAAAGGGTGCTGATACTTTTGTAGCAGCAGGATGTACAGGATGCCACGGTATAGAAGCAGCAGGTATGCCAGCTGGTATGGATGCTGAGACAGCTAGTCAAAGCTTTGGTGTAGTGCCACCAGATCTTAGTACCGCTGGTAAAATTTATGATGATAAATTCTTGGCCGCACTCATTAAAAATCCAAATATGGCTTTAAAGCTAACTCATAAATTTAACGACGAGCATCCATTCCCGATGACTGCATTTATGGGTGCTGGTGGCGATATAAATGCTGAGACTGCCGATATAGTAGCTTATTTGAAAAAGGTATCTGCTGATTATGAAAAGGCAAATAATAAGATCACTGAAGAAAAGGTTTTCGCTGATGCATGTCAAAGATGTCATGATATAAAATATGACAAAAAATATGCATTTAGCAACAAAGTAAGCCTTGCCGCTTATATGGGCTCAAACCCACCTGACCTATCGATGATGATCCGTTCAAAAGGCGATGAGTATTTACATAAATTTATAAACGATACTCAAAAGATGTTACCAGGCACTGCAATGCCAAGAGTTGGTTTAAATAAAGCTGCTGAAGACGATGTGGTAGCTTATATCCAAAAAGTAGGTGACAAGAAGAAGGCTGAGCGCGAGAGTACAGGGCTTTATGTCATGATCTACTTCTTTATATTAGGAATTTTTGCTTGGCTTTGGAAACGCAAAGTTTGGAGCGAACTCCACTAAAATTTAAGAGCCTCTTTGGCTCTTAAATCCTATCTGGTAATTTTACATATATAAATAGGTATTCTTTAAATTTGTTTTTGTAAATTTGATCAAATGCTCTTACAAATTTTAAAATCTTACTCACTCGCATTAGCAACTTACCAAATTCAGGTCTCGTTATTACTTGCCACTGAATTTGGAAGCGTGATATGCTCGCTCATAAATTTTAAAATTTGCTAAACTTTCATTCGCTACCAAGAAACGACTCCTAAAATTACTCGTTTATGAAATTTTAAAGATTTGCCTAAAACCTAAAGCAGTAGTATGCCTATGCCACCATGTAAGCTATGAATGCACAAGCGTTTTGGTAGAAATATAGAAATATATACGAGTTCAAGAAGTCACCCCAGGTAAATAAATTTATATTTTAAGCAAATCACTCACCAAAACCCACCAAATTCCACAGAAATAGTAAAATTTAGCTCCGCATCAAGCCTATTTAAAACTAAATTTCTTTGGCGATCTTGCTCATTTTATTGGGCAGTTTTTCACGTTCATTTGGCTTTAGGTTGCCGTATTGAAGCTTTGTTATCATCTGCATAAAGTCAAATTGTTTAAACATTTGCGCATCGCTTTTTAACTCTTTTTCTAGCTGTTTATAAATTTTTTCAGTCTCTTTATTTGCTTTTTCTAAATTTTGTAAAAAGCTTCCAGTTGCGCTCATATCAAGGTCGTTTTTTGCAGCTTTATCGATGATATTTTTTAGATTTGCTAAATTTTCAGAAATTTTCATCAGCATTTCCTTTTGGATTTTAAAATTTAGAGCAAATT
The DNA here is from genome assembly GCF_002913045.1 of Campylobacter concisus. Classification (NCBI taxonomy): domain Bacteria; kingdom Pseudomonadati; phylum Campylobacterota; class Epsilonproteobacteria; order Campylobacterales; family Campylobacteraceae; genus Campylobacter; species Campylobacter concisus. The sequence continues at coordinate 88,911 of NZ_PPAF01000038.1, read as the reverse complement.
TTATTCCTAAATTTTCTCCCACCACTTTTTCCTAGGCTGATTTTGTGCGGTGAAAACTTCTCCGATCATCGGCGTTGCGTAGTTTAGCTCAAGTTTTGTCGCTGCCTTTTCAAAACGCTTGATCGGCTCATCCCAAGCGTGATAAGATAGATCAAATTTGCCCCAGTGCACCGGCATACCAAGCTTTGCACCAAGATCTTTTAGTGCTTGCGCTGACTCCTCTGGCTTCATATGCACGTAAGGCCAGCCATCGCCGTAAGCACCATTTTCGATAAAAACTAGATCAAAGGCGCTAAATTTCTCATTTATCATCTTAAAATGCTTGCCGTATCCGCCATCTCCGCTAAAATAAAAGCTAAAGCCAGCCTTTTGAGCCGCCCAGCCACCCCAAAGCGTCGTATTTCTTTTAAATGTGCGCCCACTAAAGTGCCTTGAAGGACAAAACGTGAAGTTTAAATTTCCTATTTTTTGATCACCAAACCAGTCAAACTCATAAATTTTGTCTTTATCAACGCCCCATTTTACAAGGTGAGCTTTTACACCAAGCGGCACTAGAAACTTGCAAATTCTATCTTTTAGCTCAAGGATCGTTTTGTAATCAAGATGATCGTAGTGATCGTGCGAGATGAGGGCGATGTCGATCACATCTGGGTAGTCACTAGCGGCGATAGCATAAAAGGGCTTACCGCCAATTGGCAGTGGAAATGCTCGGTGCAAAACTGGGTCTGTGATGATGGTTTTGTCATCAAGCTTACAGATGAGGCTAACGTGCCCAAGCCAGATAAACTCGCCATTTTTGAGGGCTTTTGCATCAAATTTTAAATTTGGCAAAGGTTGCTTTGGTAGCTTGCCCTTTGGTGGAAAGAGCGCTTGCAGGACGAATTTTGTCATAGATGCTTGCGGACTTTTCTTTACCATATCAATTGTCGGCTCTAAATTTATAAAAACTTTGCCGTTAAAATTTGGCGAAGCCTTTATCAGCTTTTGGCTTTTAATATCTGGCACGCCACCAAAAACTGGGGCAAATCTCATAAATACAAAAACTGCAACAATAAGCAAAAGTATAACTATAAAAATTCCCATAAAAAGCCTTTTAAATTTAAAGGTCGGATTATATTTTAGATTTTTAAATTTCAGCTTTATTTAATTAACCCGAGCTTAAATAATTAACTTGTAAATTTAAACTTAATTAAGATATTTTTACTCTTTATAGGAAAATTTTATTAATAAATATTATCCTTTAGCAAATAAACATACCTAAAAATCGATATTAAGTAGATAATCTTAAAGATATATAAAATAAAAATTTAATTCTAAAAATACAAAATTTGTCAGATAGATGACGGAATTTATTCATTGTAAGTTATAGAATTATTACAAAAATTAGGAAGGAGCGTTTGAGATGTTAAATAAAAATTTAACTATCTCTATTTTGGTGACTAACCATCACTTTAAAAGTGAGCAGGGCAGTTTGGCCTTGTTTAATGGGAGGAATTTATGAAAAAACATAAATTTGTGATTGCCGATTATAAACGCTGTATAGGATGTGCAACCTGCATGGCTGCATGTTTTAAGAGCGCTTATGAACGCGGCAAGCTGTCACGTGCAAGGCTAAGTGTGCTAAGAGAAGCTACTGGCGTTATGCCAACTCAGTGCAGACAATGCGACGATGGTCCTTGTGCGAATGTGTGTCCAACTGGGGCATTGCGATTTAATGATAATTGCATCGAGCTTCACGAGGAAATTTGTATAGGCTGTAAGATGTGCACGATCGCTTGTCCTTACGGTGCAATAAGCTCAAGTGCAGAGCTTATGCCTTCAGTAAATTACGCTGTCGAGCCAAAGTACAACCTTGAGATAGAGTCACAATCAGGTGCAAAAAATATCGCTGTTAAATGCGATATGTGCTTTGGTCGTGAAAATGGACCAGCTTGCGTTGATGTCTGTCCAACGAGTGCTCTTGTTATGATTGATCCAGAAGAGGGTAAACATAAACTTGGCAAGAGGATAGATTATGAAGCAGCGAATAAATTTGCTACTAAAATTTTAAACGGACAAGGAGCATAAGATGACTACGGTTTATATGCTATTTCTTGTAAGTGCCGTCGTTAGCATCTTGCTTTATTGTGCTCCAAAGGCCGCTGTAAAGGTTGGTTTTGGTCTAAGCGCTTTAAGCTGTTTTTACGCGATGTGTCACTTTGTTGCAAATATGGGAGTAAGCGATAGTTTTGCTCTTGCGGATGGCTTTTTATATTCGCCAAAATTTGCGCTAAATCCACTTGGAAATTTCTTTAGCTTTGTCGTTGTTTTCATCGGATTTGCAAGTAGCGTTTATGGTATGAGCTATGCAGATGAGTACATCAAAAAAGCAAACGTTGGCGTATTTGCATGTTTGTTTAATACATTTATACTCTCAATGCTTCTAGTAATTAGCGCTGATAATGTATTTTGCTTTGTCGTTTTATGGGAGCTTATGACTCTTATCTCATCGTTCCTTATCATAGTAAATGATGGCAAAAACACTTTAAAAGCGGTCATGGTATATCTTGGTATCGCACAAATCGGTGCATTTTGTATCACCTGTGGCTTGCTTATCACTGCATACTACGCAGGAAGTACAGAATTTAGTGCGTTCATGGGTGTTAAGATGCCATTTGGCGCTTCTGTTGCTACATTTATACTATTCCTAGTTGGATTTGGTAGCAAAGCTGGTATGTGGCCATTTCACGTTTGGCTTCCACAAGCTCACCCAGCAGCCCCATCAAACGTTTCAGCCCTTATGTCAGGCGTTATGATTAAAGTTGCTCTATTTACACTAGTTAAATTTACACTTTACTTACCACTTAGTACATATTTTGGACTTACAATACTCGCTCTTGGTGCAGCTAGCTCACTATTTGGTGTTTTATACGCTCTTTGCCAACACGACTTTAAAGCCTTGCTTGCTTATCACTCAGTTGAGAACATAGGCATCATCTTGCTAGGTCTTGGCACAGGAATTTACGGCGTTGCAGCTGGAAATTTAACACTTGCAGCAGTAGGTTTTCTAGCAGGTTGCTACCACGTAGTTAACCACGCTATATTTAAAGGTCTACTTTTCCTTTGCGCTGGTTCGGTTATCCACGCTACTCATACACAAAATATGGACATCCTTGGTGGTCTTGCTAAAAAGATGCCATGGACAAGCCTTGGTATGTTTATAGGTATTATGGGTATCGCAGCTTTACCTCCAGTAAATGGCTTTGTTTCAGAGTGGTTTACATATCAAGGTATGCTTCAAGGCGCGATGGGCGAGGGAACATTAGTTAGATATGCATTTACGCTTGGCGTCGTAGCTCTTGCACTAACAGGCGTTTTAGTCGGTATGCACCTCAAACTTTACGCTGTTATCTTTGCAGGTACTCCAAGAGATCAAAAAATTTGGGAAAATGCTAAAGAGAGTCCAATAGGCATGGTTCTTGGTATGATCATCCTAATGATAGGCTGCGTTGGCTTTGGCCTTGGCGCAAACTACATAGTTGATTACATCATGCAAGCTGTAAATTCTATCGCTATAAGTGACTATAAAGCTAGCCTTGGAGCTATAAATGTAACTTCACCAATAGGCAGTATGATCTCAACTCCGCTTATCGCTTTAGTTTTATGTTCGACTATGATTTTGCCATTTATCATCCTTGCTGTTATGAAAGCAAATAGAGATAAACCACGCGAAACTGATCCTTGGGCTTGTGGCTTTAAATATAGCTCACGTATGCAAATGACAGGTGGTCCATTTACAGGCGATCTTAGAAAGATCATGCAATGGCTATTTAGAGCTGATAAAAAGATCGTTACTAGAAATTATTTTGACGCGGTTGAATATCACAACCATCCAAAAGATATCTGGTGGGGAATGTTTTATGAGCCAGTCATCAAATGGTGTATGAAATTTGCTGATAAACTTGGCATCGTTCAAAGCGGATATACAAACGTCTATACGCTTTATATCCTAGTTTATTTATGTGCCATACTTGCTGTGGGCTACTTTTTAGTTTAGGAGACGAAAATGCAAACTATACTTTTAATGATATTTCAAGTAGTCGTTATCGTTTTGGTAGCTCCTTTGTTTGATGGTATGGCAAGAAAACTAAGGGCTAGACTTCAATCAAAACAAGGTAGCGATTTCTTTCAAACATATCGCGATATTATAAAACTCTTTAGAAGAGGAAGAACCGTGCCTGAGTGCTCTCACTGGGTATTTAGATGGGCTCCATTTTTCCTTTTTGCAACTTCAGCTGCAGTGCTAGCTGCTATACCTATAACATATAGCAAAGATACTGTTTTTGGAGCATATTCAGATATATTTGTGATCCTTTATCTTGGTGCATTGCTTAGATTTGTATTTGGTGCAGCTTCAATGGATAGCGGCAACCCATTTGCAGCAACAGGCGGCGGCAGGGAGCAAATGCTGGGCGTATATGTCGAGCCAGTTATGATCATGTGTCTAATCGTAGTAATGCTTGCAGCTAAAACATCAAATTTAATTGAGATCCAAGAGATGGTAAAAACCGGTGTTATCGGATATCAAATCCCAAGCTTTGCCGTAGCTTCTATCGCATTTTTATGGTGCATGTATGTTGAGACTGGCAGAAAACCATTTGACGTAGCTGAAGCAGAGCAAGAGCTTCAAGAAGGCTTGCTTGGCGAGTATGCAGGTAGCGACCTTGGTTTAGTTCAAGCATCACTTATATTAAAACAGTTTGCTATGATCGGACTTTTCCTAACTATATTTGAGCCATGGAATTTTAGCAATCCTTTCTTAGCTATCATCATTTTTGTGATAAAAACCGGAGTATTTTACGTAGCGGCTGTCTTTATAGACAACTTTGGTCCACGCTTTAAAATGACTTCATCTTTACGCAAAAATGCGCTTGGTGCACTTGCTATCTCGTTTGTTGCACTAACACTTTATGTAGTAGGAGTGTGAGATGCAAACACTTGATATTTTAGCCATTTGCATGATCGTAACTTCGCTTGCGGTTTTTGGTCTTAGAAGCTTGAAGCTCTCAATCATCGCTTATGCGATTGAGACACTACTTTTAGTTAGCATATTTTTCTTGCTATCTGAGAAATTTAACGCCGAGCAGCTCAAAACTTGGGCGATCGTTGCATTTTTTACCAAAGTTTTGCTTGTGCCAGGAATTTTATTCTGGCTTATCAAAAAACTTGGCGTAGTTAGCGAAGATGAGCCAGTTGGTGGATTTTTTGTAAGTCCTGTTATTGCTATGGGATTTTCTCTAGCTCTTTCAATGAGTATCCACCCTATATTTTTAAAATTCTCTCTTATCAAAGAAGAGATCATGCTAATCGCAGCTGGAACGGTCTTTATGATGGGAATTTTTGGCTTCATGCTAAGAAACTCATTTATAAAACAAATTCTAGCTTACTGCTTGTTTGAAAACGGCATCCACCTAAGTCTTGCTCTAATGGCTTATAACTCACATGAGTTAGTCGAGCTTGGAATTTTAACAGATGCGATATTTGCCGTTATCATCATGAGCATTTTAGCGATTAGATTTTATAAAGCTTATGATAGTTTAGATACTTCTAAAGCTTCAAATTTAAGGGGTTAGAGATGGATAGTTTAGCTTTAATACTTATCTTACCGCTCCTTGGTGCTTTGGTCTTGTTTTTGAGTCCTAAAAATTATGCGGTATTAAGCGGACTTCACGTTTTGTTTTCTGCTGCGACATCGGTGGCTTTACTTAACAATGTTCTTAAAGTCTTAAGTAGCGGAACTTTTTATAGTTTTGATAAATTTTTGTTTTTAGATAGCTTAGGCTGTGTTTTCTTGGTACTTATAGCAGTAACTGGATTTATAGTAAATTTTTACTCTATCCACTACATGAGATGGGAGCTTGAAGATGGACACATCCACCTAAGCGATCTTAAAAAATATTATGCACTAAGCCATGTATTTATCTTTACAATGACGCTAAGCGTTATTTGTAACAACGTTGCGTTTATGTGGGCAGCTATTGAGGCAACAACTCTTGCTTCTGTGTTTCTTGTCGCTATCCACAAAGATCAAAAATCAACAGAAAGTGGCTATAAATACATCGTTCTTTGCTCAATCGGCCTAGCATTTGCACTTTATGCGACTGTTCTTCTATACTCAGCCACATTTAGCACTCTAGGAGATGGTGAGGCTTCTATGCTATTTTCTGGAATAATGGCAAATGCTAAAAATTTAAACCCAGATGCGGCAAAGCTTATCTTTGTATTTGCTCTAATTGGTTTTGGTACAAAAGCTGGTCTTGCTCCAACTCACACTTGGCTACCAGACGTTCACGCTGAAGGACCAGCACCTATCTCAGCTTTGCTTTCAGGCGTACTTTTAAAATGTGCGATGCTGGCACTCTTGAGATACTATGCTATCACTGCTCAAGCTGTTGGATTTAGCTTTGTTGAGGGCATAATGATCGTTTCAGGAACTATCACTCTATTTGTAGCGGGATTTTTCCTAATCAGACAACACAACGTAAAAAGAATGTTCGCATATCACTCAATAGTTCACATGGGTGTTATTGCATTTGCACTTGGTGTTGGCGGTAAATACGGCTTATTTGCAGCGATATTCCACTGCTTAGCTCACAGCTTCACAAAAGCTTTGGCGTTTTGCTCAACAGGCAATATCGCAAGAATTTATGGCCACAAAGATATGAGTAAGATGGGCGGCATGGTTAAGATCGCACCGATCACCACTATAATGTTTGGCGCGGCTGTTTGCTCACTAGTTGGTGTTCCAGCATTTGCTATATTTGTTAGTGAGTATAACGTCTTTGTAGGAGCTATCACAAGCGGTCAATACATCGCAGTTGCACTATTTGCTATTGCGCTTGCAGTTATTTTCATAGCTGACTTTGCACACTTTAACATGGCAAGCTTTGGCGAGCCAAAAGGTGTGATCGTTCACAACAAAGAGATGAGTTTGTTAGAGAATTTACCTCTTATAGCACTTTGTGCCCTTATCATAATCTTTGGCGTATGGCATGTAGATAGCTTTTATACGCTAGTAGATAACGGTGTTAATATAATGATGGGAGCTTTAAAATGAGAGGCGATAAATTTATAGAAATCCTAAAAACTAAAGTAAAAATTTTAGAGGTAACTCGTCAAGCAGACGATCAGATCACTGTTTTAGTCGATAGAAATGACCTCCCTTTAGCTGTTAAAACGCTCTACTATGATATCGGCGGCTTTATAAGCACAATGATACCAAATGACGAGCGCCAGATAAATGGCAGCTATGCGCTTTACTACGCTATCTCAATGGAAGGTAGTAAGATGACTGAGGCGGATGACTTTGCGGCTGAGGATAAGTGCTTTATCACTGTTAAAACTCTTATTCCAGGAAGTGATCCGACATTCCCATCTGTTACTCCGCTAGTGCCAGCTTGTGTTTGGTACGAAAGAGAAGCTTATGATATGTTTGGCCTTGTAGCTGAAGGTTTGCCTGATAAAAGACGTCTAGTTTTAAGTGATGACTGGCCAGACGGACTTCACCCACTTAGAAAAGATGCGATGGATTATCGCTACCGACCTGATCCGGTTGATCATAGAGATGAGCCTGATTCTGAGTTTTTGTTTCCAATAGGCGATGCAGTAGTTGATGTGCCACTTGGACCACTACATATTACTTCAGATGAGCCAGGTCACTTTAGACTTTTCTGTGACGGCGACGAGATCATCGATGCTGACTACCGCCTCTTTTATCAACACCGCGGTATGGAAAAGCTAGCTGAAAACAGAATGAACTATGATCAAATGGGCTATCTTGCAGAGAGAGTTTGTGGAATTTGTGGTTATGCTCACGCTATCGCTTGTATCGAAGCAGCAGAAAAAGCTATCAAGCTTGAAATTCCACTAAGAGCTCAAGCTATACGCGTCATCTGTCTTGAGATCGAGCGTCTTCACAGCCACCTTTTAAATATCGGTCTAGCTTGTGAGGTCACTGGTAACTACAACGCTTTCATGCACATCTTTAGGGTTCGTGAGTACTCTATGGAGCTAGCTCAGCTTGTAACTGGTGGACGTAAAACATACGGCAACGTCGTTATGGGTGGCTTAAGACGTGATATGACAAACCAAGAGATCAAAAAAGGTATCGAGATCATAAATAAACTTGACGTTCAAATTTCAGAAATTTGGGACGCAGTTATGGAGGATAAACGCCAAATCGGGCGCTGGAAAGGTGTGGGTATCTTAGATCGCCAAATAGCACGCGACTTTAGCCCAGTTGGTCCAAATATGAGAGGCTCTGGCTTTAAACGCGATAACCGCTATGATCACCCATATGACTTTTTTAAACAGATAGAATTTGAAGTAGCAGTTGAGCATGGTTGCGACGTTTTTGCTCGTGAGATGGTTAGATATAAAGAGCTAAAAAGCTCTATCCACATCATCCGCCAATGCTTTGAGATGATGCCTCAAACTCCGATCATGATCGATCCTGTGACTATGATCAAACCTGAAAATTTTGCACTTGGTCATGATGAAGCACCACGTGGCGAGAATGTTCACTGGATCATGCAAGGTAGCGCTCAAAAAGTATATCGCTGGAGATGCAGGGCTGCAACATATAACAACTGGCCAAGCCTAAGGTATCAATTTAGAGGAAACAACATAAGTGACGCTGCGCTTATCGTTTGCTCACTTGACCCTTGCTACTCATGTACAGAGCGTGTTACATTAGTCGATGTAAGGACTAAAAAGAGCAAAATTTTAACAGAGAAAGACCTTAAAAAATTCTGTCAAGATGGCGGGGTTAGTAAGAAGGATTTAAGATGATGAAGTTATTTGACATCACAGAAAAATATGGAAAAGCGACATACGCCTATCCATTTGAGCCATATATTGTTCCTGAAAATTTCCGTGGTCAGCCAAACTATACATACGATCTTTGTGTAGGTTGTGCGGCTTGCGGTATCGCTTGCCCTAGTAACGCGATAGAGCTTAAGATGAACGAGGAGCAAACAAAGCTTGTTTGGGAATTTGACTGTGGGCGCTGCATATTTTGCGGTCGCTGCGATGAGGTTTGCCCAACTGGAGCCGTTCGCCTAAGTGATAGCTTTGAGCTTGCGGTTAAATTTGACAAGAGCGCTCTTATACAAAGGGGCGAGCTTGAGATGCAAACTTGCAAATGCTGCGGCAAGCCATTTACGCCAAAAAGGCTTATAAATTTCACCCTTGAAAAGCTTGGCACAGCAAATTTACTCCCAGGCAGACTTGAAGAGGCAAAAGACTACCTTTATATCTGCCCAGAGTGCAAGAAAAATCAATCTGCTGAGAGGCTAACAAAAGGCATTGAGGAGGCTATAAAATGAGTCTATATCAAGTCCCAGAGGACATAAAAACAGCAAATGATCTAACTGCAAAGCTAGAGCATCTAAAAAATATCAAAAGAAGCTTTAGCGTTTATAGGATCGACTGCGGAAGCTGTAACGGCTGTGAGATAGAAATTTTTGCAGCTATTACGCCAATGTGGGATCCTGAGCGTTTTGGTTTTAAACTTGTTGCAAACCCAAGACACGCTGATATTTTGCTTTGTACTGGTCCTGTAACAAGACAGATGTATTATCCGCTTCTTCGTGCTTATGAGGCAACTCCAGATCCTAAGATCGTGGTTGCTCTTGGTGCGTGCGGAAGCAGTGGCGGAATTTTCCATGACGCTTATAGCGTTTGGGGCGGCATCGATAAGATAATTCCAGTTGATGTCTATATCCCAGGCTGTCCTCCACACCCAGCAAGCATTATTTACGGCCTTGGTATGGCTCTTGGTATCATAGATCAAAAGCTTCATAAAAAAAGCTATGAAGAAGATAATACATTGCCACCTTCAGTTGAGAAGTCGGTCATAGGTGATATTTTATTTGAGCGCGACTTGCAAGCTGAAAGCAGAAGACTAATGAGCTATATCTTTGGTAGAATCCTTTTTGAAAAATATATGAATGCTATCAAATGTTCAAAAGATGTCCATGACCCAAGCATTTCAAGAGAGGCTGTGCTTACAGCTATCAAAAAAGAAGAAGATCCTAGATATGCTGAGTGCATGGGGCTTTTGCATAATGATGTCTATCTAAAATATGCAAAAGCTGATAAAAGCTTTGCGATAGATGTTGATAGCGAGGTTTGGAGCAAGAGATGATACAAGTTTATAAGCTTACAAAAAGGCATATGGACGACAACGATAAGCTTCCACGCGAGCTAAAAGAGATAAAAATTTTCTCCACTTGCGTGGGACATGGCGTTGGCACAATTGATTTTAGCGAGAAAATTTTAGAGCTAAGCGATGAGGAATTTGACGAGATGATCAAAAACTCAGGCGAATATGTGAAATTTAAGATCGGAAATTTAAGCAAATATTTTGAAGTTGAAATTTTTGCCGAGCATATCGCTAAACTCTTGCCACAGCTTTGTGAGTGTAAGCTTAAAGAAATTTTGGCAAATTTAAAAGAGGGATATATCGTGCTTAGGAAGGACTTTTGATGAAAAAGGCCATCCTTTGCATCGGTAATCCTATGCGTGGCGATGATGATGTGGGCAATGAAGTCGGCCGCATCGTGGAGCACGAGCTAAAAGAGTGGAAGGTCTTTTTTGGGCAAGATGTGCCTGAGAATGAATTCTCGGCCATTAGAGAATTTGCGCCTGATATCTTGATAGTAGTCGATGCGATGAGCGGCTTTGATGAGGATAAGATAGAGTTTTTTGACCTAAGTGACGATAGAGACTATATCTACTCAACTCACAATCTACCAACGCCAGTGCTTTTGAGTTATTTGCGAAAAATTTGCCCTAAAACGCTGTTTTTAGGCATTAGCGTCTTGCTCGAAAATGTCTTAAATTTTGAAGAGGGACTAAGCGAGCAGGCTAAAAAAAGTGCCAGAAAAGCTTTTTTGAGAATTGTAGAGATTGATAAAAATTTAGTTGGTTAAATTTGGCAAATGGCTAATTTTAATCTTTTTGGTTACTAAAGGCAAAATTTTGCTTTTAATCGCAAGCAGTGATTTGACTTTAGTGATTTTGCAAAGTGTTAAACTTTGGTCGCAAAGATGAGCCTGGCTCATGTGCGAGATTGAAAATAAAAAGGAGAATGTGATGTTAAATCCGGCAGAAACCGCTCAAGCGGTCTCAAGCTCTATGGAGCATAAGGCTCATATGCCGCTTACTAGTATTATTTTTCTTGCTATCATGGCTGGAGCTGCTATTGCTATGGGTGATATTTTTTGGGCTCACTCAACAGTTGGTATGGCTGAAAACCAGTCTATTGGCCTTTCAAATTTTATCGGCGGTATCACATTTAGTTGTGGTCTTATGATGGTTGTTTTTTATGGTGGTCACCTCTTTACGAGCTCTGTTTTAAGCGGTGTTAGCGCATATGAAGGCAAACTAAAACTAGGTAATACTATCGTATACTGGGCTATTGTTTGGATATTTAACTTCGTTGGCGGCGCACTGATTGCGTATATGTACTACTACTCAGGCTTGCCACTAAAGTATGATGGCTACATATTACAACACTTTGTTCCAGCTGCTATTGGTAAGATTACAGCACCATTTCATGAGCTATTTATCCGTGGAATTTTTTGTAACGTCTTTGTCTGTATGTCTGTCTGGACTGCGACAAGCGAGAGCAATCTAACTGGTAAATTTTTTGCTATTATGTGGATGATCGGTGCGTTTGTTGCATGCTCTATGGAGCACTGCGTGGCAAATATGTTCATCATAACTGAAGCCATCATTTCTAAAGCTCACTATATCGCAGCAAGCGGTGGTGATATAAATGCTGCAGCAGCGTTGCTTCATACTACAGCCGATAAACTAGAAGTACTAAACTGGGGAAATTTTATCGGTAAAAACCTAGTTCCGGTTACTCTTGGCAATATCGTCGGAGGAGTTTTCTTTGTTGGTTTAGTTGGCTTCATGGCTAATAAATTTGAGATGAAGAAAAAAGCTTAAAACTCTTAGTCTTTGCTTTTTAGCAAAGACTAATCTTTTAAAATTACTCTTTTTGCTAACAATTATCTTTTTTATTAAAAATTTTTGATTTTTAGTTTGTGTAACTTTCGAGCTTTTCGTAATCTATGATCAAAAACTCGTGTGGCGTTATTTTTCTTATGATGTCGTTTTTTATAAGCTCATTAAATGCAGTTGAGGCGCTTTGTCTTTTAAGCCCCACAAAGCTTGATAGTACTTTTAAAGAAAATGGCAAAAAGACATAATGATAGCCATTTTGTTTTAGATCTTGTTCGCGTGCAAGCTCAATCAAAAAATTTGCAATCCTGCCTTTCGCATCTTCAAAAAGTATTGATTTTATGATCTGACGTTGTACGATGATGGCGTTTAACGCCGCTTTTAAAATTTCATCTACAACATTTACATTTGATAAAATTTCACTTATTTCGCTTAAGTTTATGGAGTAAATTTTTGCGTCTTCTAAAATTTCAAATGCACAATTATCATCAAGAACTGCAATGTTGTTTGCTTCCAAACGGTAAAGGATAAATTCTTCCCCGTCTTCAAAAAACGAAAGCTTTGCACAGCCGCTTTTTAAAATGACGATTTTGATCTCTTCTGCGTAAATGATGCTTGTTTTTGGAAGGTTTTTGTACTCAAATTTATCAAGCTCGGATTGAGTTAGGATATCTAAAATTTGTGTCTGCAAAAGGCCTAAACGTGACTTTTTCATGATTCTCCCAAAAGTAGTTTTGGATTTTATCTTAGAAAGTATTTAATCAAGTTGAAATTTTTGCTTTTTAATTTTTAAATTTCAATAATTTTTAAAAGTAGTATTAATTTTTCAATTTGGTTGCATAAATCGCAACCAAATTTTTAAAATCCATGAAGTTGTTTTAGCTTCTCATCGATTGGCTTTTTAAGCCCATCTTTTGTTACGCTTACGTAAGTTGCGGTAGCGCTAGTAACGTGTATAGTTTCTCTATATCCGCCCGGATTTAGCCTAAGAGCGGTTACTTCTATTTGCGTTGTTATCGAGGTTTTACCAACAGAGATGATTTTAGCGTAGCAGCTTAGCACATCGCCAACAAAGACAGGTTGTTTAAAGATGATCTCTTTCATAGAGATCGTCACAACGCGTTCAGGAGAAATTTCTCTTGCAGCTTGTGCACCTGCAAGGTCGATCTGACTCATTATCCAGCCACCAAAAATATTTCCAGCTGAGTTTGTGTCCTTTGGCAACATAACTTGTTTTATGCGTGGCTCACCAAAATCCTTTAAAATATCCATTTTTTGCCTTTTAGATGTTAAAATTTTTGGTTGATTGTAGCAAATTTTAAGGCTTTATGCTAAAATCTTGCAACTTCAGGGGATGAAAAAATGAATGATTTTAAAAGATTAAATGAACTCACAAAAGAGCAAAAAAATAAGTTAAATGCTATTTATAAAAATTTAGACGATGACATTATAAACGAAGCTGTTAAAATTTGTGGTCTTGCTGGCACACCAAGCCAGAAACTAGCTCTTGCAAGAAGGATAGTAGATCTTAAAGTTGATCCGCTTCAAAATGAGCTAAAAAAGCTAAATTTAGGCGAAGACGAGCAAAAACGAGTGCTAAATTTAATGTATGGCTACGTTAGAAATTTATATGAAAATCTGCACGCCAAGCTTTTAGAAAAGGCCAAAGAAGAGAAAATTTTAGATCCGTTTAACCAAGCTTTTGTGCAGGCTATGCATGAACTTGGGCTTAGTCTAAATGCGTGGCAAATTTCATGGCAGGATCGTATTATCGACACTACAAACAAAGAGTTTGAGACTAAATTTAAAGATCTAAGCCAGGCAAATGAGTTTATTACTAAAAATGCTTTATTTCAGTGTGATAGTAACGGCGTAAGGGCCGATAGAACGTATGGCGCGGTAGTAAAAGAAGGTAATAAATTTAGCTTTTTGCCTTATGCACTTGCTTTTAAAGATGAGGTGAGAGAGCTTAAAAGCGTCTTTGCTAAAAATCTTGAAATTTTAAGAAATTTAGCCAAAAATGACGAGCAAAAATCTTATGTCAAATACCTTGAAAAGCTACAAAATGCCTTTTGTGAAGAGGACAACGCAAAGGTGATAAATGCTTGGCAAGAGGCTGAGATAGCGTGGATGGATGTAAAAGGCGCACTTCAACCGGGCCATCCGCTAGAGTACTACGAGGATGCCTACACGCACGCGGTTGCGCTTGAGTGGGATATCAGGCTGGTTGATAGCGAGGGCATTGATGAGCTTAAATTTAAAGAAAAAGTGGCAAAAACTTATAAGAGCGTTTGCGAAAAGATCAAGTTTGATAACGCTGAGACAAATAAGTCAGTTAGCGAAAATATCGCTAGGACGCAGCTTTATATAAGTGTGCCGATGATTTATTATGGCGCGGAGCTAAACGGACTTTTTAGCGCTCAGGTAGTGCCAAATGATGAAAGTGTGAGCGCAAAATGTGGTAAGAAAATTTTTGCCTTTGTAAATCACGTCTATGAAAGCGCAAAGGCAAAGCCATTTATGAAGCTTGGGGCTGAAATTTTTAGCAAGGAATTTTTGGATTTTGGTAGGGAAATTTTATTTTTAAAGCCAAAAATTTGGAAAAAAGTATATGAGATTTCAACGATTGGCCATGAGTTTGGACACATTCTCTTTATCGGACTTGATACTGAGATGAGTATGAATAAAAGTGGTGTTTTCAAATTTATCGAAGAGTACAAGGCGACAACTGGTGGGTTAGTAAATTTCTTCTTACACGAAGAGGCGGAGTATAAAATGGCCGTCTTTCACGAGCTAATAGCCCGTGCAGTTGGGCTTATTGCTTGGCGAAAGGTTGATGAGGTGAGGGCTTACTACTGCGAGGGGCTCATACATCTTAGCCTGCTTTTTAGAGCCGGAGTGCTTAAATTTGATGGCAAGCTAAGCGTAGATATGAGCGAGCAAGCTTACGCTAAATTTAAAGAAATTTGCTTAGAGAACTATTACGATCTAGCGCGAACATACGCCAAAAAAGCTGATGCGAGCACGTTTTTGGAGAAATTTTGCCAAAAAGATGAGCTAAGCTATCTGCCAAAAGATGAAGAGTGCAAGAAATTTGTTGAATATTTTTACGCTAGATACGAAGCTATCGGCAACGACGTTGATGATAGTGGCGAGTGGCAAAGATGGCAAAGTTTAGCCAAAAAGGCAGAGAAAGATAGATAAAGACAGAACATGATAAGTAAAATAAGCAACGATAATCAAGCATCTTTTTTATTTATGTTGATACTTTTTTGTGTATATGTTGTTAGTTATTTTATTGCTAGTGGTTTTTATGAAGACATAATTACTACTCTATTTGATTTTATGATCACATTATTTATCTTTTTAAAGCTAAAAGAGACAAGAAATTTAAAAACATATTGGATATATATATTATTAGGCCTTACTTGCTGGGTAGCATCAGATACTATGTGGATGCTATATGATAAGGTTGGTTTTCTTAAACAATTTCTTTCTAAAGTCAATTTTATACAAATCTCATACGTAGTTTCATATTTTATGTTTGCATTTTCTGCTTTTTACATTTTGATCAAAAATTTGAAAAATTTATTTTTAATGCAAGTATTTGTGGACTCAGTTTCTATTTCCGCAATATATTTTAGCTTTATGTGGTTTATGATTTTTGATAGAAATTTAACTCAAGTTTTAAGCCAAAAAGATTTTTTTAATCTAAGTTACATCGCCATAGATTTATTTATGTTTTGTACTTCATTTACTACGTTTTTTTCACTTAAATTTTCAAAAAGAAGACTATCTATACTTTTATGCTTGATAGCGCTTATTGCAATAAGCACTTATGATGTTTTTACCACTACAATGGACTTTTGGATAGATGAAATATCCTTTTTTGGATACGACATTGTATTTAAGAGTTCATTTTTTATGTTGTTTGTTGCTACGCTTCATTTAAGAGAGGGTGAGGCAAATCTAAAATTTAGGGCGCTCAGAAATGATTTTGATAAAATTTTAATACAAAAGCTATTTGTTTTCGCTGTATTTTTGACGATCATGATCTTGTACTCTTGGAAGATAAATTTGATATGGTTATTTTCTATTTTGGTTACTCTGCTTGCATACGGGGCATTATCTTATACATTTTCTAATGTTAGAAAGATGGATATTTTAATTAAACGTGAAATACATATCAAAAAAGTGTTAAATAATCAGATAGAAAGTAAAGTAAAAGAGCTTGAAGAGACAAATAGGCACCTACAAAGGATCAGTAAATATGATTATTTAACAAATGCTCTAAATCGCCAGTATTTTATTGCAAGGCTTGAAGAGATGATAAAGTCAAAGGCACTTGGCGAAAAGATAGATATTTATAGTATTGACATAAACCATTTTAAAGCGATAAATGACTCATATGGGCATTATATCGGTGATGATGTAATAGCAAAGTTCGCTTCAAATATTGAGTCAATATTGCCACCAAACGATTCTTTATTTGCAAGGTCTGGTGGAGATGACTTCATCGTTGTTATCAAGCAAAACGAAAATGTGCATTGCAGGGAATTTTTACATTATCTACTAAAAGCTATTTCAGAGCCAATCGTTATAGATGATTATAAAATTGTACTTGATGCAAAAATAGGGATTAGCTCGACACAAACTAGTGAAATTTTGGCTGATGATTTTATCATGCAATCAGAAGCAGCACTAGAAGCAGCAAAGAAAGATGCATCTGAAAAGTATGTTTTTTATAGTGATATAAAAAGCATGATTCAGGATAGAAACTATATAGAAATATTGCTAAATAGCATAAGCTTTGATGAAGAATTTGAGCTAAAGTTTCAGCCTCAGTATCTAATAGAAGGTAAAAAAATAGTAGGAGCAGAGGCTCTTGTTAGGTGGAACTCTCCTATAAAAGGTCCGGTAGATCAATCAAAATTTATTCCAATAGCCGAACAAAGCTCGATTATCAATGCGATAGGAAAATGGGTAGCAAAAAACGCTATAAAACAAATGGCCTTTTGGAATGAAAAATATAATACAAACCTAAAAATAGGTATAAATATCTCTCCAAAACAGATTGATAATATAAATTTTGCATCTAAATTTTTAAGCTACATAGATAGATACGGCATCGATCCATCTTGTGTAGATGTTGAGATCACTGAGGCCAGCCTTGTCAATGCCGAAGAGATGATGCAAAGCGCGTTATCTGAGCTTTCAAATAGAGGAATTTGCATATCCATAGATGATTTTGGTACCGGTTTTTCATCGATGAATTACATCAAAAAATATCCTATGAGCCGCCTAAAGATCGCTAAAGAGCTGATAGATAATATTGCTAAAAATGATATAGATAAAGACGTAGTAAAAAGCGTTATAGCTTTAGCTAAAAATGTGGAGCTAAAGACTATCGCTGAAGGCGTCGAAGATGAAATCCAGCTTGAAATTTTAAGAGAGCTTGGATGTGATGAGGTGCAAGGGTATCTTTGGGGCAAGCCAATGAGTGCAGAGGATTTTGAAAAGCTTATAATAAGTGCTATTTAAGCACGCTTTTTGCGCTAAAATTTTCAAATTTCAAAATATCTTTATGGCAAAGTTTGGCCAGCTCATTTATCATTTTTGAGCTAGTTTCATCTTTTGGGATTATTAGATGAATCTTTTCTTCTAAAAAAATGATAAAGATATTTTTTAGTTCATAAATTTCACTAACTTCATTTAGGTCAAATTTTTCATTTTCTTTGGGTTCGCCTTCATAGTAAGCCAGAAATTTCTCATTTACTTCAAAATTCATTTGCTTTTGAACGTCTGAAATTTCAATTCTCTTTAATGCAGCTATGCGACTTCTTTTTAAAAAAATAGGATAAAAAATGATCCAAAATATAGCAAAAACAGCTCCAATAACAGTAAAAATTTTACTTTTTAATAGCATATCAGCAACAAAACCAGCTATGATGGCTTCAGTAAATATCATAAAAGTGTTTATAAAATACTGCTTTCTTGCCGCCTTTGAGAAAAATAAGATAAAAGATTTATAATCTATTAAATTTTGTCCATTTATGACGATATTGCACTTCATAAGATACCTTTGTGAATTTTAAAATTTTTGGGAAATTATAACCAAAAGCAAAGTCAATTTTTGTATAATTTGGACTATTTCTTAGGAGAGGGACACTATTTTTTTATTATCAAAATCATCTATAACTGGCATGCAAAAATGGATCTTAGTTGCAGTTGTAGCGCTATTCGTATTTGCACTATTAGCATCTTTACTAGACTATAATCTAATTGGAAAAATATCTATTTTGCTTAGTTTCTTTATGATAACTTTTGGCATTTATACTTCAATGGATAAAGTAAAAACCAAAATAACGCATTGGCTTGCAATATGTTTTGGTGTTTTTTTATGGTCTATTTGCGATGCATTAATGGTGTTAAATCAAGATGCACTATTGCGGGCTCATAGTTCTTATGCGTATCTTGATGTATTTTTTATGTTGCCGATGATATCTATTTTAGCTGGCGTTAGTATATTTTTGTATTCAAAATTTGCAGCCAGTCAAGAAAAACTAGCCATTATTATGGATAGCATAAGTGTCTTTTTTTTAATAGCAATGTTAATATATGGTATTTTTGACGAAATAGATATTTCATCGATGATAAATAATAGATCAAATATCGTTTTTCTCTCTATTGTAGCCATAAATTTTCTTATACTTTTTATTACTTTAAGTGAGATTTTTACAAGCAGTTTGCTTCATATAAAAATTAGTGGCTTTTACCTTATATCAGCTAGCATCTTATTTACGATGCTAAATTTATTTATTTTCTATAGTCAGATCTCAAATGTAAATTTTGGCCATAAAATAGATTTTTTATATATCGTTCCTTTCTTCTTCTTGATGATAGGAGCTTTTCATTTAAAAGCTAAAAATGAATATGTTACAAATACCGATAAAGATATCTCAATAGGATCAAAATGGCTACCAATAATAATAGTTTTACCTTTGCTATTACAGGAAGATTTAACATCTTTTAGTGCGCTCATCTCACTTTTTGTTTTAGTTGTAAATGCTATTGTTAATTACTATGTTAAAAGCTCTATTGCAAGCAGAAAAATATTAGATTATGAGAGAAATCTTCATAGAGAGATGGAAAAGTCGATGCATGAGCGAACTAATGAACTTATGCTCGCAAATTTAAGACTTCAAGATATATCCGAAAAAGACTATCTAACAGATCTTGGCAATAGAAATTTTATAGTAAATGAGCTTGAAAGAATGTGCAAAAGCATCTCCGAAGATGAGGAAATCGCAGTTTATTATATAAATTTAAGCCGTTTTAAAAGCATAAATACATCTTACGGGCATGAAATAGGCGATAGAATTTTAAAGCTAGTTGCAAAAAGGATACTTGAAGTTTGCAATAGACAAGAGGCCATAGCAAGGATTAGTGCGGACGAATTTATCGTATTAGCAAAAATGGAGATAAATAGTCATACAAAACGCTTAAATCTTGGTATTGCCTTAAAAGACGCTATTGAAAAACCAATTCAAATAGATAGATATCACTTTGGACTTAAGTGCATAATAGGCATAGACGTAGCAACAAAAAATAGCTCGTCAAACCCAAGAAATATTATAAAAAATGCAGATATGGCAATGTATTACGCCAAGAAAAATCCAGCTTTAAATCCTATGGTTTATAGCGATAAAATTAGCAATGAAATGCACCTAAGCTCAAGTATCGAGATCGCGCTTAAAAAAGCTAATTTACAAGAAGACCTTCATGTATTTTTTCAACCAATATTTGATCTAAAAATCGAAAAAATGATCTGCGCGGAGGTTTTTTTATATTGGAAATCAGAAAAATTTGGCTTGATGGAAGCAAGTAAATTTATGAAAGAGGTCAATGTAAATAGTGATATCTTAAACGATATTTACTCGCTTTTAGTTTCAAAGACCATAGAGTATGTAGATAGATGGCAAAAAGAAAAACTCTTGATACCAAAAATAAGCATAAATGTTGCGCAGATTCAAAGTAAATCAGAAAAATTTGTTTTAGATTTTATTTCTAGCTTACGCTCGCAGCATATAAGCCCGGAGCTTTTTGAAATAGAATTTGGCGAAGAAATATGGACAAATAATTCTAAAACGCTTGATAAAATTTTTTCTATTCTTAAAGAAAATAATATAGATGTTTGTATAGATAATTTTGGCTCTGGATATACTTCATTTATTTATATTAGAAAGTACGGTGTTAAGCGTATAAAAATAGCAAGTGAATTTGTTGCTCAAGCATCAAATAGTAAAATAGATGCACAAATCGTATCCGCAATTATCGATTTAGCGAAGGCAATGAAGATAAAAGTTGGCGCAAAAGGAGTAGAAAAAGAAGAAGACATTCGTTTCTTAAAAGAGCTTGATTGTAATGAAGTGCAAGGACTTTTCTTATCTCGTCCTATGGGTGCAGAAGAATTTGAAGACCTTGTAAGACAAGATCCTCAAATGATAGCTAAAGTTTAAATTTCAGCCTTTATCTCTTCGTTTGATTTTACGACCATACCTGAGCCATGGATTACGCTTGGAACACAACTGGTGCAGATATCAACTTCTTCACCATTTTTATGAGCGTGGATAAAAACTGCATTTGTATCATCACTGCTTTTTAGTCCGCAAACATTGCAAACCACTAGATCTTTTTCTCTCATTTTTTCTCCTTTGAAATTTTTGCCTATTTTAGCTCCTAAAT
Organism: Campylobacter concisus; assembly: GCF_002913045.1. Classification (NCBI taxonomy): domain Bacteria; kingdom Pseudomonadati; phylum Campylobacterota; class Epsilonproteobacteria; order Campylobacterales; family Campylobacteraceae; genus Campylobacter; species Campylobacter concisus. The sequence goes on along the minus strand of NZ_PPAF01000038.1, from coordinate 68,154 downwards.
TTTATACATAAAATGATTTAAGTCAAGCTTGCCTCGTGGCATTTAATAATTTTTTGTTATAATCCTTTAAAATTTTAAAAGGCCTAAAATGAATGAAAGAACGATTATTTTAGAGATGTTAAAGATGCAGCAAAGCCTAAATGATGAGACAAATGGGCTTGGCTGGGAAAATGGTTATACTAATAAAAATAAACTAATCAGCTGGAGGCGCTGCATATATATGGAGTGCGCTGAGCTGATTGATAGCTTTGCTTGGAAACACTGGAAGAGCATCGATGCAAAGACTGATGAGCAAAATTTACGCATAGAAGTTGTTGATATCTGGCACTTTATTATGAGCCTAGCTTTGCAAATTTATAAATCAAAACAGCTTGGAGATATAGAAACTTTAGCCGATGATATTTGCCAATCAAGCGGTTTTAGTAAGTTTTGTAAAGAGCCATTAAGGATCGAAGACGAGAGCATTTATGAGATAATGAATGACGTTGAAATGCTCATACATGAGTGTAGTGGGTTTGACTACGATATATTTGATATTTTAAAAATTTACTTCTCTATGTCTTTAAAATGTGGCGTAAATTTATACTCACTTTATGAGTGCTACATCGCTAAAAACGTGCTGAATCGCTTCCGTCAAAATAATGGCTACAAAGAAGGCAGCTATAAGAAAAATTGGAACGGACGCGAAGATAATGAGGTGATGAGTGAAATTTTGTTAAATGGCGTTAGCAGGATCGATGAAATTTACGCAGCACTTGAGCATGAATATAAAAAGGTGAAATGATAAACCTTCTTCGCCTTGGCTTTAAAGATTTTTTTACAGCCAAATTTATAGCGCTATCCATCTTGCCACTTTGCCTTAGCATTTTTAGTCTCACGTGGCTTACGATCTGGAGCGGCGGTGAGATATTTGATCTTTTAAGTGATAGCGCCAAAAATGAGAATTTTGCCTTTTTAGAGCCAAACTCGGCACTCTCTTTTATTGCTATTAAAATTTTAAGCTTTAGCGCCACAAAATGGATAGTTAGTATACTTTTTTATATTCTGAGCACCTTTTTAACGATCATTATTAGCATCGTGATTGCTCTAATCGTAGCTGGCTTTTTAACGCCGGTTGTGACTAAAGAGATAAACAAAAGGCACTACAACTACGTGCTTAAAAGTGAGGCTAGCACGGCTAGAGTGCTAAAGATGATGATGGTTGAGATCGTGAAATTTCTTGGGATCTTGCTCGTTTGCCTACCGCTTTTATTTGTACCAGTATTAAATTTTTTCATCATAAATGTGCCGTTTTTTTATATCTATTACAAACTTTTACTGATAGACGTTGGCTCAAACACTCTTGATAGTGATAAATTTGAGCTAGCACTGCTTGAAGGTGGCGGGATAAAATTTATAATTTTTACACTTTTGTTTTATCTCATCTCGCTTGTACCGCTTGTGGGACTATTTTTTCAGCTTTATTTCGTGATAGTCTTGTCGCACCTCTTTTATCGAAGAGAGGCACTAGTTAAAATTTAGAGCCAAAAGGCTCTAAATTTAAGCGTAGTAAGATAGTTTGTTGCTCTCATCAAGCAAAGTGTCAAATAGCCTTTTTGTGGCACTTAGTAGATTTTTATTTGCGTCATTTTTAGCTAGAAGCTCGTCAAACATCTTTAGCATATTGTCATTTATGAAATTTTTATGATTTAGATCTTTTGCGTCAGGTAGCATTTGCTTGATCTTGTTTGAAAGATCACTTATGCTTTGGCTGCTGCCAGCGATCTTGTCGCCCTCTTTGACGTTTTTCATAAATTCATCAACTTGTGGGCGAATTTGCTTCATCGCTTCTTCGATCTCTTTCATATCTTGCTCGTCTATGCCGTTTCCTTTATATAAAAACTCATAGCCGTATTCGTGCGTGAGAGTAAGACTTCTTTGGCTTGAAGTACCATTTTTCTGGCTTGAAAACTCCAAACTTTTGTTGTCATACATCGAAAAGCTTATCTCATCGCCTGAGCTAGTCTTCATCGAAAAGCTCATGTTGTTGTAGCTTCCTTGAGAGTAAAAATTTGTTTGCATTTTAAATCCTTTTGAGGCTAAATCGGCAAAATTTTAATTTCATAAAGCAAAATTTTGTAAAATGCGTCAAAAAAGGACGGGCGATGTGTTGTTTTGGGACTAGGATCTTTTTGCTTATGCTTATCACTGTTTTAAGCTTTGGCTTTGCTAGGCTCTACCCAGTTTTACCAGTCGTTGGCTATTATTTGATACTTGCAAATTTGCTTGCTATTTTGATGTTTTCACTATTTTTTAAAGGGCTTTTGCCAAGCTTTGTAAAGGTTAATGCGATCCACTATTTTTCGCTAATTGGCGGCTTTTTGGGAGCATTTTTAACGATGCTTGTTTTTAAAAAAGTTGCAAAAGATAAATTTACTTTAGTAGAGCTTATTATTTTTACGCTTTGGGTGCTGATAATCGCCGTAGTCATCTTTAAATTTCAAGCCATTCTTGACATTTTTAGGGGAATTTAGATGGATGAGAGGATAGTAAAATTTTTAAAAAAGATGCATCTTGCAAGTGTTTGCACCATCGATGATGATGGGCAGCCTTACGCTTTTAGTGCATTTTACGCCTTTGATGAGCTAAATTTTAGCCTTTTGTTAGCTAGCTCTGATGAGAGCTCACATGTTAAATTCTTAAAAAACTCAAAGCTTGTTGCTGGTACGGTTGCTCTTGATACAAAGATCGTTGGCAAGATAGAGGGTGTGCAGTTTCAAGGAGTGATGAGAGAGGCTAGCGTAAGTGAACGAGAAATTTACTTTAAAAGATTTTTTTATGCAAAAACAATGGATCCAAAAATTTGGTGCATAAATCTTGAAAAACTAAAATTTACGAGTAATGTCCTTGGTTTTGGCAAAAAGATAAAGTGGGAAAGAAACGATAAAATTTAGACGTTAAGCTTATATAAGCTACAATCGTTGAAAAATTAGAAAAATAAGGAGAATTTATGAAATTTAGCGGAAAAAACGTGCTAATAACAGGTGCAAGCAGAGGTATCGGTGCGCAGATCGCAAAGACGCTTGCAAATATGGGCTTAAAAGTGTGGATAAACTACCGCTCAAAGCCTGAGATAGCAGACGCTTTACAGGCCGAGATCGAGCAAAATGGCGGCAAGGCTGCTGTGATAAAATTTGACGCAACTGACGAAGATGAGTTTATAAAAGGTATAAATTTGATAGTTGATAGCGATGGCGAGCTAAGCTACCTCGTAAATAACGCTGGTATCACAAATGACAAGCTAGCGCTTCGCATGAAAACTAGCGAATTTACAGATGTGATAAATGCAAATTTAACTTCAGCTTTCATCGGATGTAGAGAGGCTTTAAAAGTGATGAGTAAAAAGCGCTTTGGAGCGGTCGTAAACGTCGCATCTATCGTTGGCGAGATGGGAAATGCTGGACAGGTAAACTATTCAGCTAGCAAGGGCGGACTAATCGCCATGAGCAAAAGCTTTGCAAAAGAGGGTGCAAGTAGAAATATACGCTTTAACAGCGTAACTCCTGGTTTTATCGAGACTGATATGACGCATGGACTAAGCGATGAGGTGAAGAAAACTTATAGCGATAACATTCCGCTAAAACGTTTTGGTAGCGCTAGCGAGGTGGCTGAGGCAGTGGCGTTTTTACTAAGTGATCACGCAAGCTACGTAACTGGAGAGACGCTAAAAATAAACGGCGGACTTTATATGTAGGTAAATTTCAGACAAGTTTTGAAATTTAAAATAAATAAAAGCGTAAATATTATAAGATAACAGACATTTTTTATAAGGAGACCTTAAATGGCAGTATTTGAAGACGTAAGAGACGTAGTTGTAGAGCAACTAAGCGTAGATCCACAAGCGGTAAAACTAGAGTCTAAAATCATCGAAGATTTAGGCGCTGACTCACTTGACGTTGTAGAGCTAGTTATGGCTTTAGAAGAGAAATTTGAAGTAGAAATTCCTGATAGTGAAGCAGAGAAATTAATAAGCATTCAAGACGTTGTAAATTATATAGAAAAACTAGGTAAATAATTTAATTTACACAGTTTGATTTAAGGAGATGTATTGAAACGAGTCGTTGTAACTGGTATAGGCATGATAAACGCACTTGGTCTTGATAAAGAGAGTTCTTTTAAGGCTATTTGTGAGGGTAAAACAGGTGTGAAAGAGATCACAAGCTTTGATGTAAGTGACTTTCCTGTTAAAATTGCTGCCGAAATAACTGATTTTGATCCAAATAGCATTTTAGACGGCAAAGAGGTGAAAAAAGTAGATCGTTTCATACAGCTTGGCATAAAAGCATCTAATGAAGCTATGGCTGATGCAAATTTTAAAGAGTTTGATGCTCATAAATTTGGCGTTAGTTCAGCAGCTGGTATAGGCGGTTTGCCAAATATTGAGAAAAACTCGATTACATATTTTGAAAAAGGTGTAAAGAGAATTTCACCATTTTTCATTCCATCTGCACTTGTAAATATGCTAGGTGGTATAGTTTCTATAAATCACGGACTTAAGGGTCCAAATTTGTCTAGTGTAACAGCATGTGCAGCAAGCACTCATGCGATATCGCAAGCTGTAAAATGCATTATGATTGGTCAAGCTACAAATATGCTAGTTATCGGCGCTGAGTCTACTATTTGTGGTGTAGGTATAGGCGGCTTTGCAGCAATGAAAGCTCTCTCAACTAGAAATGATGAGCCAAGTAAGGCATCAAGGCCATTTGACGCAAATCGTGATGGTTTTGTAATGGGTGAAGGAGCCGGTGCGCTTGTACTTGAAGAGTATGAGTCAGCTATTGCAAGAGGTGCTAAAATTTATGCTGAAGTAGTTGGATTTGGTGAGAGCGGAGATGCACATCATATCACATCACCAACACTTGAAGGTCCATTAAGTGCGATGAAACAAGCACTTGATATGGCAAAAGGTGTAAAGATAGATTATGTAAATGCGCACGGTACTTCAACACCTGTAAATGATAAGAATGAGACTGCGGCACTAAAAGCGGTTTTTGGTGATAAATGTCCACCAGTTAGCTCAACAAAAGGTCAAACTGGACACTGTCTAGGTGGTGCTGGTGCGATCGAGGCTGTTATATCTATAATGGCAATGAGAGATGGCATTATCCCTCCAACAATAAACTATGAAACACCTGATCCAGAGTGCGATCTAGACTACGTTCCAAATAAAGCTAGAAAAGCTGATATAAAAGCTGTTATGAGCAATTCATTTGGCTTTGGCGGCACAAATGGCGTCGTAATATTTAAAAAGTTGGATTAAGATGTCAAATTATTTAGATTTTGAAAAAAGCATAAAACAAATTGATGAAGATATAGCAAATGCTAAGATCAGAGGCGATGAACATGCTGTTGAAATTTTAAATAAGAATTTATCTAAAGAGATATCAAAAATATATAAAAATTTAAACGAATATCAACGTTTGCAACTTGCTCGTCATCCAGATAGACCATATTCTATTGATTATATTAATGCGTTTTTGATTGATGGATATGAGATTCATGGAGATAGGGCATTTAGAGATGATCCAGCGATAGTTTGCTACATCGGCTATATCGGAGGCAAAAAGACTGTCGTTATAGGCGAGCAAAAAGGACGTGGCACTAAAAACAAATTAAGAAGAAATTTTGGTATGCCTCATCCTGAGGGTTATCGCAAAGCTCTTAGAGTTGCAAAAATGGCTGAGAAATTTAATCTACCCATTTTATTTCTCATAGACACTCCAGGCGCATATCCAGGTGTTGGAGCTGAAGAGCGAGGACAAAGTGAAGCTATAGCTAGAAATTTGTTTGAGTTTGCAAATTTAAAAACTCCAATAATTGCTGTTGTCATAGGCGAAGGTGGAAGTGGTGGTGCTTTAGCTATAGGTGTGGCTGATAGACTTGCTATGATGAAAAATTCTGTGTTTTCAGTTATCTCTCCAGAAGGCTGTGCAGCAATACTTTGGAATGACCCAGCTAAACAGGAACAAGCTACAAAATCTATGAAAATAACAGCTGATGATTTAAAAAGTCTATCACTGATTGATGCTGTTATAGATGAACCGATAAATGGAGCCCATAGAGATAAAGATGGTGCTGCAAAAGCACTTGCAAATTATTTTATCTCAGAGCTAGCTGAGCTTGAAAAGCTTGATATAAATGATCTTGTTGCAAAAAGAATAGAAAAAATTCTCTCTATCGGAGCATTTGAAGAATAAATTTATAGTCACAACAATTTTATAAGAATACTTATCAAATTTGTTTGTGGCATCATCTACCAAAATACTAAAATAATTTAAAAATCGATATAAATTTAATAGTTTTAACAGCCATAATTTTTACACTAGCTTTTTTATCTTTAAGATTTAAACACTAAAATTGTTAATGTCAAATCCATATAAAGAATATTAATGAATAAATTTCAAGAAAAATATATCACTCTTTCAAAAGAATATTATAAAAATAATGGCAATGCTTCTAGTATTGAGGCACTCTATCAGTTTAAAGAAGAGTTGGAAAATTGTGATGACATTTGCGCAAAGTATGTTTTGGTCGATGTTTATCAGCTTTTATCTATGAGAAAGAGTGCTTACGACTTACTTTTAAAAATACATGACAAAAGTGATAAAAAACAGCTAAAGACACTTGGCTATCTAGTGCAATTCATTGACGAAAATGATAAATGGGCGCTGCCTCGCCCAAAAAGTAGAGGTCAAATTTTAGCTCAAAAAGACAAAGCCACTACGCTGCCAAAATTTATTTACCATCCCAATCCTTTAAGAACCGGCGCATTTAAAGATGATATGAATATAGTGTGTGAGTGCTGCGGCAAAGATACTGAAGTTTATTATAACGGTAGCATTTATTGCGAGCAAGATATTTCGTATCTTTGTCCTACTTGTATTTCTAGTGGTAAGGCTGCTAAGAAATTTGACGCTACATTTGTGCAAGATGCTGACAAACTAAATACAAGTGATGCTAAAAAGGATGACGAACTCTTTAGAAGAACCCCGGGCTACGAGAGCTGGCAGGGCGAGCATTGGATAGCTTGTTGTGATGATTATTGCGAATTTTTAGGTGACGTTGGCACAAAAGAGCTTGAAGAAATGGGTATAGCAGACGATGTCTTTGAGGACTATGCAAAAAGAGCCGAGTATGACGATAAAATGCTACGCGAACATCTTGTTAAAGCTGGCGATATTGCTGGATATTTGTTTCGTTGTTTGCATTGTAAGAAGTATCATATATACGGTGATGCTTGTTAAAGAGGAAAATATGGATATTGCAAAAATTTCTAAAGGTTGTAAAGAACGTGGGCTGGATGAACTTTTTAAACTTTTATCGCCACTAGCAAGAAATGCCATAAGGATAGATACGCAAGCTAAAAATGACGATGATATCGCCGTTGGAGCGTCTAAATTTGGCGGTTCGCCAGATCTACCAGATGGTTTATCATGGCCTTCAAATGAAAATGGCGCTTTAAGTTTTGTGGCACAGATAAATTTTGCTGAAGCTAGCAAATTTGACATTGACTCACTACTGCCAAAAAGTGGTATGCTCTATCTTTTTTATGATAGAAATTTGCGTATTTGGGGCTATGATCCTACCGATAAAAATGGCTTTGCAGTGATCTTTTCTGATGTAAATCATGGGCCACTTTCTCGCAGGAGAGCGGAGAGCTTAGAGGGAGAAAATTTTACATTTAATGCGCGCTTGCTTAGCTTTGAAAATGAGATAAATTTGCCAAATTTACAAAGCTCAATTATGCCATTTAGTAAAATTAGTGAAGCTGAGTGGGAGGCCTATCATGAGGTTATTGAGCCAAGCTGGCAGGCTAAAGAAAATAAGCTCCTTGGGCACTCCGATAATGTCCAAGATGGTATGGAGCTAGAGTGTGAGCTAGTTACAAATGGGCTTAGTTGCGGTGATAGTAGTGCTTATCACCACCCAAGAATAGCAGAATTTGAGAAAAATGTTGCCCAGTGGCAACTACTTTTACAGATAGATAGTGATGATGAGGGCGACATGGACTGGGACGGAGAGGGCAGAATTTATCTGTGGATAAAGAGAGATGATCTGTTAGTGCGCGATTTTAGCAAAACGTGGCTGATCTTACAGACAAGCTAATGCTGAAAAATAAATATTATTTTTATTCATAGAGTATTTGTTGATTTTGGCATGCTATCTAAAATTTATAGCAAAGTTTTACACCAGACTTGCCTAATAAATTTTTCTAAATAAGTAGCTTGCCACCAAATTTTTACTAATATTCTTGACGCTACTACTAAAAGTTTCTCCATTCCTGCCATCTACTTGAATATAGAAAATAATTAAATATGCTAATACCCAAATTTAGGCAAAATTTAGTAAAATCTTCAAAAAATTTTAAAGGCAAAATATGTTTAATGGCTTAATCAGGGAGCTTGCCGAGATCGTTAGCTACTCGCAAAATGTATTAAGGCTAAAGGCTAAATTTCGCCCAAATTTAGGCGATAGTATCGCAGTAAATGGCGCTTGCTTAAGTGTGACAAAACTATATGATGATGGCTTTAGTGTGGAGCTAAGCGCAGAAAGCAGAGCAAATGTCGCGGTTGAAAATTTAACTGGTAAGGTGCATATCGAGCCTGCGATGAAACTTGGAGAGCGAGTAGATGGGCATTTGATGCAGGGCCACATCGACTTTATCGGCGTGATCTCAGCTATAAAAAAGCATGAAAATGGCGTTGATTTTTACATCGATCTACCGCGAGAGGCGATGGCTCTGATGGCAAACAAGGGCTCAGTGGGCGTTGAGGGTGTGAGCCTTACGATAAATGAAATTTTGTCAAAGGGTATAAGGCTAACTATCATACCCATCACTTTTAGAGATAGCCTTTTTGGCACTTTTAAAGTGGGCAGACGCGTAAATATCGAGAGCGATCTGCTGGCTCGCTACGTGGCTAGGATGCTTGAAGCTAAGCAAAATGGCAGCCTTAGCTGGGATGAAGTCGAGAGAATTTCGAGCCTCTACTAAGCGAGCGAAGATGCGTGAAAATTTGGAGATCGTTTTTGATAAAAATGGCGTATTAGCTGGCTTTACAAATAGATTTGGCGGTGTGAGTGAGGGCGCTTATGAGAGCTTAAATTTAGCAGATCATGTTGGCGATGATCCACTAAAGGTCGCACAAAATCGTAAAATTTTAGCAACGGCGCTTGGCATTATGCCTATTAATTTAAAATTTATGAACCAAATCCACTCAAATCGAGTGGAAATTTTGCAAGATTTTAACGATACTCTACCTCCGTGCGATGGTGTGATAACATCATTAAAAGGCGTGGCGCTTTGCGTCTTAGTCGCTGACTGTGCACCTGTTTTGATAATAGATGAACATCTTGGCGTAGTCGCAGCTGTGCATGCGGGACGCGCAGGTGTTACTAGTAAAATTTGCACAAATGCAGTGGGGCTGATGACGAGTGAGTTTGGTTGTCGCGATAGTAATTTACGCGTATTTATAGGCGCAAATATTAAAGTGCAAAACTACGAAGTAGGCAAGCTAGATCTTGGTGAATTTAACCGATATAAAAAAGATGGAAAATTTGATATAAACGCAGCTTTATTAGACGAATTTGCTAAGCTTGGAGTAGAGCAAATATGGCTAAATCCTCGTTGTACTTTTGAGAGAGATGAATTATTCTCATACCGCAAACAGATCAGGACCGGGCGTTTTTGCGGATTTGTGATGAATAGAGTTGCATCAATAAATACTAAAAAATAAAAGCAAATTTTTAGCTTCATTACTTGCCTGTTAAAATTTGCTAGCTAAATTGTATTGAACGTTTTGATATTTAATCTGATCTAAAAAATGGCTAAATATAATAATTTTTAGCTACAATTTGACGTCAAATCTCAAAAATAACAACGAGGAAAATCATGAAAATAGGTAAAATTTTGACCGCTGTTATGTTAACAGGAGCCTTTTATATGGTGCAAGCACACATGTTTTGGGTAGATGGAGCTAATGATGAAAAGCTAGGAAAATTTATCGCAAATATGGGTTATAGCGATGATTTTCCAAAGCTAAAGCCTATTATTGCTGAACGCGTCCATCTTTTTGCGCCAATTACTGTAATAAGTAAAGATGGTAGCAAAAAGAAGCTTACACAAAGTGGCGAGAACTACCGCTATGAGGGCGAAAGATTAGACAAAGGCACATATATCTTACTAGCACAGCAAAATCCTATGTATTCGCTTAAAAAACGTAGTGATGGCAAGTGGCTAATAGATAAAACAAAGCTTGATCTAAAGGATCTAAGTGATATACAGATTTGTCGGCTGATGACGATAACATCTAAGAGAGTCTTAAATTTAGGTGAAACAAACGACTTCGTAACTAAACCTGTTGGAGTTAAAATTGAGATCGTACCGCTACAAAACCCAGCGGAATTTAGAGTAGATAAGCCTTTTAAATTGCAGGTTTTTGCTGATGGAAAGCCGCTAGAGCGAGCTAAGCTAACTGGTATTTTTGCTGGATTTTTAGACCATAAGCACGCATTTTACGGTATGACTGATGAGCAAGGCATTACTGAAGTGTTAGCTCTAAGACCAGGATTTTGGGTATTTGATGTGATTTATGAAAGACCTTATCCAAATGCTGCGAAGTGTGATAAAGAGACGTTAAAAACGACACTTAGTTTTGAGATAAAAGAATAAAAGTTTGATATAAATTTGAGTCCGAATTTATTATAAATTTTTTATAATTGCTTTGTAATTTTGAAAGTAGAGAAAGAATGTCTTACGAAAACTTTAAATCAAAAAATCCTCTTGTGCTAAAAATCACTACAAATGCAAGAAAATTTGGCGTAGAAACGCTACAAAATGAGGAGTTTGTAAGCATTCTTTTAAATGTTAAGAAGTTTGAAATTTCATCCAAACAAAGGCAAGCATTGGTAGAAATTTTTGCTAAGTTAATAAAAATCGAAGAAGACTCACAATTAAGTAAATAAACTTTAGTTTAAATTCATATTACTTTAAGTATAATCCCCCTTTATTTCACACACGACAATCCTAAATTTGGTTGTGCGAAAGTATTAATGGTCGTGGAGGATAAAACTAAATTCAAGGCAAAATGCCTAAAACAAGGAGAAACTCATGGTAACTATGAGAGATTTATTAGAGTGTGGCGTACATTTTGGTCACCAAACACGCCGCTGGAACCCAAAGATGAAAAAATTTATCTTTGGCGAGAGAAAAGGTATCTATATTATAGATCTACAAAAGACTATCCGCTACTTCCGCTACACTTATAATATCGTTCGTGACGCAGCTGCTGAGGGAAAGTCAGTGCTATTTGTTGGCACTAAAAAACAAGCTATCGACGCCATCAAAGAGTACGCTGAAAAATGTGGAATGCCTTATGTAAATCACCGCTGGCTAGGTGGTATGATGACAAATTTTGGCACTATCCGACAGTCTATCCGCAAACTAGAAGTTATCGAAACTATGGAAGAAGATGGTTCGATAAATTTGTTAACTAAAAAAGAGGCTTTAATGCTTCGCCGCAAAAAAGAGAAGCTTATCGCAACTCTTGGTGGTATCCGCAATATGAAAAGCCTACCTGATATGATATTCGTTGTTGATACAGTTAAAGAAAAAATTGCTGTTCAAGAGGCTAACCGCTTAAAAATTCCAGTTGTAGCACCGATCGATACGAACTGCGATCCTGACGTTGTTGACTATCCGATCCCAGGAAACGACGACGCGATCCGCTCTGTTCAGCTTTTCTGCCAAGAGATGGCTGAAGCGATCAACGAAGGTAAATCACTTCTTGAACAAGATGGTGGCGAGCAAGTTGCTGGCGAAGAAGTAAGCCAAGACGAGAAAGACGCGGTTGTAGCTGAGGCTATGAGCGAAGAAGACTTTGGCGAGGACGAAGAATAATGGAAATAACTGCACAAATGGTAAAAGAGCTCCGCGAATCAACCGGAGCTGGCATGATGGACTGCAAAAAGGCACTTGGCGAAGCAAATGGCGACATGGAAAAAGCTGTTGATATCCTTCGTGAAAAGGGTCTTGGTCAAGCTGCTAAAAAGGCTGATCGCCTTGCAAGCGAGGGCTTGGTAAGTGTTGAAGTTTGCTCAAAATGCAAAAAAGCAACTATCAGCGAGATCAACTCTGAAACTGACTTCGTTGCTAGAAACCCACAGTTTCAAGCACTTGCAAAAGATGCAACAGCTCATATCCAATCAAGTGGCATAACAACAGTTGAAGAGCTAAACGCAAGCACTTTAAATGGTGTTAAATTTGAAGATTACTTCAAAACTCAGATCGCAACTATCGGTGAAAACCTTGTAGTTCGCCGCTTTGAGACAATTAGCGCTGATGACAAGGGCGTGGTAAATGGCTATGTTCACTCAAATGGCCGTGTTGGCGTGCTTATCGGTGCAGCTTGCGAAAGTGCTGAAGTTGCAAACAAAGCAGCTGAATTTATAAGAAATTTATGTATGCACGCAGCTGCAATGAAGCCAAGCATTATAAGCTACAAAGACCTAGATAAAGAGTTTGTTGAGAAAGAATTTATCGCACTCCGCGCTGAGCTTGAAAAAGACAATGAAGAGCTAAAACGCCTAGGCAAGCCACTTCACCACATCCCTGAGTATGCTAGCCGCTGCCAGATAGGCGACGCTGAGCTTGCAAAAGCTACAAAAGCGATTGAAGAAGAGTTAAAAGCTGAGGGCAAACCTGAGAAAATTTGGGATAAGATCATCCCTGGTAAGATCGAGAGATTTTACGCTGATAACACAGTGCTTGATCAACGCCTTACACTTTTAGGTCAGTTTTATGTAATGGACGATAAAAAGACTATCGAACAAGTTGTCGAAGAGAAGAGCAAAGAGCTTGGCGGCAAGATCGAGATCGTAAAATACGTTCGTTTCGAGCTTGGCGAAGGCTTAGAGAAAAAAGTAGATGACTTTGCTGCAGAAGTTGCTGCTCAAATAGGCTAATGGAAATTTTAAGAGCGTCTAATCTAGGCTTTGCGTATGATTATACGCTCTTTAATAATATAAATTTAACTCTCAATCAAAAACAAAGCATCGCGATAACCGGCATTAGCGGTTGTGGCAAATCAACACTTTTACACATACTTTCAACACTTTTGAAGCCAAATTTTGGCGAGGTTATCTATCAAGATAGATCGATCTACGAGCTTTCTCAAAATGAGCTTTTGGCTATTAGAAGGCTTAATTTTGGCATTATTTTCCAGTCGCACTATCTTTTTAAAGGATTTAGTGCTTATGAAAATATCGAGCTTGCAAGTATCTTATCTGGTGAAAATATAGAAAAAAATGATCTTGAAGCGCTTAAAATTTCAAGCGTTATGAACCAAAAAGTTGGCGAACTAAGTGGCGGTCAGCAGCAGCGCGTTAGTATCGCTAGAGTGCTTACTAAAAAGCCAAAGATCATCTTTGCAGACGAGCCAACGGGCAACCTTGACAAGCAAACTGCAAATGAGGTGATGCAAGTTTTATTTGACTATATAAATGAAAACAATGCCGCCCTTGTTCTAGTCACTCACGACAACGATTTAGCAGCAAAATGCGATAGCTCCTACAAGCTTGAGAACAAAGAGCTTGTGCAAATTTCTTAAATTTTAAAAACTAAAATTTATTATTTTATCTTTAATATTTTTATAAATTTTTCCAATTTAGATTTATCTATATCTTTGTAATAAAAATTTGTATTAAAAAGCTTTATGTAATATGTAAAATCAGGTAAGACCAAATTGCTTGCCTGATTAATAGAAAGTTTAGACTATCCACCAACATGTTTTGCATTATTCTTATCAGCCTTTTGTTTTAAAAATTCCTCTTCTTCTTTTGTAGGTTTATATTCATCTTTGAAGATTTTTTCTTAACATCAATCTTTTGCTCTAATATAATCTTCTCATAAATTTTATATGTTAGCTTTCGGTATTCAAGGTAATTTCTAAACCATACCCATGTCATACATCATATTGGTAGCTTGCACATTTTAACTCTTTAAGTTGTTGATGGTGAGCATGCATCTTTTGAATTTGTGCTGAAGTGTTGTTATCTATTACATTTGTGTGGAGCTAGTGTCGCTATTATCAAATACGAAATACTCGAGATTTTTTATATTCTTATGCCAATCAATCACATCATGATCACCAAAGAAATATACTCAGCCCTCTAAGATGTTATTTTTTGCCTTTGTTAGAGCGTATTTTGCGATATTGTCATGTGGTATGTGGCAGTCTACGCATCTTGCTTTGATGCCTGTTTTACCATTACCACTGTGGATGTCGTCGTTATATGCAATGACCATAGGATCCATCTCATGACAAACTATACAGAAATTTATCTCCGCTTGTATCATAAAATGCATAATGAACTGGCAAAACAACTAAAAATCCAAAATTTTACTTATAAAGATTATAGGCACTAATAGTTTTTGAAATTTTCAAGGTGTTACCCTCCCCATTCATTGTGGAATTTTATGCTCGTGGCACTCATCGCAGTATAAAGTCGGACCATCATAAACTGAGTTGTGAGGATTTGCTTTTAGAGTATCCATAAATTTTAGTCCATCAGCTAAGAGCTTTTACTCTTATGACAGGATAAGAAGCCATTATCACTGGTCGCTTTAAATTTGCTAGGATCATTGCCTTGGTTTTTGATGGCAATCAATAGACTAAAATTTGATTAAATAATAATCTCTCATGATTAAATTTGTATTGCTAAGTGCTAATGTGCGCCAATAGCTACCAATGCATTATTCTAAAAGAATTTATAAGTGAATAGTTGGACTTTATATCACTAGAGAAATTTTTGTACTTTATGATGAGGCAGCAGGACTTTAAATTTCTTCTTTGATTTTTTTATAAAGCTCTAAAATCTCATCTTTTTTAATGATAAAACTATTTTTATTTGCTATTAGATAAGCTGAGCTTTGCATGATATCATCAGCGATCTTTAGTCCATTTTGTTTCATGGTTGAGCCAGTCTCTACTACATCAACTATCGCGTCGCTTAAGCCAACTAATGGTGCAAGTTCGATCGAGCCATAAAGCTTGATGATCTTTACAGCTACGGCTTGTTTTGTAAAATAATTTCTTGTTATATTTGGCATTTTTGTGGCTATTTTTAGCTCTGGCTGGTTTAGATCTAGTTCAGAGTCGTTTTTTATGCCAATGCAAACTTTGCACTGTCCGATTTTTAAATCTAGTAGTCTTACAACGTTTGGCTTGTGCTCTTCAAGTACGTCAAGCCCCACTACACCAATATCAGCTGCACCTTCAGTGACATAAGTTGGGATATCTTGGTTGCGAACCATTAAAAATCTAAAATTTCCTTCTTCAAGGATTAATTTTCTATCTTCAAATAAAAAACTTGAACCAAAAATTTTTCTAAAAATTTCTAGTGTTGCCTCGGCTATTCTTCCCTTTGGTAGTGCTACTGTTATCATATTATCATATCTTTCTTTTCAGTTATTAGCTTTTGCATGGCACGAAAAATTAGCATCTTGTCGCAAATAGCATTTTTAAAAAATTTTGACAAAAAATCGCCATCTCCACCAGTAAAATAGACTTTTTTATCACCGGCTAGCTTATCTAGTAGAGTTATTATCGGTTTAATAATGCCATAACTCACGGCATCAGCTGTTTTTTGTGGTAGTGCATCTATGTCAATTTGTGAATTTATAGTAATATCAAGTCGTGGCGAGATACTTTTGTAGGCGTTTAGCATACTTGAAATGCCTGGCAAGATATATCCTCCAAGATGGATAGAATTTGCCATAATGTCAACTGTTATGGCGCTTCCAGCATCAACGATTACGCCATTATTTATAGAGTAACATGCTGCGATTCTATCTACTCCTAGACCCTGATATATCGTATCAATAGTAAAAAATGGTTCTAGATCCACAAACATCTTATTATCTTTTAAAATATTTAAAATTTCATCATTTACGGATATAAAATATACTTTTTTTTCTGGCTTATAGCTTTTAAACTCAGAAATTTTCATACGTGAGATTTTGCCATCTTCTAAAAATGTAGCGTTAGTATTGCCTATATTACACAAAATCATAACATCGCCAATTATTATCTTGTAGTTCTTTTAAGGCTTTAGAACAAATTTCTGAGTTATAAAATATAGTTTTTTTTCTTAGGCTTGTTTGGAATTTCATCTCTATTTTTTTAGAAATTTCTTCAAGCTCCAAAGCCTCTTTGCGTAGTAATCTACTTTTTGCTGTTCTTAAAAAGACAAGATTGTAAAAGCTCTTATTGTCCACCCCCCAAAAGATATCAAGCGTCTTTTTTGTGCTAAATTCACTTGTATTAAGTGCTTTGATATCTTTTAAAAGGATTTTTTTGGCTTCAAAAAGCTCCCAAATTTTTTGGTTCATTGCCCTAGATTAACAAGCTCATTATCATAATAAAAGGCACCATTGCCCATAAAGCTTTTATCCTTTATCTCATCGCTAAACTCATAAATTTCAGCTCCACTGAGGTCTAAATTTGTTTTTATAACGTAGCCTGTTTTTTCGATTACGTAGAGCTTATTATTGATAATAGTAGCTGCTGAGAAGATGGCAAATTTGAAATTAACTTTATTTTGCTCTTTTAGCATAAGATTTGTTCTTACGATCGTACCATCTTTTTTAAAGATATAAATTTCATCGTTATTAACTAGTACATCTTTGATCTCACCGTCATAATAAACTGTTTGGTTTGGGTTAATGACGATAAGTTTTTTAGCTGTTGCTGCGATTAGATTATCGCCCTCAACGCCTAAAAATATGATGTTATTAAAGAAATTTTCAGAGCTTACGACCACGTCACGTAAAATTCTACCAGTCTCTTTTTGTACTATATAAATTTTGCCATCTAATGCCGGATATACAATCAGTGAGCTCATAAAAAATGGTGCTACGATCCTTGAATCAACTGCTGCTATATTAGACGAGCTGTATTCCATTATTGTTGTTGCATTATTTATATCTATTAGATAGATGTGGTTTGTTGCACTGATAGCTGCTAATAGGTTTTGATCAAGAGAAGCAGCAACAATTGCTGTTGGAAATTTATTACTATAAACGCTGTGTCCACTAGGATCTGTCACATTTAGATCGCCATTTATGCTAGCTGAGATGATAAAGCCGTTGTTTTCATTTAAGAAATTAAAATTTTCAGGCAACTTAATGCTTGTATTTAGGCCATTTTTGGTGACGATATTGCCGTTGTCAAGAGTGGCACCATTTGCATTTGTTGATTTGATATAAGATGGCATATCTTTTGACAAAGAAATTTTGCCAGAGGTTTGAGCTGGCTCGAAATATTGTCTTTTTGTGCCACATCCGCTTAAAACTAAGGCCAAGGCAAAAGCCAAGAAAAGAGTAATTTTTTTCATTATTTTATTCCCTGATAGTGTTTTAAATTTTTAACTAAAGTTTGAAGTTGAGAGTCGAGTGAAATTTTATTAAACTCATCATTTGCTTCTTTGATTTTGTTTTGTTTTAAAAGCTCAAAACCTTTTAAGAGTATGCTATATTCGCTTAAAATTTGAGTGTTTGCATTACCATTTTGTGAAAGAATAATATCTTTTACTATAGGATTTACTTTTAAATTTGCAAGCTCGCTAATGCCATTTGTCTCATTTTTATCAAGCTTTTGCTGAAGTGAAAAAAGTGCATATAAATTTGGTTCTTTTTCTTTTAAAATGCTTAAGGCATTTGCATCGTTTGGATTTAAAATGAGCTTTGAGTAAGCCAAATTTGCATCTTCAATTCTATTATCATTTATTATTTTGTTCGAATAAAATCCAATAATTGCAATGACGGCAACAATAATGGCAATTATCATAAATTTTTTATACTTTCTAAAGAAACGCTCACCTTTGATCATGCTTTCTAAAAACTGTTCTTGAGCACCAATCTCTTGTTTTATCTGTGTTAGATCTTCTTTTATAGCCAACGCTTTTCCTTTATTTTTAAAAAATTTTAATTCGCAGATTTTAACATAATTAAATTAAAACTATCCCAAAATTAAAGCTTGAATGTGATATAATGGCTCAAAATTAATTAATAAGGTTACTTATATAATGCAAATAGATGACACTCTTTTAAATAAATTAGAAAAACTTTCTGCCTTACAAATCAGTGATGAAAAAAGAGAAGAAGTAAAAAAACAACTAAGCGAGATTGTATCTTTTGTTGATATTTTAAATGAACTTGATCTAAGCAGTGATGAAGCTGTAGTTAGCTCTATAAAAGGTGGCACACCTTTAAGAGAAGATGAGCCAAGACCAAGTGATGTGATTGATACGATCTTGAAATACGCTCCTTCACGTGAAGGGCATTTTTTTGCTGTACCAAAAATAATAGAATAATGGTAAAAATATGGATCTAATCGAACAGCTTCAGGCAAAGAATTTAAGTGTAAAAATACCAGAAGATAATAGCCTTAATAATCTTGCTGGCGATATAAAAACACTTTTAAAAACTGTTGTGAGTGATAAGGCAAGTGATCTTCACCTTGTTTCAAGATCTGAGCCGCAAATAAGAGTAGATGGTGCTTTAAAGCCTATTGATTTTGGCGTACTAAGAGGCAAGGATATAGAGAATTTATGTTTTGCTTTGATTACTGATGAACAAAAAAGTGAACTTGAGAATAATAAAGAGCTTGACTTTGCGATCGAGCTTCCAGATATTGGTCGCTTTCGTGGCAACTATTACTATACCATGAATGGCGATTTAGCTGCTGCTTTTCGTATAATCCCAATCAATATCCCATCTCTTGATGAGCTAAATGCCCCACAAATTTTTAAGCATATTATTAAGCGTGAAAAAGGTCTTATTTTGGTTACTGGACCGACAGGAAGTGGTAAATCAACAACTCTTGCAGCCATGCTTAATGAGATAAATTTAAATTATAGAAAGCATATTATTACAATTGAGGATCCAGTCGAGTTTGTACATAACAATAAAAAAGCTCTATTTTCTCATAGAAATATCGGCACTGACGCAACTTCCTACTCAAGGGCTCTAAAATCTGCGGTTCGTGAAGATCCGGATATCATACTTGTGGGCGAGATGAGAGATAGAGAGACGATTTCAACGGCTATCACGGCGGCTGAGACTGGACACTTAGTCTTTGGTACGCTTCACACAAATTCAGCCATTCAAACTATAAATAGGATCGTTGATAGTTTCGATGGAAGTGAGCAATTGCAAGTAAGAAATATGCTTAGTGTTTCGCTAACTGCTGTCGTTTCACAAAGCCTGATCCCAAAGATAGGCGGTGGAAGGTGTGCGGTGCATGAAATTTTAATAAACAATATGGCTATCTCAAACTTGATACGTGAAAACAAAATACATCAAATTTACTCTCAGATGCAGCTAAATCAACAACAAACTGGTATGGGTACGCAAACTCAGGCTTTGATGAAAGTACTAAAAGAGGGTAAGATTACAAAAGAAAATGCGCTAGCTTATTCAACTAGCCAGCAAGAACTTCAAAATTTAATAGGAACTATATAATGGATTTAGTAACGTGGTTTGATATTATTATTATTGCTCTTGTCTTGATGCTTGGCATAAAAGGCATATTAAATGGACTTATCAAAGAAGCTTTCGGACTTATCGGACTTATCGGTGGCTTAATTATAGCTAGCAGGTTTTCAGATCTATCTGGTGAGTTTATAACTAAAAATATATATAAATTTGAAAATCCTTCATTTTTACAGTTTGTCGCATTTATCTCTCTTTGGCTAGTTTTTTGGCTAGTTTGCTTGCTAGTCGGTAAATTTTTATCAAAAATAGTTTCGGTAAGCGGACTTGGTTTTTTGGATAGACTTGGTGGATTTGTTATGGGAAGTGGAAAAATTTTCTTAACATTTTCGGCAGTAGTTGCTGTAATATCTGGTACTTCGCTAAATAATATAATTGCTCCTTATTTTGCGAACAGTAAAGTTTATCCGGTTTTGATAGAAACTGGCAAATGGATAACAAATCTTGATGTGAAAAATATCAAAAGTGAGTTAGATGAGATAGTGGCAAGACCAACGGATACAAATAAAACTGACGCATTTATCTCAATGGATGCAAATGCTAGTGTAAATACCGACTCTAATATCACAAAAGGGGAATAAAATGATAGAAAATTTAGAATATGATGCGTTGCTTGAGAAATTCAAAAGAGTGCTTCGCGACAATGGTTTAAAATACACGAAACAGCGTGAAATTTTACTAAAAACGCTATACAACAATGGTGAACACTTTACTCCAGAAAGACTTTATCTTTTTATAAAAGAAACGCACCCTGAGCTAAATATTGGTATCGCAACTGTTTATAGAACACTAAATCTACTTGAAGAATCAGAAATGGTGACATCAATCAGCTTTGGTTCACAAGGTAAAAAATTTGAGCTTGCCACAAAGCCACATCACGACCATATGATATGCAGAAAGTGCGGCCTTATCATAGAATTTGAAGATCCAATGATAGAAAAAAGACAAATCAGTATCGCAAAAGATCATGGTTTTAAACTAACTGGTCATATGATGCAGCTTTATGGAATTTGTGAAAAATGCTCAAAAAATAATATAAAGGGAAAGTAAGGTGATATTTGACAACCAACATGAGATTCAACGACTACAAAGCATAGACGAACTAAGAAATTTAGGCATTAATCCATATCCGCATTTTCTTAGAAGAGATATGAATATCTCTAAATTTAGACTAAAATTTAACTACATTAATGATACAGAAGAAAAAAAGGCCGAAGGTCAGCTAGTAGGTCTTGCAGGTAGAATAAAACTAATTCGTGATGCTGGAAAAGCGGTTTTTGCAAATATCGAAGATGAAGATGGAAATTTACAAATTTACTTTAGCAATAAAACGCTTGATCCAGAGTGGTTTAAAATCGTTAAAAAATACGTAGAGATAGGCGATATTGTCTATGTTAGAGGTTATGCTTTTATAACAAGAACTGGCGAATTTTCCATGCATGTAAGCGAGCTTAGCCTTGCTTCAAAGTCGATAAGCCCACTTCCTGAGAAGTATCATGGCTTAGTTGATGTTGAGACAAGATATCGCCAAAGATACCTTGATATGATAATGAACCCTGAAGTTAGAGCAGATTTTAAAAGACGCTCAGTGATTATTAGCACGATTAGAAGATTTTTTGAAGAAAAAGGCTTTTTAGAAGTTGAAACACCGATGTTGCACCCAATAGCAGGCGGTGCAAACGCCAAGCCATTTATCACTTTTCACAATGCACTTGGAGTCGAGAGATACCTAAGGATCGCACCTGAATTATACCTCAAACGTCTTATAGTAGGTGGTTTTGAAGCTGTTTATGAGATGAATAGAAATTTTAGAAACGAAGGCATGGATCTTACTCATAATCCTGAGTTTACAAGTATAGAGTTTTACTGGGCATACCACAACTACCACGATTTAATGGGCATTACAGAGGATCTTTTTAATGTCATTTTAGACAAGCTAGATATGGAAAAAGTTGTAAATTTTGACGGTATGGAGATTGATTTTAGTAAGCCATTTAAGCGAATAAGCTACAAAAAAGCTCTCGTTGAGATCGGCGGACTAGATGAGAATATCATAAACGACAAAGATAAAATTTTAGCAAAACTAAGAGCTGATGGCCTTGAAGCAAATGAGAAGCTTGATCTTGGCCACTTGCAGGCTGAGCTATTTGATAACTATGTAGAGAGCAAGCTTATACACCCAACATTTGTTATTGATTATCCGATTTCGATCAGTCCACTTTCAAGAAGAAGTGACGCAAACCCTGATGTGGCTGAGAGATTTGAGTTATTTATCGCTGGTCGCGAGCTAGCAAATGGCTTTAATGAGCTAAACGATCCAATCGATCAATATAATCGCTTCAAAGCGCAAATCGATGCTAAAAACGCAGGCGATGATGAGGCACACGAGATGGACGAGGACTATGTAAAGGCCCTAGGATACGGTATGCCACCAGTTGCAGGTGAGGGCATAGGCATCGATAGGCTTGTTATGCTTTTAACGGATAAAAAATCAATACGTGACGTTGTGCTCTTCCCAGCGATGAGGCCACTTAAAAATGAGATAAAGGAGAATGAAAAATGAGTTTGCAAAGCTATGATAAGGACATTTACGATCTAGTAAATTTAGAGTTAAAACGCCAATGTGATCACCTTGAGATGATCGCTAGTGAAAATTTTACATATCCAGAAGTTATGGAAGTAATGGGTTCAATCCTAACAAACAAATACGCTGAAGGCTATCCTGGCAAGAGATATTATGGTGGCTGCGAATTTGTAGATGAGATCGAGCAAATAGCGATCGATAGATGTAAAGAGCTTTTTGGATGTGAATTTGCAAACGTTCAACCAAACTCAGGCTCTCAGGCAAATCAAGGTGTTTATGGCGCTTTACTTAATCCAGGCGATAAAATTTTAGGAATGGATCTAAGCCATGGTGGACACTTAACACACGGTGCAAAGGTCAGTAGCTCTGGCAAGATGTATGAGAGCTTTTTCTATGGCGTCGAGCTTGATGGCCGCATAAACTATGATAGAGTCATGGATATCGCAAAGATAGTAAAACCAAAAATGATCGTTTGTGGCGCAAGTGCATACACAAGAGAGATCGAGTTTAAAAAATTCCGTGAGATAGCTGATGCTGTTGGGGCGATACTCTTTGCAGATGTTGCTCACATTGCTGGTCTTGTTGTTGCTGGTGAGCATCAAAGTCCTTTCCCATACTGCGATGTCGTAAGCTCAACTACGCATAAAACCCTAAGAGGCCCAAGAGGCGGTATCATTATGACAAACAACGAAGAGTATGCTAAGAAGATAAATGCCTCTATTTTTCCAGGCATTCAGGGCGGACCACTAGTTCATGTCATCGCAGCAAAGGCAGTTGGCTTTAAGCACAACCTTAGCCCTGAGTGGAAAATTTATGCTAAACAAGTAAAAGCAAATGCTAAAAAATTAGGTGAAGTGCTAATAAAAAGAGGCTTTGACCTAGTGAGTGGTGGCACTGATAACCACCTAATTTTGATGAGCTTTTTAAATAGAGATTTTAGCGGTAAGGACGCTGATATCGCTCTTGGAAATGCAGGCATAACAGTAAATAAAAATACGGTTCCAGGCGAGACAAGAAGCCCATTTATCACAAGTGGTATACGTGTTGGTAGTCCTGCGCTTACAGCTCGTGGTATGAAAGAGGCTGAGTTTGAACTAATAGCAAACAAAATAGCTGATGTGCTAAGCGATATAAACAACACATCTTTGCAAGAAAAGACAAAAGCTGAGCTAGTTGAACTTGCTCATAAATTTATAATCTATGATAAAGCGACATTTTGATGCAAAGTATTGATACGGCACTTATAAAGATTATTACAACTCACTACTATATCAAGCGTGATACGATCGTTAATAAAATAGAATATAGAGGCAAAATTTTCTTTGATAAATTTGAAAAGATAAATGAGCCACTGACCTATAATATTATGAAAGAGCATGAAGAGGGCAAAGCTGTTATCGCACACTCTTTAATAAATGCATACGATAAAGTTGAAAATATAGTCTTTGACTATAACGGCAGAACCCCAGATAGATTTTGGCATAAAGCACAGCTTCTTTTAAGAGAAGAGGGATTTATAAATTTTACAGCCTACGAGAGTAGGACGCCAGGGCATCTGCATCTTTATGTGCATAAAGGTCACACTACGCTAAATGAGGCTTGTCAGCTGGCAAACGTACTCAACGCAAAGCTTTCACAGAAGTTGCCTAAAGAGTGGAGGATGTTTCCAAATATCGATATGCCAAAAGAATTTAACATACTAACTTTACCTTATAAACTCTATCAAAAAGAGCGCGGGGCAAGTTGGTCAAAATATATGTAATTAAGGATAAAAAGTGGAAAATGATGAGTTAAAAGATATTCTTTTAGAAAGAGACGATGATGCAAGAGGATTGAAGCTAAAAAAACTTCTTATATTTATAGCAGCTCTTATTATACTTTTTTTGATCATTGTAGTGGCTATGAAGCTAGTAAATTCAAGCGACCCTTCACAAGCGCAAAATGAAGCTGATTCAAGACTAGTGCTTCCTCCAGTACCAGCTGAGCAGCCAGTAGATAGACAAGCTCCGATAGCTGATACAAATTCAGACAATAAAAAAGGCGATACACAGCTCTTTGAGCAAGTACCGATCGTGCCTGAAAATAAGCAACAAGACGAATTTGAAGATATGATCAAAAAGCTAAAAGATAAAGAAAACAATAAGCCTGTTTCTAAAACTGAAGAGTCAAAAGAGATAGTTAAGCCTATTGAAAAGCCTGCTGAAATACCAGCAAAAAAAGCTGAGACAAAGGTAGATACTTCAGTTAAAAAAGTCGAAAAAGTAGCAGCTACTGATAAAAAGAGTGAGGCAAAACCAGCCAAGACTGAAAATAAAGTAGATAAAAAGATTGAAAAAAAGGCTGAAACCAAAATAGAAAAAACGGATAAAAAAACTGAAGTAGCTAAAACTGAACCTGCTACAAAAGGCTCTTATGTTCAAGTATTTGTGACTAGTAAATTTAATCCAAATGCTGAATATATGAAAAAGATCGCTGCTAAGGGATATAGCTACAAGACTATAAAAGTTGGCGAGTTGACTAAAATTTTAGTTGGTCCATTTGATGAAAAAATACTTCAAAAAGTAGTAGGCGATATTAGAAAAGATATCAATAAAGACGCTTTTATCTTTAGAGCAAAATGAAAACATTCGCAGTCTTTGGAGATCCAATAGCTCACTCGGTATCTCCGAGGCTGCACAACAAAGCCATTTTAGACCTGGGTTTAAAAGCACTTTACACAAGAGTCTTGCTAAAAGATGGTAGCAAATTAATCAATAAATTTAAATCCTTAAAATTAAACGGTGCAAACGTAACTCTTCCACATAAAGAGTGGGCTTTAAATTTAGCCGATGAAGCTTCAGATATAGCTCGTAAAATAGGCTCTGCAAATACGCTTGTGCTTAAAAATGACAAAATTTATGCATATAATACAGATGCACCTGGATTTTTAAAAGCAATAAAAAATTTTAAAGATGTAAAAAAAGCTATTGTTCTTGGAGCTGGCGGTACTGCAAATGCCATAACTTATGCATTAAAAGAACAAGGCATTGATGTTTGCATACTAAATAGAAGCAAAGATAGGCTTGAGAAATTTAAAGATGAGTACAAATGTTTTAGCTGGGATAACTACGAAGAGCAAAAATTTGATCTAGTTATTAACTCGACCTCTGCTGGTTTAAAGGATAATTTTCTACCAGCACCTAAAGAAATTTTAAAAAGCATTTTTAAAGATGCTAGATTCGCATTTGATGTGATTTATGGTAAGCAAACACCATTTTTAGAAATGGCCAAGCAAAATAGCCTTGACGTAAAAGATGGCGCCGATATGCTTTTATATCAAGCAGTTCTAGCACTAAATTTATTTTTTAACAATACACTCGATGAGTCAAAGATCGAGCGCTCAATGAGAGAAATTTTCTATCTATAATAGCCGCCAGTATTTATTTTTATAAAAATTTATGGCTTGCATAAAAACGTTTTGATTAAAAATTTTATTGAAAGTAATTAGAATAAATATAAAAAGCAGGGAAAATCCCTGCTAAATTTTACTATTCGTTTGTTTTGATATAAGCGTAGTCTGAAATTTTAGTCCATTCTCTTGCTTTTTTAAGGAAGGCCCTTTGAGACTCAACGA
The DNA here is from genome assembly GCF_002913045.1 of Campylobacter concisus. Lineage (NCBI taxonomy): Bacteria > Pseudomonadati > Campylobacterota > Epsilonproteobacteria > Campylobacterales > Campylobacteraceae > Campylobacter > Campylobacter concisus. The sequence continues at coordinate 42,369 of NZ_PPAF01000038.1, read as the reverse complement.
TCTCTTTAAATAATGGATCTTTAGCACTCTCTTCATCAAGAAGTTCATTTGTGGCTTTTTTAAGAGCTGCGATTACTTCTGGTGGGAAAGATTTTACTTGGATGTCTGGATACTCGCTCTTCATTTTATCCCAGTACTCGACATTTGAATAAAATACTTTTGTATTCGCATCTCTTGCTACTTCGGCTGCAGCTGCTTCAAAGATCGCTTTTAGGTCATCTGGAAGTTTTTCGTATGATTTTTTATTAAAGAAAAACTGAGTTTCACCGTTTGGCTCTTGCCAGCCTGTGTAGTAGTATTTTGCCACTTTATGAAAGCCAAGCGCCATATCATAAGCTGGGCTTACCCATTCGACTGAGTCGATCGTTCCCATCTCAAGGGCCATGTAAAGCTCACCTGTTGGGATAGTGTTGATGTTGGCACCAAGTTTAGCGTAAATTTCACCACCAAAGCCTGGAATTCTTATCTTTAAGCCTTTGATGTCATCTAGTGATTTTATCTCTTTTTTAAACCAGCCACCCATTTGCATGCCGGTATTTCCAGCTCTAAAAATTTTGATATTGTATGGATCGTAAACTTTTGCCTCAAGCTCCTTACCACCGCCAAATTCATACCAAGCTGTTTGCTCATCAGTATTCATCATAAATGGAGTTGCTGTAAAAAATATAGTTTTAGCATCTTTGCCTTTATAATAATAGCTACTTGTGTAGGTAATGTCGTATTGACCGCTTTTAGCAAAATCAAGCATCGCAAAAGGTGATTTATGTTTTGATGGATAATCAATCCTTAGCTCAAGTCTGCCATTACTCATCTTTTCAACTTTATCCTTTAGCTCTTTTGGCACATCACCAAGCACTGGCATGGTGCTCTCCCATGAGCTAGCAAGCTTTAGCTTATAAACTTTATCATCTCCCATAGCAACGCAAGCAAAAGCTGCTAGACCAAGAGACGCTAATAAAAATTTATTCATATCTTCTCCTTTGAAATTTTGCCTATTATACAAAAAATTACATTATTAAAATGTGTTATAATCGCAAAAATCAAATTTATGGGGCATAAAATGATAAAAAAGACAAAAATCGTAGCTACTTTGGGGCCAGCAAGTGATAATGAAGAGACAATGGAAGCGATGGTAAAAGCAGGTGTTAATGTCTTTCGTTTAAATTTTAGCCATGGGACACACGAATACCATAAATCAAACATTGACAAGATAAGAAATATCGAAAAAAAGCTAAATAAAAGAATAGGAATTTTACAAGATATCTGCGGGCCAAAGATCAGAGTTGGCAAGCTTAGTGAGTCATTTTATCTAAAGGCTGGTGATGAACTTAGTATCCATGCTGATGAGATCATCGGTGAAAAAGTGGAAAACGGAATTTATAAAGTAAGCCTAAACCAGCCTCAAATTTTGCCTATGCTGAAAGTTGGCGAGTATGTCTATCTCTATGATGGCTCTATAAGAGCAAAGGTTGTCAGCGAAGGTAAAGAAATAGTAAAAACTATCATTGAAAATGATGGAATTTTAAACTCAAATAAAGGCGTGAATTTCCCAAATACGGCTCTTGGCATCGATATCATCACACCAAAAGACAAAGAAGATATGAAATTTGGCGCAAAGCATGGTGTAAATTTTGTTGCTATTAGCTTCGTGCAAGATGCAAATGACGTAATAAAGGCAAAAAATATCTTAAAAGAATTTGGCTCAAGAGCTGCTGTTTTATCTAAGATCGAGAAATTTGACGCGGTTGAAAATATAGACGATATCATTGCAAAGAGCGATGGTATCATGGTAGCTCGTGGCGATCTTGGCATAGAAGTGCCATTTTATAAGGTCCCAACTATCCAAAAGCTCATCATCAAAAAAGCAAATGCAGCAAGCAAGCCAGTCATCACAGCAACCCAGATGATGCTAAGCATGGCGGAGCATGAGACTGCCACAAGAGCGGAGATCAGTGATGTGGCAAATGCCGTGCTAGACGGTACTGATGCTGTTATGCTAAGCGAGGAGAGTGCGATTGGTAAAAACCCAGTCGCGGTCGTAGAGGCGATGAGTAAAACGATTATCCAAACTCAAAGCATCTATCCATATAATAAATTTGATGAGTTTGACTTTTTTGACGAGACTGATATGGTGGCAAGTAGCGCCGCATCTCTTGCTGTTCGCATAAAAGCAGATGCATTAATCTCAATCACTGGCTCAGGAAAATCGGCTATAAAATTAGCTAGAAACCGCACAAACATTGACATCATTGCAGTCGCTCACGATGAGCAAACGGCACACATGCTTACCCTTGCTTGGGGTGTTACGCCAGCGCTTGTACTAGAAAAAACAAAGCTTAGCTCACTTTTGGCAAATGTCATGAAAAAGGCGTATGAAGAGGGATATGTCAAACACGACAAGACTTATCTTGTCACAGCAGGTCACCCTACGGGCGTTGAGGGTAGCACAAACCTTATACGCATCATCAGACGCGATCAGCTTGATTATTATTTGGAGCTTGCAACTGAGTAAATTTATATACTCTCTTGTAAATTTTAAAATTTTGCTTGCTTGTAAAAATTGACTGCTAAGATTTGTCTTTGCTTTTTGCTTAGCTCAAATTTTATAGCCGAAATTACTCGCTCATGAAATTTTAAAATTTGCCTGATGCCTACTTAATATAACAAAGCAATTTTGCAAATTTTAAAATCTTACTCTCTCACCTTAGCAAACTACTAAATTTAGGCTACACTTAGTTTAGCACTAAATTTAGGGCTGTGATATGCTCGATAATAAATTTTATAATTTTAATATAACACATGCAGTGCGTTAGTACTGAGGCATGCCATTTCTAACGTCGTCTGGGTTAGGGGATTGTTAAGGGGGAAGGGAGCGACTTCGTAATTCAAGCCTCTTCCCCCTTAACAAAAGAAACAAACATTTAAATTTAACTAGATTGCTTTGTAAATTTTAAAACTTTCATTCACTCGCAAGAATTGACTACTAAAATTTGACTTTATTTACCGCTTAGCTCAAATTTTAGAGCTGAAATTGCTCGCTTATGAAATTTTAAAATTTGTATGAAATTTACTTGTAAAAATTAGGATATATAAAATTTATTTTGAAAGAATTTGTGACGCAAAATTTAACGCCACAAATCTAAATTTATTTTTTCTTTTTGCTTTTTGGCTCATCGCCTTTAAACCAGCTTTTTATCTTATCAAAGACGCTTTCATCAGTATTTGATTTGCCCGATTCTATACCAAAGCTAGCTTGAAGCTTATTTAAAAGCTCTTTTTGCTCATCGCTTAGTTTTTCAGGCGTTTGAATAGAAATTTGTGCTACGAGCCTACCTTTTTTACGCGAATTTACGCTTTTAATACCTTCATTTTCAAAGATAAATTGCTGCTTATCTTTTGCTCCAACAGGTAGTTTTAGCTCAGTTTCTCCTCGAAGAGTTGGAATTTTTATACTTTCGCCAAGTATAGCTTGCGTGAAAAAGACAGGAATTTCTAGATAAACATCGTCGTTGTGGCGAATGAAATGCTTATCTTCTTTTACGTTTATGCTTACATAAAGATCGCCTTGAACGCCGTTTGTACCGATATTGCCTTTGCTAGCCACTCTCATTCTCATGCCGCTATCAACGCCTTCAGGGATGGTAATCTTTACAGTTTGTTGCTGGATTTTATAAGCTTTCGCGTTACAATCGGGGCATGGTTCGCTTATTACTTCACCGCTTCCGTGACAATATGGACACTCTTGGACGATATTCATAAAGCCATTTCCGCGTGTTATCCTGCCACTTCCGCCACAGTGCTGGCAAGTCTTACTTTTGCCGTCTTTACTGCCAGTTGCATTGCATGTTGGGCAAGGCACTTTTTGATCAAATTTTATCTCTTTTTCACAACCAAAAATAGCTTCGTTAAACTCCAAATTTATAGGAATTTCAAGATCGGCTGAGTATTTTTCAGAGTATCTTTTTCTCTGCCTAGAACTACTTGCAAAACCGCCACCAAAAAATGAGTCAAAAATATCTGAAAGATCAAAATCGGCACTAAATCCGCCACCGCTACCAAATCGACCCTCAAGGCCTTCTTTGCCGTATCTGTCGTAGATAGAGCGTTTTTGCTCGTCACTTAAAACTTGATAAGCTTCATTTATTTGTTTAAATTTTAGTTCAGCCTCTTTGTCGCCAGAATTTCTATCTGGGTGATATTTTAAAGCAAGTCTTCTAAAGGCTTTTTTGATCTCATCTCCGCTTGCATTTCTTGAAATTTCAAGGATTTCGTAATAGTCAAATTCCACATTTTTCCTTGTTAATTAAGCTTATTTTAAATATGGGATTTTACCCAAAAAAGTTTAAATTTAAAAAAGAATTTACATTTTTGCCGTATAATCTCTACATTTTTAATAAAAAGGATAATTCATGGTTAATGTTTTAATGATAGAAGACGATCCAGAATTTGCGCAAATTTTATCTGAATATCTTGATAGTTTTAATATAAAAGTTACGAATTTTGAAGATCCTTATTTAGGGCTTAGTGCTGGAATAAAAAACTATGATTTGCTAATACTTGATCTTACTTTGCCGGGTATTGATGGGCTTGAGGTTTGTAAAGAAATTCGCCAAAAATATGACATTCCTATCATCATAAGTTCAGCTAGAAGCGATATTAGCGACAAGGTTGTTGGACTTCAACTAGGAGCAGATGATTATTTGCCAAAACCATACGATCCAAAAGAGATGTATGCTCGTATCACAAGTCTTATAAGAAGATATAAAAAGACAAATGAAGTACAAGAAGAGGTCGTTGATAGCGCATTCAGGATCGATGATAAACGTCACGAAATTTACTTTAACAATGAGCCTTTAGCGCTTACTCCAGCTGAGTATGAAATTTTAACTTATCTCATTAAGCAACACAGCTTTTCAGTATCACGCGAACAGCTAGTTTATAACTGCAAAAGCCTAAAAGATAAAGATTCAAAGAGCTTAGATGTTATTATCGGACGCCTTAGATCAAAAATCGGTGATAGCTCAAAAGCCCCAAAACATATATTTTCAGTAAGAGGCATAGGATATAAGCTTATCGGATGAAATATTCCATAACTACGAAGATAACTATTATCTTTGCCATAGCTTTCTCGCTGATGTGCTTGCTCTTTGTAACTTTTGCAAACATTCAGCAAGAAAGCGCTTTAGAAAAACTAAAGGATAGACAAATAAGTGCGATGAACTATCTTGTCGCACTCTATGAACGCGGAAATCCCCCAAGAGATTTAGAACATTATTTTAAAAATTTTTACTTAGAGTATGTTGGAAATAAAAATTTAGCTACTTCAATAGCTACAAATGGGACTGTTGTTTTTACACAGCACACGCCTCTTGGAGTGGTGCAATCGGTTAATTATAAAGGCGATTTGTATTTGCTTATTAAAAATCCGTCTTTTCAGCTGCTTCTTGAAAGTAACGACGCAAGACACGTAAATGATCCACTTTGGGTCGCATTTTTGATAGTTTCAGCCCTTCTCATCTCACTTTATGTTTCTGTTCTTAGAAGTCTTTCGCCGCTTAGAAGGCTTAGTAAAGATATCAGAAAATTTGCCAGTGGAAATATGGAAATGGCGATGACGGCTAGGCTAAATGAAAACGAGCAAGATGAGATCGGACAGGTCGCGGTTGAGTTTGATAATGCCGTTTGCAAGATAAGAGAGCTTATCCGCTCAAGGCAGCTATTTTTACGTGCGATCATGCATGAGCTAAAGACTCCGATTGGCAAAGGCAGGATCGTCTCTGAAATGGTCGCAAATGAGACTCAAAAAATGAGGCTCATCAATGTGTTTGAGCGCCTTGAGATGCTGATAAATGAATTTAGCAAGGTCGAGCAGCTCCTTTCTAAAAGCTACGCACTAAACTATCAAGAGTGTCATTTCTCGCTCATTTTAGAGCAAGTGCAAGATATGCTCATGCTTGATAAATTTGAAGAGCGAGTGAGCTGTGATATCAGAGATGACGTCATATTAAGAGTGGATTTTCAGCTTTTTAGTTTAGCGATTAAAAATTTGATAGACAATGCCCTAAAATACGCAGAGGATAAAAAGGCTATTTTGATCTGCGATAGCGAATTTATAGCGGTTAAAAATTTAGGCAAAAAGCTAAATCATCCGATTGACTACTACAAACAAGCTTTTGTGCGCGGTGATAAGGTGAGTGCGGGAAGCGGTATGGGGCTTGGACTTTATATCATTGAGCAAATTTGTCAGATGCAAAAATTTGAGCTTGCCTACGACTACGAGGATGGCTATCATGTATTTAAAATTTTACTTAGATCAAAGGCGAAGCGAGCATGAAAAGAGGCTTAGAAAAATTTAACGAGCTAACCGAGTCTTTTGCTAAGCTCCCTGGTGTTGGTAAAAAATCAGCCGCAAGGTTTGCCTATTTTGTCTGCATGCAAGATAGCTTTACAGGGCTAAGACTTGCCCAAAATATCGAAGATGCGGTGAGATTTATCAAACGTTGTGAGCGTTGCGGTGGGCTAAGTGAAAATGAAATTTGTGATATTTGTAGCGACGAGAGCAGAGACAGTGAGGTCATCTTGCTGGTTGAGAGCCCAAAAGATATCTTAGTTTTTGAGCAAAATGGCATCTATAATGGCCTTTACTTCGTGCTTGACGAGATCGACGAGGATGCCATAGAGAGGCTGCGAAATGCTATCAAACAAAATGGCTCAAAAGAGGTCGTTTTTGCCTTTACGCCGGGATTAAATTCTGACGCGCTTATGCTTTACGTCGAGGACAAGCTTGCCATGAGTGAAATTTCATTTAGTAAGATCGCTCAGGGCGTGCCAACTGGTGTAAATTTAGAAAACGTTGACATGCTTTCACTTTTAAAAGCCTACGAAAGCCGTACAAAAGCCTAATTAAACTTTCTTTTAGTTATAATTTTGCCTAAATTTATAGAAATTTAGCTAAGGCTCAACGGCTGCTAAATTTAAAGGATATAGGTTGATTTTACTCATAGATAATTACGATAGTTTTGTTTTTAATGTTGAACAGTATGTAAAAGAGCTTACAGATGAAGAGGTTAGATGTGTTAGAAATGACAAGATCACGGTTGACGAGATCAAAAAACTAAACCCAAGCAAGATCATTTTAAGCCCAGGGCCAAAGCACCCAAAAGATAGCGGAGTTTGTTTAGAAATTCTAAAAGCCGACCTTGGCGTGCCGGTGCTTGGAATTTGCCTCGGACACCAAGCTATAGGACTTAGTTTTGGCGCAAAGATAAAAAGACTAGATAACCCATTACACGGTAAAACCTCGTTTATTGATGTGAAAAACAAAGAGCCACTTTTTGCAGGGCTACCTGAGCGCTTTGAGGTTATGCGCTACCACTCGCTTTATGTAGATGAGCTCCCAGCTAGCTTAAGCGCTGATGCGGTAAGCGATGATGGCGTAGTTATGGCACTTAGCGTTAAAGATAAGCCGATCTTTGGCATCCAGTTTCACCCCGAGAGCTACTTCACACAATACGGCAAAAAGATCGTTGAAAATTTTGTAAATCACAAGGCAAAAGATGAGGTAAAAGAGCCAAAAATTCGCTCGCTTAAGCCATATCTTATCAAGCTTCAAGAGAGCATACCGCTTGATGATAGTGACTTTGAGCAAATTTGCGAGATAATAGCCAGCAAAGAGTACGAGATCGTGCAGCTTTCAGCCCTTTTGGTGCTCATTAGCGAAAAGAGCTTATACCCAAAAAGCCTCGCTGCGCTTGCAAAAAACATCCTAAAATACTCGCAAACTTACCGCGACGATACGCCTATGATCGATCTTTGCGGCACTGGAGGCGATGGCTTTAAGACGATAAATATCTCAACCACGGTGGCATTTATCCTTGCAAGTCTTGGCATAAAGGTCGCAAAACACGGCAATAAGGCAGTTTCAAGCAAGTCAGGCAGCTCTGATGTGCTTGAAATTTTAGGCGTAAAAAGTGAAAAATCACTGGCAAAACAGCGTGAAAATTTAGCTAGTAAAGATTTAGCCTTCTTTCACGCACCATTTTTCCATCCGCTAGTTGGTGAGGTGAGAGAAGTGCGCCAAAGACTTGCCATAAGGACCGTATTTAACGTGCTTGGGCCGCTTTTAAATCCAAATTTAAACCTTACAAATCAGCTAGTTGGCGTCTATCACAAACCAGTGCTAAAGCTCTACGCCCAGACGCTTAAAATCCTTGGCAGAAAGCACGCTTTGGTCGTCCGTGGCGATGACGGACTAGACGAGATCACGCTTTGTAGTGAAACAAGCGTTGTAGAGCTAAAAAATGGCGAAATTTTTGAGTACAGCATCACGCCAGAGCAGTTTGGCTTTAAAAGAGCGCTTCACAGCGATATCGAGGGCGGCACGCCTGAAGAAAACGCCAAAACATTGATCCGCACGCTAAAAGGCGAGGAGCAGGGGGCAAAATTTGACATCGTGGTCTTTAACGCGATGTTTGCGCTCTACGCGGCTGATGGCGCAAAGAGCCCGGACGAGGCCAAAAAAATGGTGCTTGAAGCGATAAATTCTGGCAAGGCGTATAAATTTTATGAAGAGTTTATAAAGGCGCAAGTGTAATGGCGCTAGTTAAAATTTGTGGCATCAAAACGCTAGATGAGGCGAGTGCGGTTTGTGCTTTGGAGATTGATTTTATAGGGCTGATATTTGCCAAAAGTAAAAGAAGGGTCGAGCTAAATTTAGCTAGGCAGATAGCAAAATTTGCTCACAGCAATGGCAAAAAAGTAGTTGGCGTTTTTGTGGAGCAAAGTGAGTGCGAGATAATGGAAATTTGCCAGTTTGCTGGTCTTGACGTGGCTCAGGTGCATGGAGTGGTGAGTGAAAATTTAGGTGCAAATTTAAAAGATATGGGGCTTGAGATTTGGCAGGTTTTTAGCGTGAAAGATAGCTTGCCAGAGGTTGATTTTAAGCATTTTGACATGGCGCTTTTTGACTACAAGGGCGAAAATGCTGGTGGAAACGGCACTAGCTTTGAGTGGGAAATTTTAAAAGAGGTCAAGTTTAAATTTGGCATGGCTGGGGGCATAGGCGAGCACAACATAAAAGAGGCACTCAAATTTAAGCCAGCTCTAGTCGATATCAACTCAAAAGTCGAGGACGAAAACGGCATAAAAGATGCACAAAAGATAGAGAGAATTTTAAAGATCATAGGTGAGGTAGAATATGAACAGTAAAGCATATTTTGGAAAATTTGGCGGGCAGTTTGTGCCTGAGACGGTGATGTTTGCACTTGATGAGCTAGAAAATGCTTATGAGAGCATCGCAAAGACAAAAGAGTTTAAAGTCGAGCTTGATGATCTGCTTAAAAACTACGTTGGCAGGCCTAGTCCGCTCTTTTTTGCAAAGCGCCTAAGCGAGCACTACGGACATGAAATTTATCTAAAAAGAGAGGATCTAAACCACACGGGTGCACACAAGATAAATAACGCTCTTGCTCAAGCGCTGCTTGCTAAAAAAATGGGTAAAAGGAAAATTTTAGCTGAGACTGGAGCTGGTCAGCATGGCGTGGCAACAGCGACTGCAGCGGCACTTTTGGGCTTAGAGTGTGATGTATATATGGGCGCAACAGACATGGCTAGACAGCAGCTAAATGCCTTTCGTATGCAGCTTCTTGGCGCAAAGGTGGTGAGCGTAGAAGACGGCTTAAAAACGCTAAAAGAGGCGACTACGGCGGCCATACAAGCGTGGGTAAATGAGATAGAGAGCGCATTTTACGTCATTGGCTCAGCCGTTGGCCCGCACCCATATCCAAAGATCGTGCGTGACTTCCAAAGCATCATCGGCACAGAGGCCAAAGCTCAGCTTGTAGACTACGGCAAAAAGGCCGACTACGTCATCGCCTGCGTCGGCGGCGGCAGTAATGCTATTGGCGTTTTTAGTGCGTTTTTGGACGATGAGAGCGTAAATTTGGTAGGTATTGAGGCTGGCGGTCTTGGCATAGAGACACCTTATCACGCAGCTACGCTTAGCAAAGGCAAAACCGGCATCATCCACGGTATGAAAACGACCGTGTTGCAAGATGAGTATGGCATGATCTCGCCAGTACATAGTATCTCAGCTGGTCTTGACTACCCAGGCATCGGCCCAGAGCACGCCCACCTAAACGATATCAAAAGGGTAAAATACGAAGCCGTAACCGATGATGAATGCATAAATGCTTTGTATTTTCTAAGCAAGATGGAGGGTATCATCCCAGCCATCGAGAGCGCGCATGCACTGGCATATCTAGAAAAGCTTTGCCCAAAACTAGATAAAAAAAGCGTCATAGTTGTAAACGTCTCAGGCAGGGGCGATAAGGACATAAACACAGTTATCGGCTACGAAAAAGGAAAAATTTATGGATAAGATAAAAAGTGCATTTAACGGCAAAAAGGCAAACATCGGCTACATAGTGGCTGGATATCCAAGCTTAGAAAAAACGAAGGAATTTTTAGAAAATTTAGATGAGAGCACGCTTGATCTAGTCGAGATCGGCATCCCTTACTCTGACCCGCTGGCTGATGGCAAACTCATAGCGCAAGCTAGCTTTGAGACGGTGCAAAATGGCGTAAATACCGACGTTGTCTTTGACATACTTGAGAGTTGTAAGGCAAAAGTGACAAAGCCACTTGTATTTTTGGTTTATTACAACATCATCTTTGCTTATGGCGTTGATAAATTTCTAAAAAGATCAGTTGAAGCTGGAGTTAGCGGCTTTATCGTGCCGGATCTGCCTTGCGAGGAGTGCGAGGAATTTGCTCTAAAGTGCAAGGATCTAAATTTAAGCCTGATACCACTTATCAGCGTCACATCTGGTAGTAGAGCGGATGGAATTTTAAAATTTGGCTCAGGATTTATTTACGCTCTTGGTGCGATAGGCGTTAGTGGCTCAAAAAGGGCTGATGAAGATAGGATAAAAAATTTGGTCCTAGAGCTTAAGAAAAAGAGTAATTTACCGGTGGCTGTTGGCTTTGGTATCAAAAACAAAGATGATGTTAATGAAGTAAAAAAATATGCTGATGGAGCAATCATAGGTACGCAAATAGTTAAGCTTTGTGCCGAATTTAGCGGTGAAAAGCTAGCAAAAGAGATAGATAAACTCTTTTAAAATGCTTAATAAATTTATAGCTAATTTAGTAAAGCCAAAGTATAATTGAAAATGCATTTCAAGTCTTAAGGAAGAGATATGAGAAAAGTTATAGATGAAGCTACAAGCTATCTTTGCAAGGATACTTTAGGGCTAGATTTAGAGTTTGGCAAGAGTCTGGGCAAAGGATTTTACGGAGCTAGCATACCAGTCTATAAGGGCAAAAGCGAGTATCATTTTTACCTATTTTTTAAAAAAGATACTTTGAAAATTTTTATGAATGCCTTTTTTGGTCACGAAGATGTTGATGGTGGTGATCTAGACGATCTTTGTAAAGAGATAGCAAATCAGATCATTGGCAAAGCTAAAAATTTACTAAATGAAAAAGAGCCAAATGCTTATAAGCTTGGAACGCCTGAATTTTTAGGCGAAGTTGAAAATTTTGGCATAAAGCTAAAAGAAAAATTTATATATAAAATAAAAAATAGAACATTTCAAATAGGCTATGACATACAATGAACGACGAGAGTGCGATAGAGACGCTAGAGCAGCTAGGGCTTTTTAAGAGCTATGATGAGCTTATGGATATAAGCGTTGATTTTATAGCTGAGCTAGGAACTACCACGGTTAGCATAAATGAGCTTTTGAAATTTGAAGCTGGCTCGGTCATAGACCTTGAAAAGCCAGCTGGTGAGAGTGTGGAGCTATATATAAATAATAGAATTTTTGGAAAAGGCGAAGTAATGGTTTATGAGAAAAATTTAGCCATCAGGATAAATGAAATTTTGGACTCAAAGTCAGTTATTCAGTACTTCAAAAAAGAACTTTTATGAAATTTATACTATTTTTTCTGCTTTTTGCGACACAAATTTTAGCTTCTAACTTGCTAACGTATAACATCTATGAGCGCACCGACAGGGTCGATATCATGCTTAGTTTTGATGCGCCTTACGAGGGCAATATCTTTCAAAAGCGCGAAAAAGACACAACATCTTTGATATTAAATTCGCTAAATTACGATCAAAGTGCTAGTAAAGACATAAACTCAAAGATTATTCAAGAGCTTGAGATAGAGCCAAAGCAAAACTCGCTTGTCTTAAATTTGCGCTCAAATGATGCTATTATCGTAAATGCATCAAAGACGACTGATAGTTTTGGGCTCCGCATTCGTGTAACTCTAAAAAATACAAAACCTCAAATACAAAATATGCCTCAAGCTAGTGCAAAAATAGAGACTCCTAGCACACCAAAGATAGATGAAGAGCCTATGCTGAATATAGACTCAAGGTATTTTATAGTCTTAAGTGTGCTTATTGTGCTTCTTGTATTTTTATATGTATTTAAAAGATATATTACTTCAAAGAGTAATGATTTTAGCGGGTTTAAAACACCTAGAAATCAGTCTCAAAATGATACAAAATCAATGAACTGGCTACTTAAAAATCAAAATAGTGGCGTAAATATCATCTATGAAAAATATCTTGATCGCACTAATAAACTAATGCTATTAAGCTATGAAAATAGACGTTATTTAGTGATAGTTGGTAGCTCAAATGTAATGCTTGATAGCTTTGGTGAGGACAAGATCCAAAACGAGCAAGATTTTGCTATATTTTTCGAAGAGAACAAGAAAAAACTAAGCTCATTTTTAGAAGAGCGAAAAAATAGTTTAAGTAACTATAAAGATAAGATGAGTGGAGAATTTTAGTAGTTTTAGCTAAAATTCTCATCCAATAATCAGGTCTTATTCTGAGTAAATTTTTAACCTTACTTGCCTAAAATTTTTATACGTTAAAGCTAGTTTCAAAATTTATACAAACGAAATAGCAAAAATTTCAGGTTTTGTGATCTTTTTTATCTCTTCTTTTGCCATAGCAAATTCTTTTGCGCCTTCTATTTTTAACGTATGCCCACTAAATTCGAAGTTTAAATTTAGCCTTTCACAGGTTAGATCAAGTGCCTTTGCTAGTGAGAGTATAAAGCTTAGCCATCTTATACACTCGGCTTTTGGAAGTAAATTTTTATATCGCTCAAATTCATAGATATTTTTCTTTCCGTTTGTGCCAATTACTACTGCAATCAATGCTTTTTGTTCATGCGAAAAGCCATAATTTAAGGCATTTAGGACTATATAGGCTGAGTTTTTATGATCGCCATAAAAGCCAATCTCTTGACCGACATTGTGAAGTTTTGTAGCAACTAAAAGCACTTCAAGATAGTTATCGCTTAGACCGTGAAGTTTTTTTAATACCATAAATATATCTTTTGCATATCTTGACACAGTCTTGTTGCAGGAAAGTATGAAGCGATCTTGCAAGCTTTTAATACTTGGGTTAAAATTTTGTGGAAATTTAAGACTTGGACGTAAAAAATCTTTTAAAAATACACCCTCTCTTACACCAACGCCGCTTGTGATGATATTTTTGGCATTTAGAGCTTTGGCAAGGGCTAAAAAGATATGTGCACCCTCTCTAATGGTGTCGTATCTATCTTTTTTTATAGGAAATTTATTTAGTTCAAGCACGCTAACGTTTGCGAAGCTCTCGATGTAGGCTTGCTCGTCGCTAAACTTATAGCAAAAGCCATGCAGTGAAGAGAGCGGATATAAATTTTTGCTCATTATGGCAGATGATATCGCTCTAAGAGAGCCTCCAATAGCGATTATATTTTGGCATTTAAATCGCTCATCTATCTGTTTTGTAACTTGTTCTAAAAATTTTGGCAATTTATTTAAGTTTTTTTTATCAAAAAAAAGCTCTTTTAACCTAACTGTGCCAATGTCAAGTGAGAGCGTATCTATTATTTTGCCTTTGCTTATTCTGGCAAGTTCAGTTGATCCGCCACCGATATCGATAGTGACGCATTCATCGATATTATGGAGTAAATTTTTGGCTGCGATCGCACCAAAAGTAGCCTCTTCTTTGCCGTCAATGACTTTTAAATTTATACCAAGCTTTTTTCTTAAAAGAGAGATCAGAATATTTGAGTTTGGAGCGTCCCTAAGCGCTGAAGTTCCAACACATAAGACTTTATTGCATTTGTAGCTTTTTATGATATTTGAAAATTCGCTAAAAGCCTTTAGCGCTTTTTCCATTGAGCTTTCGGATATTTTATTGTTTGAGCCATATCCGCCTTCGCCTAGACGCACTTTTGTTTTATATTCAGCTAGTATAAAAAACGCTAAGCGTGACGTTCTCTCAAATATCGCCATTCGCATAGAATTTGAGCCAAGGTCGATTACTGCGGTTCTTTTTGCCATTTTTATCCTTTTATATTTAAAACTAGGCTTGCGACTGCACCGCTTCTATCATTTCTATTTTTAATGTCTACTTCGCCACCAAGAGCTTGTGCCGCACCTTTAGCTAGAAATAATCCAAGTCCAGCACCACCTTTGTCGCCATATCTTTTAAATGGAGCAAATAAATCTTTACTCTCATCTATGCCTATTCCTTCATCTATTACTTCGATGATAAATTTATTTTTTATAAGCTTAGAGCTAATCGTAATGGTGCTATTTTTTGGTGAAAATTTAATGGCATTTTGAACAAAATTTTGCACAATGTGAGTTAGCAAGCTAGTTTGTATTTTTAGATTTAAAATTTCTGGTTTTAGGTCCAGTTTTATATTTTTTTCATCATTTTTCGCAAGTATCTCATAGTTTTTCACAAGTTTTTTTAAAAATCCTATGACATCGGTATTTACTGGCTCTTCAAACTGGACTCCCTCTTGGCGACCGATCTCAAGCACAGAACTTATCATCGCGTTCATGCCGTTTATAGCTTCATTGTTTGATTTTAGTGCCTCGATATATTTTTCGCTCTCGCGTGGCTTTAAAAGCGTAACTTCATTTTTTGTTTTCATTACGGCCAACGGTGTTTTTAACTCATGTGCCACGCCTACAAAAAGCTCTTTTTGGTATAAGACAAATGTTTGGATACGAGAGATTAGCCTATTTATGCTCTGTCCAAGTGGTAAAAACTCATCTGGTAGACTTTTTATATCGATCTCATGAAGAAATTTTTCATCTAAATTTGTAAGCTTGTGACTTAAAATTTTTATAGGTATTAAAAGCATTCTTGATAAAAATAGTGCATAAAAAAGTACCAAAAGTATCGCTGATACATTTACGATTATAATATCTATAAAAATTTCTTCTACTATATGGGCTTGAAGAGTAGTATCTTTTTCTAGGCTTAAATAACTGCTTTCATCAAGTTTTGTTATTAAAAAAGTTTTACTCTGATCCTTTGATTTTCGTGTTACGATATATGTTTCTCTATCTTGTGGCCCGTCTGTTTTTATCGTTGCTAGAGTTTTATTTGGATTTTCTATCGTAAATGTTTTTGAATTTAAAGGATTGAAATTTTGAGGATTTTTTTTATAAGCTTCTGCTTGATAGTTTAGCTCATTAACTACACTTTGAAAAACGGTAACCCTTATATAGTGATAAAGCATTACCGAAATAACTACAATTAGCATCATAGCACCAGATGCTAATTGTAGTATAAATCTATTCCTTAGGCTTTTTTGGGAAAACAAAATCTATATCCGCGTCTTCTAACAGTTTCAATTGTTGAAATATTTAGTGGTTTATCCATTTTTTGGCGGATTTGGTTGATAGCGACTTCAATGACGTTTGGAGTTACAAGCTCTGGCTCTTCCCAGATAGCATCAAGTAGTTGCTCTTTAGATACAATCTGATCTGAGTGTCTTGCAAGATGAGTTAGGACTTCAAAAGGTTTGCCCTTAAGCTCAATATCACGACCTAAATATGTGATTTTTTCCTCATCTGGATTGATGATAAGCTCATCAATTTTTATAATATTTGTGCCGCCAAAGCGTAGTCTTGCTTCAAGTCTAGCTACTAAGATATCAAAATCAAATGGTTTTTTGATATAGTCATCAGCACCAGCTCTAAGTGCTTTTATTTCGCTTTCTTTGTCATCTTTTGCAGAAAGAACTACAACTGAAGTGCGTGGAGATTTATGTTTGATGATGTTTATAAGATCTATGCCATCGCCATCTTGGAGCATCCAGTCAGTCAAAACTAGATCGTAATTTCTGATACCTATATAGTACTCAGCATCTTTAAAATTTTCAGAGCTATCAGTTTGATAGCCAAACTCTTGCAAGCCCTCAGCAATCGTCTTATTTAGCGTCACTTCATCTTCAACTATTAAAATACGCATTTTGCTTCCTTAAACTAAAATTTATGGGCGATTGTATCATAAATTAAGCAATATTTCAAGATAGTTTAATAAATTTTTAAAAAATAGTGTTTATTTTTGCTCCAACAACTGCGTTTGGTAAAATTTCAGTTTTTAAAATTTCCATTTTAAGGCTAGTTAGTGAGCCAAATTTCTCTTTTAACGCTTTGCTAGTTTCTTCAAGCGACTCTTCAACGCTTTGAAACTGTCTTTCATTATAAAAATTTTTAACAAAGTCAATAATTAAAACATAATCAATAAAACTAGTTGAGCAAATTTCTAGATTCATTTGCACCTCTTGCTTAGTGACTCGCTCAAAATCAAGCATTCCGATGATCGTTTCAAATTTGTAATCTTTAATGATCGTCGTCATCTCGCTTTTCATACGACTTTTTTCTCCTTACCGGATATTAAACGAACGATATTTGGTATGTGTTTATAAACCACCAAAAATGCGATGATTAGTATCGGAGCGTGTGTATAGATTTCATCTAACTCTGGATGGATTATAAAGCTTGATACGATCAGAGCTATCAACGCGCAAAGTGAGGCAAGAGAGCTAATTTTTAAAAATTTTCCGACCACAAACCAAACAGCTAGAGCGATTATGATCTCAACTGGTAAGAAAAATGCTATCACACCAGCTCCAGTTGCGACTCCTTTGCCGCCCTGAAATCCTAAGAATATTGAAAAACAATGTCCAGCCACGCTTAAAACCGCCATAGTCCAAAGCACGCTTTGGCTTACACCAAGAGAAGAGGCGACCATGAGTGGTAAAACACCTTTTAAAACATCACAAACTATCGTTAAAATGGCTAGATTTTTGGCTAGTTTTGGATCTTTTTGTTTTAAAACTCTTAAAACATTTGTCGCACCGATGCTCTTGCTACCTTCATTTTTTATATCAACATGCCCAAAAATTTTTGCAAGAATAAGGCCAGACGGAATGCTTCCAAGTAAATAACTAATGGCATAAAGTATTAAATTTTGCATATTTTACCTTTTAAATTTAACAGAAATGATAGTAAAAAAATACTAATTATTTTATAAATCATCTCCACAAAAGTACGATTTTGTCGTCATAGATATCGCTTTTCTTTGGTGAAATTTGCGTTTCGTTTATCGTGATGTTTTTAACATCATTTGCTTCTTTTAACGCATCGCACTCTTGTGCAAATTTCTCTTCAAGTTCGATAATGGCTAAATTTATATCATTTACGCTTTGCTCGCTAAGCTTGACGTCACTTCGCTCTTTTAAGACTCTATTAGCGCTTCTTGCACTTGATGCGATTTTACCCGCATTTTGACGAGATAAAAGCTTGTTGCCAAATATCGCTCCAAGTATGCTAGCGCCTATATTTATGGCAGCATCAAGCCCACTTGTGGTCATCTCTTTTTGCTCTTTATCAAGCTTTGCTAGAGCCTTGTTTAGCTTATCTTGCAAGCTTTTTCGCTCTTTTTCAAATTTAGCCGTGAGTTTTGCAGTTTGTTCTTCTAAAATTTCATTGCACTTATCTTGAAGCCTAATATAAAACTGCTCCTTTGTTTCATTGTTTTTTGAATAAATTCCCAATGCTTCAAAGATGTTAAATTTGAAATTTCTATACAGATACTCTTTAAAATCTTTTTGGATATTATCAAAATTTTTAGCTTTTAAGATGAAATTTGGCACGGCTGCAAAGCTTGCGTCACTTGGTTCATTTTTGCTTACATCAACATGCATGCCTTCACTAGCCTCACTCCAGTTTGGCTCTTTGTCATTTTCACTAAGCTCGTAAAGATAGCTCACCTCACAAACGCTGTCTATGCCTTTTTTGGCATCATAAATTCTCACTTTTGCGCTTGCTAGTAAATTTGGCGTGAGGCTTTTTGAATTAGCATAAAGTTGCGTGATTTCATTTGAAATGATAGGCTTTATGCTAAATTTCATCTCACTTTTATCGATCCTTGTATCAGATAAATTTTCTTTTTGCTCTTTCATCAAATTTGAAATTTGTTCGCGGCTAAGTGGCCCTTTTAGATAGCTTAATGCCCACCGTGTCGAAATAACGCTTAGCCCGTCTTCGTTTATATTTTTAACTAAAAAATTTCTCTTTGCCAAATTTGATATGAGATTTTCAAGCGAGGCTTTATCTAGGTTTGAGCCAGAGATGCCGCTTAGCCCATCTATAACGCGTGCTTTGTCTTGGGCTGTTTGCAAGCGGCCGATAAACCAAGTGCCGATGTTGCTAAGGCCTTTGTAGTCAAGATCGACTGGATTTTGTGTGCTCAATATACAACCGAGGCCAAACGCACGAGCTTGCTTTAATAGTGTAAGCATCGGTGTTTTTGATGGAGGGTTTGCGTTTGGTGGGAAAAATCCAAAAATTTCATCCATATAAAGGATCGCTCTAAGTGAGCTAGTACCCTCGGTGCCGCGCATCCACGCGATGATCTCGTTTAGTAAAAGGGTGACAAAAAACATCCTCTCGGCGTCATTTAGGTGTGAGATCGTAAAGATATTGCACTTTGCTTTGCCGTTTTCATCAAAAAGCATCTTTGAAATTTCTAGCCTAATGCCTTGCGTCCAGCCTTTAAAACTTGGGCTTGCGATAAGTGCGTTTATCTTCATGGCAAGCTTTAGGCGCTCACTGCTTGGATAGAAGGTATCCACGTCAAAGACGCCTATCTTTTTAAAAGGCGGATTTGCGATGAAATTTATGAGCTCTTCTATACTGACGTCTTTTTGCTCTTTAAATTTAGTATCAAATATGGTTGAGATGAGAAGCTGTTCTTTTGAATTCATGTCCTCGGAATTTATACCTACAAGAGATAATACCGAGGCTGCAAGCGAATTTATATAGTTGCTAAAAATTTCTTCATCAGTGATATTTGGGCAGGCAAAGTCGCTAAGTAGCGCCACGCCTATGCCAGCTGAGCTTTTTGGTGTGTAGATGTTAAAGTTAGCGCTCTCTTTTAAAATTTTTACTCGCTCAAGATCTTGAAAGCTCGACTCTATGCCGTTTCTCCATAGCTCGGCTTGAGCAGTGGCAAATTCCTCTACACTTTGACCTTTGTTGGCCGCTTCTGCTTCATCTATGTATGGTAAAAAATCCTCCGGCCTCATCTGCGGAAAAGTGAGGGCTAAATTTGTGATATCGCCTTTTGGATCGATGATGATAGAAGGTATATTGTCTATGCAGGCTTCTTCTAAAAGCGTGATACCAAGGCCTGTTTTACCGCTACCTGTCATACCTATGATAGCTGCGTGGGTGGTTAGATCCTTATTTTTATAAAAAAATGGCTCTTTATCTTTTAATCCGATATAAAAAAGTTTTAAATTTTCTTGTATTGTTTTCACTAACTGCCTTATTCGTATAAATTTATACGTGAGCGAAGCTCATCAAGTGTCTCTTTTATGCGCTTTTGTGTAAAATCTTTTATCGTTTCATCATCATCGATAAGCTTCATGCAGTATCTAATGTAGCCTTTATATGCTAGCTCTGTAACAAGTCTTAGCTTTAAAGTCACGTTTTTTACTTTATCTGGCGCGATTGAGATATCAAAGGTCGCTTCTAGTTCTTCTCCATCTTGAAAATTTGTAGTTTGCGGGCTTAATACGCTTATGCCACCCTCGGAAACATCATAAAGGCTACCTTCGATCTTGTCTTGCTTGCCTTTGATAATAGTTTTGGTGAAACGATTTGGCAAGATACGTTGGAATTTTCTTTTATATGCGTACATCGTCGTATTTCGTAAGAAATTTGAAAGAGTGACACCTTTATTGACTATATTGTAATTAACAATATCAGCGCATAATGGTTTTGAGAAAAAGCTATTTGGCAAAATAAAACCTTTGCCGTCTTGTTTCATGGCTAAAATTTGCATCATATCCACGCGAAAAACGACACTATCTTCTTTAACTTCTAAAATTTCAGCCTCATATTTTATATTTAATCCATCATATAAATTTAAAAGCTCTGGCCTTACCTTGGCCTTTTTCATGCGAGTGAATGTATTGATCGGATCTTCATAAAAAAATGTTCCGGTTTCAATCATATCTTTTACATTTGTTTCTTGCTGGTCTTTGGCACCACATAAAATTTCTTTGATTCTTGAAACGGCATTTACGAAATAGCCTACGAAGGTACTGTTGTCGCAAGAGTGACTAAAATTTAAGGTCAAATTTAAAAGTAGAAAATTGATTAATTCATCTCTTGCATTTGATTTTAGTATTAGATTATTTAAATCATCTTGTAGCTGCGTAGCATTTGGCTTTTGAATAAGCAGTGTATCAAAAATGTTTTCAAGACAAATTTTTACCTGATCGTGCGGCACGATAAATGTTAGCTGCCTACAAAATTTGATACCGTCATCGATAAATTTATCTCTTAATTTAAGTATGCTATCTTCGCAATTTATTACAAGCTCTTGCCTGCCTTTAAAATCCATGTAGTCTCCGGAATGTTATTGATTAAAGCCAAGGCTATGATATAAAAAGTTATATTAAAAAAGTATTTAAATTTATTTGGAGGAGAAATTTCTAGGTAAAGGATACCTAGAAATTTCTGTTGATTATAGTTTGCCTTCGTTGTGTGAAAGGTAGTCAGCAACACCTTCAGTGCTTGGTTTCATGCCAGCATCACCTTTGTTCCAGCCAGCTGGACAAACTTCGCCGTGCTCATTTGTAAATAGCATAGTATCTACCATTCTTATCATCTCATCGATGTTTCTACCAAGTGGAAGATCATTGATAACTGCATGGCGAACAGTGCCATCTTTGTCTAGTAAGAATGAGCCACGAAGTGCCACACCAGCATCTTCTAGAAGTACGTCAAATCCGCGAGCGATTGATTTTGTCATATCAGCTACGATAGGGAAGCGAACTTTACCAATACCGCCTTTGTTTACTGGGGTCTCTTTCCATGCGAAGTGAGAGAATTGGTTGTCGCATGAAACTGCGATAACTTCGATACCACGTGACTTGAACTCGTCATATCTTTTGTCAAATGCGATAATTTCGCTTGGGCAAACAAAAGTAAAATCCATTGGATAGAAAAATACAACCGCGCCTTTCTCACCAATATTTTTATAAAGATTAAAATCATTTACAATTTGATTGTTTCCTAAAACTGCTGCAGCTGTAAAATCAGGTGCTTTTTTTGTTACTAACATTTGTTCTCCTTAATAATAAATTTTATTGATTGCGAAATTATATCTATTCAAAATTAAATTTAGTTTAAACATATTTTAGAAATTTTTTGTAGTAAATTTAGCGTTATTGATAAGAGTAGAAAATGGATTTTTGTTAAAAGTGTTAAAAATTTGAATTTTAAAAATTTTATTGATGAGAATACTTGAAAGAAATTAGTAAAAGCGTTACTAAAAATTTAGAAAATTACTTGCTGTAATTATTGTAAGTCGCTAAAATTTTTTCCACCAAATTTTAGAATCGCTGATCCCCATGTAAAGCCGCCACCAAATGCATCAAGAAGCAAAATTGAACCATTTTTGATACGGCCGTCTTCATAGGCATCATTTATAGCCATCGGAATTGAAGCAGAGCTTGTATTGCCATATTTAGCAACAGTCAAGACACATTGCTCATCTTTAAAATTTAATCTATTTTTTACTGCATCTATTATTCTTATATTTGCTTGATGAGGTATAAAAAAATCGATATCTTCGCTTTGCATTTTGTTTGCATGCAGAATTTCTATTACGCTTTTGCTAAGTGTTTGAACTGCTATTTTAAAAACTTCATTTCCACTCATATGAATGAAATTTAATCTATTTTTTAGTGTTTCCTCACTGGCTGGAAATACACTCCCGCATCCTGGAGTTATTAAAAGTTCAGCTTGCTTGCCGTCACTTGCTGTATGGATATCAATGATCTCATTTTCATTACCACTACTAATTACAGCCGCGCCTGCTCCATCACCAAATAGTATACAAGTGCTTCTATCTGTATAGTCAACAATAGAGCTTAATTTTTCGGCTCCGATAATTAATACATTTTTTTTGGCACCGCTAACAATGAGAGAATTTGCAAGCTCTAAAAGATAAATAAAACCTGTACAAGCCGCACTTATATCAAATGCTGTAACTCCATAATTTAGACCCAAATTTGCAGCTATTTTGCAAGCAGTAGAAGGCATACAAAGATGATCCGGAGATATTGTGGCACAGATGATTGCATCGATTTGAGATTTATCAAGTCCTGAGCGTTTTATAGCTAATTCACCAGCTTTTGTACCAAGGTCACTTGTTGTTTCGTTAGTTGCAATATGCCTTTGCTCGATACCTGTTCGCTTTACTATCCATTCATCACTCGTTTCAACCATCTTTTCAAAGTCAAAATTTGTCAGAATTTTTTCTGGAATGTAAGAAGCGATAGAAATCAGTGAAGCTTTTGGCATATTTTACCTTGCAAAGTGCGAAAGTTCTTCTTCGATAACTTTATTTATGTTTGAATTAGCAAATTTTATTGCTTGAAAAATTGCATTTTTTATAGCTTTTGAATTACTTTTACCATGACTTATGATAACGCAACCATTTACGCCAAGAAGTGGTGCACCGCCATATTCGTCATAGCTAACCTGCTTTTTAAGCGTCTTAAAAACTTTTCTCATGAGTACAGAGCCAGCCATAGCAAGAGGTGATTTTTTAATTTGTTTTTTGATGATTTTGCCTATCGCATCTGCAACACCTTCGCTAGTTTTTAAAAGAATATTTCCCATAAAACCATCACAAACCATTACATCGATACTACCATCAAAAATTTGATTGCCTTCTGCATTACCAACAAAGCTATCAAGCCTAGAAACTAATTTAAATGCTTCTTTGCTAACTTCATTGCCTTTACTCTCTTCTTCACCATTTGACAAGAGACCAACTTTTGGCTCTTTTCTACCTAAAATTTCTTTTGCATAGGCTTCACCCATTATGGCAAATTGAAACAAATGCTCGCTTCTACAATCAACATTTGCACCAACATCTAAAACCAAAGTCGCAGACTCTTTTGAATTTGGCATAAGTGTTGCAATTGCTGGACGAGAGATATTTTTTAGCCTGCCGATTCTTAGAGTAGCTAAACTCATAGTTGCACCACTATGACCAGCAGAAACTACAGCATCAACTTCCCTATTTTTTAAGAGTTCAATTGCTTTGTAGATCGTACTATCTTTTCTTTTAAGCGCATCAGTTGCGCCATCTGCCATTGAGATAACTTCGCTAGCATCTAAAAATTCGATATTTTTTAAATAAGATTGTGGAATGAGTGGTTTGATGACACTGCTATCGCCGACTAATACAGCTTTAAATTCTGTCTCTTTTAGTGCATCAATAACACCAAATATTATAGGATCTGCACCAAAATCACCACCCATAGCATCGATAGCAATGCGAATCATATTTTAATATTCACCTGTAGTTTTGTTTATACGGTGAGGCATTTTCCAAGAACCATCTTTGTCTTTTACAGGTACTGGAAGTGTAACTTTATAATGTGTTCTGCGTTTTGCTGCACGAGAATGACTCACTCTTCGCTTTGGTACTGCCATTTTTACTCTCCTTTATAAATTTTTACATTTTTCACAATAGAAATAATCACTCTTAAAAGCTTCTAGCTCGCTCTCAAGGACTTCTTTTAAATCAATATTGCCATCAAAAAATTCCATCGTATCGCTAAGCTCATTTTCGCTATCTTTATAAATACCGTCACTTAAATTTAGCTCTACATCTTGATCGATAGGTAGCATAAATACTTCACCGCATCGATCGCAAACATAATTTATATTCCCTTTTATTTTGCCTTGGCATTTTACCAAAAAAGGGTCTTTTCTTTTTAAAATTCCAATAAAAACTAAATTATCATTTCCTACTAGCTCAAAGCTTATATCTTTGTTTGCTATTTTAGAAAAAGATATAATCAATTTTCTTGACCTAAAATTAGCAAATTTCTCTTGAAGCAAAGAAGAAATTTATTTCATTCACAGCATTTTCTAGACTATCACTTCCGTGAACCGCATTTGCATCAATGCTATCAGCAAAATCAGCTCTTATAGTGCCAGGAGCTGCTTCTTTTGGGTTAGTTGCACCCATTAGCTCGCGGTTTTTAGCAACTGCATTGTCGCCCTCTAAAACCATAACCACAACTGGCCCGCTTATCATAAATTCGACTAGATCGTTGAAGAAAGGTCTATCTTTATGAACTGCATAAAATGCTTTTGCATCGCATTTGCTAAGTTGGATTTTCTTTGCAGCTGCGATTCTTAAGCCGTTACTTTCAAATCTATCTATAATTTTTCCAACAACATTTTTCTTAACAGCATCAGGCTTAATAATAGAAAGTGTTCTTTGCATAAATTTTTCCTTAAATCTAGGTTATTTAAATTGAAGTTGGCAATTATATCAAATAAAGCTTAAAAATAAAATAGGCTCAAATCGAGCCTAAAATTTATAAATATAAATTTATTGAATAACTGGAATAGAGCCATTGCGTGCATCAGCACCGATCTGATCGCGAGAAGGTTGTCCTGCTACAACAGCGTCCCATACGATACAACCATCAGTTGGACAGGCAGAAGCACAGGCTGGCTCATCGTTATAGCCTACGCACTCAACGCATTTATTTGAATAAACATAGTATGTATCTGCTCCAGTTGGGTTGTCGCTATCATCAACGATAGCTGAAACTGGGCATTCATCAATACATGAACCACAGCTTATGCATATATCAGTTATTTTTACAGACATTTTTTCTCCTTAGATTAAAATTTGGTGTAGAATATCAAAAAAAGCTGAAAATGATATAAATAAGCCCTTAAATTTAACTACGATCTTGAATTTTAGAAAAACTACTTTATAAATCTTTTATCACTTTTAGACTAAATTTACAGATTAAAAATTTTAAAAAGGTTGTATAAATTTAATGAACGATATTATTGAAATAACTGGCGCAAGAGAACATAATTTAAAAAATATAAATCTCAAAATTCCAAAAAATAAATTAGTAGTTTTTACCGGTCTTAGTGGCAGTGGCAAGAGCACGCTAGCCTTTGATACACTCTATGCTGAGGGGCAAAGAAGATATATGGAGAGCCTTAGCAGCTATGCTAGGCAGTTTTTAGACCGTGTGGGCAAGCCTGATGTCGATAAGATCGAGGGTTTAACGCCGGCTATTGCGATCGATCAAAAGACGACTTCTAAAAACCCTCGTTCGACAGTTGGTACTATTACAGAAATTTATGACTATCTAAGGCTTTTGTACGCAAGGGTCGGCGTGCAGCACTGCCATAAATGTGGCAAACCTATCTCAAAAATGAGTGCAAGCGATATCATAAATGAAATTTCAAAGCTCCCGCTTGGTTCAAAGGTGATCATTTATGCGCCGCTAGTGCGTGAGAAAAAGGGCACATGGGCGGATTTGATCGAAAATTTACGTCAAAAAGGCTTTGTGAGAGCGCAGATAGATGGCGTGGTAGTGAGGCTTGATGAGGAGATCGAGCTTGCAAAAACGAAAAAACATACGATCAAGGTCATCGTTGATAGGATCGCTATCGATGAGCAAAATCACGAACGCCTTGCAAGTGACGTAGAAAAGGCGCTAAATGAGAGTTTTGGCGAGGTCGAGATAGAGATCGCAAACGCTGATGAGCTGGGCTTAAAAGAGAGCTTTATACATTACAGCGAGCACATGGCTTGTTTTGATTGTAAAATTTCATTTACGCCGCTTGAGCCACTTAGTTTTAGCTTTAACTCACCAAAGGGTGCTTGCGAGCACTGCGACGGACTTGGCATAAGATATAGCCTAGATATGAGCAAGATCATCGACGAGGAAAAGTCGATAGAAAACGGTGCTATCAAGCTACTTTATGGCTATAACATGAGCTATTATTATAAATTTTTACTTGCTTTTTGCGAGCAAAATGGCATCGATATCAAAAAGCCTTATTATGAGCTTAGCGAAGATGAAAAGAGGCTTGTTTTATATGGAAATGTCAAAGAAGTTGAGTTTTTTTGGAAGCGAAATAAACTACTTAGAAAGTTTGATGGTGTTGTTAAAATTTCACACGGGCTTTTGAAGGATTATAAAGACTTTGATGAGTATATGAGTGAGAAAATTTGTGACGCTTGTAACGGTCACAGGCTAAAGCCTCAAAGTTTAGCGGTCAAGGTCGCTGGCCTTGGACTTGGTGAAATTTTAGATATGAGCATAGAAAACTGCACCGCTTTTTTCTCGAATGAGAAAAATTTCGCATATCTTAGCGACTACGACAAGGCGATCGCAAAGCCTATCTTAAAAGAGATCAACGAGAGGCTTTTCTTTTTGTATGACGTGGGGCTTGGCTACTTGTCGCTTGGACGTGATGCTAGGACGATCAGCGGTGGCGAGGCACAGCGCATCAGGATCGCCAGCCAGATAGGAAGTGGGCTAAGTGGCGTCATGTACGTGCTTGATGAGCCAAGTATTGGCCTACACGAGCGAGATACACTAAAACTCATAAAAACGCTTAGAAATTTACAAGCCAAAGGCAACTCTGTAATCGTCGTCGAGCATGATAAAAAGACGATAGAAGAGGCTGATTTTATCGTAGATATCGGCCCTGGAGCTGGTAAATTTGGTGGTAATGTGGTCTTTGCAGGTACGGCAAAAGAGCTTTTAAGCTCAAACACTCAGACCGCACAATACATAAACGGTAAGAAAAAGATCGACTATCAAAAAAATAGAAAAGCTGAGAAGTGGCTTGAAATTTCAAATGTAAATATCAACAATATCTCAAATTTAACCGCAAAATTTCCACTTAGAAACCTTGTGGGTATCACTGGCGTTTCAGGATCTGGTAAGAGTTCGCTAATACTTCAGACCTTGCTTCCAGAGGCGCAGGAGCAGCTAAATAGAGCCAAAAAGGTAAAAAAGATAGCTGGGGTAAATTTAAGCGGACTTGAGAATTTAGACAAGGTCATATATCTTGATCAAAGCCCGATCGGCCGCACCCCACGCTCAAATCCAGCGACATATACTGGCGTGATGGATGAGATAAGAAATTTATTTGCACAGACCAAAGAGGCAAAGCTTAGAGGCTATAAAATAGGGCGCTTTAGCTTCAATGTCAAAGGTGGGCGCTGTGAGAAGTGCCAAGGTGAGGGCGAGATCACTATCGAGATGCACTTTTTACCTGATATAAACGTGGTTTGTGACGTTTGTAATGGTGCTAGATATAACGCTCAAACTTTGGAAATTTTATACAAAGGCAAAAACATCGCCGAAGTACTAAATATGAGCATAGATGAGGCGGTTGAGTTTTTCAAGGCTGTGCCAAAGATCGCTTCAAAACTTACCACACTGCAAGATGTAGGGCTTGGCTACATCACGCTTGGACAAAATGCAGTCACACTTAGTGGTGGCGAGGCGCAGCGTGTGAAGCTAGCAAAAGAGCTTAGTAGAAGTGATACCGGAAATACGCTTTATATCCTTGATGAGCCAACGACTGGGCTTCATTTTGCCGATGTCGATAGGCTAGTAAAGGTGCTAAATCACTTAGTTGATCTTGGAAATTCAGTCTTTGTGATCGAGCATAATATGGATGTTATCAAAAACTGCGACTATATCGTAGATATGGGACCAGAGGGCGGCGCAAAAGGCGGCAAAGTGATAGCATGCGGCAACGTAAAAGAAGTAGCTAAAAACTATAAAAAAACTGGCAGCTACACAGGGGAATTTCTAGCACAAGAGCTTGAGGAGATGAATAAAAAATAAAAAATTTGCTTCAACCGTTTCTTTATACAATTTAAAACGGTTGAGGCATGTTGGAGCGTTAGCTAATTTTTAAGGTCGATTTTTCATCTATAGCACTTGTAGCTAGTGCCCAAAATAACAGCATTAAAAGTGCATTTTCATGGTGAAACGTTGTATTTACAAGAGAGATGACGTTTTGAAAAACAAGCATTAAAAGTGCAAGAAAAACTATGCTATTTTGTCTAAAATTTTTAATAAATTTTATAAATAGTGATAGTTGAAATACCAAATATGAAAGTAATGCAATGATACCCTTTTCGGTTAAAAATGTTAAAAAGGTATTGTGTGCGTGACTAACATGAACTTCAACATTGCCTGGAAAATATTTTGTTATATCAATGATCTTAAACTCACCAGAACCTATCCCAAATAAAGGGTGTTCTAACCACGTATAAAATGCGCTAGCAAAGATTGGATATCTAGTCTCTGATCCAGTGACCCCCTTTGTTAGTTGACTATACAATCTTTGATCTTGAGTGATATTTGTTGATATGTACATATAAGAAATGGCTATTACACCAAATAAAATTATCAAACTTAATAAAAATTTTATTTTTATCTGTTTATTTAAAATTTCAAAAAGCAAGCAAGTAAAAATAATGATTGGCAAAAGATACATTGCAGCTCTAGAGCCAGCTATCATTATACCAAGGACGCAAAATCCGGCAACACTTATGCCTATATACTTTTCAAAAATTTCTTTGCTATTTATCGAAACTAATGCTACACAAAAAACTAGTAGCATAAAAATAGCACTATGATTTACATGCCCTATTGATTTAAGCTCAAAAAGTGCAGTCGGATCACTTGATGTAAATTTCTTAATACAAGCTGGAATAAATGCAGCGATAAAACCGGCAAATAAGGCAAAAAATAAAAATTTAAAATTTATTTTTTCTATACCAACACTTCTAGCCACAAAGAAAAATAGCATACACCTTAGTGGATCAAGCGCTCTTGATGCAGAAACTCCATTTACAAGGCAGCTTATAAAAGTAGCCAAAACAAAGATAAAAAGCGAGATATTTATGAGATCAAATTTAAATTGCCTTTTTTCTTTGACGCAAATATAAATTCCAGCCAAGACGAAAAGTGTGAGTGAAATTTGTTTTAAACCCTCAGTTACCGGCAGTGTAAATAAGACAATAACCAAAAAGAGATTGTAGAGCTTAGAGACAATGTCGTTTTTCATGCAGATCCTTTAAAATTTAAGTGGACATTTTATCATTGCTGAACTAAAAATAATATACAATTAAACAAAAATTAAAAGGAAGTATCGTGCCTAATGTGAAAATAAGCTTTGTAGTGCCTGTTTTTAACAAAAAAGAGCACATTAGGGATTGTTTAAATTCGCTTATATCTCAAGACATGGATGATATTGAGATTATAGTTATTAATGATGGAAGTACTGACAATACGCTAGAAATATTAGAAGAATATAAAGATAAAATAATATTAAAAACAAAGAGCAATGCCGGTGTTAGTGCTGCTAGAAATGACGGTATATTGCTAGCTAGTGGCAAATATACTATCTGCGTAGATGCTGATGACTATGTGGAAAAAGATTATGCTTCAAGTGTTTATGATATTGCAGAGAAATTTGATGCCGACATAGTGATAACAGATATGTGTAAGGTCTATGGTCATAAAAAGCTCCTTCTGAAGGATTTTGAGACAAAAGAGGATGGTGCAATCGATAAAAATGAGTACCTAAAAAGACTTTTAGCCTCAAGGCACAACAAAGTCTTGCATAATGCGGCAAACAAGGCGATTAGGACTAAAATTTTAAAAGAAAATTTATTTCCAGTTGGGATCACACAAGCTGAAGACTTTCACACTGTAGTGAGAAATGTTATCGCTTCAAAAACTCTTGTAAAGCTAAATAAGGCATTTTATTATTATAAGATCGGAGATAACAACACTGCTGGCTTTGAAAAACTAAAAGCTGTGATGGATCATAAATTTGTCTATGACGACATAATCTCAATTTTAAAAAACAAAAATTTAGCTCTTGAAATGGTGTCAGATCTAGAGCTTAGAAAAATAAAAAGCGTCTATATGCCAGCTATTTTAGCGAGACCAAATCTAAAAAATAGTAGCTATGTAAAGGCACTTGATCTTTTTTATGCAGATAGTGATAGCATCATAAACTCATCTGGTTTTTCAAAGCTTAGATTAAAACAAAGAATTTTGCTTAAAGTGCTAAAAAATATAAAATCGTACGAAAATGTATCAAAAATTTTAAAAATCTTTAATACAATAAATGGCTTTTTGTCAAATAAAAAAATGAAAGAATTTAAAGAGTAGAAAATGATAAATATACTTGAGCTTGAAAGCTCTCTTGGATTTGGTGGGCAAGAACACCGTACACAGCGTGTGATAAATGGGCTAGATAAGAGTAAATTTAAGGTTTTTTATGGGCTAAATCCTGGCTCAAAAAGCTTTGAGAAGCAAATAGAGTGTGAATTCGTTGAGTTTAATCTCAAAAAGTCTTTCAATATCTTTGAAATTTTAAAAATTTGCAAATTTGTAAAGCAAAATAATATAAAAATCATCTCAACACACTCAGGGAAAGATGGTACCATTGGGGCGATTGTGGGTAAAATTTGTGGCGTTAGTGTGGTTCGTACTAGGCATTTGCAGCTTCCTATAACATCGCCTTTGCCTTATAATATAAGTACAAAAGTAGTCGGCGTTTGTGACTCAGTATGCGAGGATCTTATAAAAAGAGGCGTGAAAAAAGAAAAAGTTGTCAAAATTTATACAGGCATCGATACGCAAAAATATACACCAGAATTTAAGATAAATATGAAAAAAGAATTTGGCTTAAGTGACGATGTAATAGGCATTTGTATTGTAGCAGTGTTAAGAGCTGCTAAAAATCATAAGCTCTTAATCGATACATTTAGCGAGTTAAATTTAGAAAAATCAGCCCTTTTTATCGTAGGTGATGGCCCGCAAAATAAAAATTTACAAGAATATATAAAAGATAAAAAAAATATCTTTATGCTTGGCAATAGAACCGATGTGAGCGATTTTTTGGGCTCTCTTGATATTTGTGTGTTGCCTTCAGATATGGAGGCTATCGGTGGAGCGCTGCTTGAGGCATCTTCGTGTAAGCTGGCTACCATCGGAAGCGACGTGGGTGGTCTTGGCGAGGCAGTAAGCGACGGAAAGAGTGGATTTTTATTTCAAAATGGCGATAAAGAGGGGCTAAAAAAGGTGCTTGAAAGGCTCATTTTGGATGAAAATTTAAGAAAACAGATGGGCGAGTTTGGCAGAGAGTACGTAAAAGAGGTATTTAGCATCGAAAAAATGATAGAAAACACACAAAATTTATATATGGAACTTGTAAAATGAGCGTAACGGTTTTGATGTATCACCACGTGCTTGAAAAGAGCGGCTTTATCGCTAGTAGCGTGGATGAGTTTAGATCGCATATGAAATTTCTGGCTGAAAATGGCTACAAAACGCTAAGTATAAATGAGTTTATCGCTTATAAAAAAGGCGAGCTTGAGGTGCCAAAAAAGAGCGTTTGCATAACATTTGATGATGGCTGGATGGATAACTACATTTACGCCTATCCTATTGTGAAGGAATTTGGGCTAAAGGCAAATATTTTTATAATTACTGGCTGGATAGAAGCGGCACAAAAGGCACACGAGATGAGGCCTGCTAACTTTTTAAATGTTGATCACAACGAGTGCAAGAGGCTTGCTCCAAGTAGGCCGCAAGATGTAATATTAAATTTAGAGCAGATCGAGAAAATGAGTGATTGTTTTTACTTTCACTCACATACGCATGGTCATTTTGATGGATATTTTGGGCAGCTTAGTTTGGACGAGGAATTTGGCCTTTGCCGTGAGTTTATGAAGAAAAACTTTGGCTTTGAAGACAACGCACTTTGCTGGCCAAGAGGCAAATATAATGACAAGTATCTAAGTACTGCTAAAAAGCACGGATACAGCGCGTTTTTTACTACAAAACGTGGCATTAATAAAGCTGACGGCAATCTTGAAGAGATAAAACGGATAGTGACAAAACGTGATGAGAAATGGCTAAAAAAGACCATGTTTATATATCAAAATGATATTTTAGGCTCTATCTACGCGGCGATAAGGTCTTAATGGGCTAAATTATTTGGTAAAAATTTTTTCATTTTTGGCTATATGTTTTTGTAAGATTTTGCTTTATTGGTGATTTGAACTCTAATTTAAATTTATACTCAAGACCCGCTAGATCAAGTTCTTTTTTATCTATTTGTTTTTGTGTGCTGCTTGAATACTTGCTCAAGTTTTCTTATAAATTCCAGCTATTCAAGCAGCTTCTTCATCAGCATTTAAAACACAAAGAATGTCGCATTTACTTATACGTAAAAGTGGATTTGCGCTTACGTATATTACGACTTTTACAAACGGCATGATAAATTTAAAAAATGGCTTTAACTCATCTTGATGATCACTTTTGATCTTTATCTTTGGACGAGCTATAAATAAATTTAGGCTCATTACATCATCATCGATTACAGCGATTTGGTAAGGTTTAAAGTTTTTAAATCCATTTTTTCTAATTTGCTTTGCAAGTGTGCTTTTGCTACTGCCGTGAAGCCCAGTGAGAGCGATTAAGGCTCGTTTTTTATCTTTTAAAATTTCTTTACAAGCCTCATTTAATGCTTCAAGCATTATTTATATCCTCTATTTCTAAAATTTGAATACAAATTTCCTAGCACTGGTGTAGAATAGATAAAAAGCTTCTTTTTGATCCTAAAAATGTAGTCACTCTCGCTCTTTGCATTGTTTGATATATCGATACGTCTTATCTTAAATTTATCATCTCCTGCGCAAAATCCACCATCTATCACACTAAAGGCAAAGTCATAATACTCTCTCACAACTTTTAGTGAAAGCTCGTTAAAGTGCCCTTTTGGAAAGCAAAAGCCAAATTCTTTTTTTTCAGGAAATAGCTCTTTTATCTTGGCTAGCGAGCTTGAAAATTCCTCTCTTAACTTTGTTTCATCGTTACTTTTGCAAGAAAAGTGGCTCGCTGTATGGCTATCAAACTCAAAAAGCCCGCTCTCTTGCATCTGCCTAATCTCGTCTAAATTTAAAAAATACTCTGCATCTTTTTCGTAGTCTATTTCTTTATGTTTTTTAAATGCAAAGTCGTAATCTTGTCTTTTAAAATCCTTGATCTTATCTGTTATCAAAAAGCAAACAGCTGGAATTTTTAGCTCTTTTAGGATAGGAAATGCAAATTTATAATTATCAAAATATCCGTCATCAAAAGTTAGTAAAATGCTCTTTCTTGAGGCTTTTGCTCGGCCACTAGCTATATCTTTAAACCGGTTGTAGTTTATAAATTTATAGCCCTCATTTAACGCCATCAAAAGCGCCTTTTTAAATAGCTCTGGTTTAATGGCAAAGTCATTTTCATTGTTATTACAGTGGTGCATCGTTAGCACGCAAACTGGGTAGTTCATTTTTGCTCCAGTAAATTTTTAATAGCTTCTTTTAGCGCTTTATGGCTAAAGTTTTCATCCACAAATTTAAAGGCATTTTGAGAGTAAATTTTAGCTTTTTCAGGCTCATTTATCAGCTCCAAAATGCACTCTTTTAGTGAAATTTCATCTAAATTTTTAGCACAAAGCCCACGCTCTCTATCTTTAACTAGTACGTTCATCGGCGCGTTGTCATAGACAACGACTGGCACTTTTGAGCTCATCGCTTCAAGTAAAACTGTACCAAGCCCCTCAGAGTGCGATGCAAAGACGTAGATATCAAAACTTTTTATAATATTTGCTGCGTCATTTCTAAAGCCAGTGAAGATAATCTTATCTTTTTGATCAAACATAGAGGCGATCTGCTCTTTTGTGCTGTCACTAATGTTGCCAGAAAATACAATAGTCGCATCCTTTGACTTTAAAATTTCTTTTGCGGCACTTGCAAAGTCAAAGACGCCTTTTTTGCGGTAAAGAGAGGTGAAAGTACCGATAACTAGTTCATCTTGAGATATATTAAACTCATCTCTAAATGTGCTTTTTGTGGCATCTATCGCCTCCACATCGACCGTACTCGGCATAAAAACTAGCCTATCTTTGCTAACGCCGATGCTTAGCAGGTACTCTTTGACACTATCTGAGATGTATAAAATTTTATCAAATAGTCTTTTGTGCATGAGTTTTGAGAGAAAGCCTTTTATAGGAAAAAGATTATGCCTTTCCTTGTAAAATTTAACGCCTTTGCTTCGGTAAAATAGTCCAGCAACGGCTCCAACCCAGCTATCAGTCGAGCCATGCGTGATCAAGGCATCTATCTTGTTTGAGCTTATCGCTTCGCAAAGTGCTGGCACGCTTTTATGAAAATTTTTCTTATTCATCTCTTGTACTATAACACTAAAGCCTTCTTCTTTTGCAATGCTTTCTATCTGAGAGTTTGGGTTGCAAAAAAGTATGACATTATGACCCATCTCGCGCATAAAACGCATCTCGTTTAGCGTCTTATTTTGCTCGCCACCCCAGTTAAAAAGTGTCTGCGTGTGAAGAATATTCATCCGTCTATCCTAAAATTTCTTTTATTTTGGCTTTTATTTTTGGCATTTCGTCGCTAAAATCCATCAAGGTCTTTTCTATGCCATGCTTTGCTATACCTTCTTTATCGCAAGGTACAAAGTCCCAGTCTTTTTGATAGACGATGTGTTTGCCCATATTTTGGATGCCATTTTGCGCTGTGTAGCCATTTTCCATGAGTGAGTTATCCCAAGGCCCCCACTCAAAAGCATTGCTTGGACCAAAAAAAGCGATCACAGGCACGTCATTTGCCGCAGCGATGTGCATGATAGCTGTATCCACTCCGATAAAAAGGCTTGAGCACTTTGATAGGGCGATCGTTTGTTTCAAATTTAGCTTGCCGCCTAAATTTATGGGCTCACTCTTGCAAATTTTTAGTACGCTTGCTAGCTTTTCTAGCTCATTTTCTTTATTGTCGCTTGTTAGCACGACCTTTACGTCAAGCTCATTTTCGCAGTAGTCAATGAGCTCTGCCATGCTCTCATCGTTTGCGCATTTAAACATCCAGCGACTTGTAAGATGCATATGTACAAAGCGTTTTGGTAAATTTAGATGCTCCACGCTCTCGTCTGAAAATACGCTCACCTTTTTGCTAACCGGTTCAAACCCCAAAGCTCTTAAAGCGTTTAGATTATGATCGATCGTATGTGAAAAATTTTCATAGTATTTCGCTTTGACGTTTAGAAGTTTATTTATTGATTGATTTTTGCCAAGAAAGCCTACTATTTTTTTGATCTTTGCGTATTTTGAGATGATGATGCCGCGATCCCCTGTGGTTGTTTGTACGGCCATATCGTATTTTTCTTTTTTGATGGCTTTTATAAATTTTATCTCAGTA
Organism: Campylobacter concisus; assembly: GCF_002913045.1. Lineage (NCBI taxonomy): Bacteria > Pseudomonadati > Campylobacterota > Epsilonproteobacteria > Campylobacterales > Campylobacteraceae > Campylobacter > Campylobacter concisus. The sequence goes on along the minus strand of NZ_PPAF01000038.1, from coordinate 6,881 downwards.
ATTAGTTTTTTAAAAAAGCCAGAATTTGCACTTTGTCTATCGTAAATGTGGATTTTGTTTATGTAAGGATTTCCTTCTATCATCGCTTCTGTGCCTTTGTTTAGGGCAAAGTTGATGGTTGCGTCTGGGTAGTAGTGGTGCAAATTTTCAATGAGTGGCGTGGTTAAAAGTACGTCGCCGATATTTCTAAATTTAATTACAAGTATTTTCATTTTATATATTTCCAAAATGTGTACTGAGCGTAAAGTCTAGCGATAACATAGCCCGCAAAGCCCTCTTTAAAGCCGCCTTTTAGCACATAAAGCTTAAAAAATGTCCACGCTGGGCTTGTTAGAGCTTTAAATAAATTCTTTTTTGCGCCCATGCTTGAGTAGCGATTTTGCTTAGCGATAAACTGCTCGATGCTCTCATATGCGTAATGCAAGAAGTGATTTTTAAGCGTTCCAAGCTTTTGTGAGTCATCATTTAAAATGACCTTTTCATGCACGGCTCTGCCATCAAATTTGGCAAAATTTTTGTTAAAAAGCCTCACTGTGTAGTCTGGATAGAGCCCCATATTTTTGATCGCTTTACCAAAGAAAAAATTTAGCCTAGCTACGTTGTAAGCCATAAATTTTGGCTCTTTTAGCGTATCTATGATCTCGTTTTTAAGTTCATCAGTGATCACCTCGTCGCTGTCAAGCACAAAGATCCACTCATTTTTAGCTAGATCCACTCCCTTTTGCTTTTGTGCGCCAAATCCAAGCCATGCTTGCTCGTAGAATTTAACATTACTAAAATTTTGACAAATTTGCTTTGTGCCATCGCTTGAGCCACTATCAACCACAATGACCTCATCTGCAAAATTTGTACTTTCTAGCACTTCTTGCAGATATTTTTGGCTGTTAAAAGTTAAGATGACGACACTTAGCATTTATATTCATTTTTGTAAAATCTCTTAAACCTTTGGTGAAACCAAAAGTACTCCTCAGGCCTTGCTCTAACCATCTCTTCGCACGCGCTACACTGCATTTGCGTTACTTTTTGCACCGCCTCTTCTTTGTCAAATTTATTTATATCAATGGCTGGCGAAAAGCAAATTTCACTTATATTTTCATCTTTTTGATAGATAAATGCATTAATTATTAGGGCGTTTGTTTTTTGAGCTAGCACGCTCGCAGCTGGTGTGTGAAGTACATCTTTGTCAAAAAATTTCACCTTTATGCCATCTTTTGGAGCGGTATTTTGATCGACTAAAATTCCCACTATTCGCCTAGCTTTTAGCGCTTTTAAGATGTCTTTTGCGCCGCCATCTTTGTCAATGAGCTCCACGTCAAACTGCGATCTATTTGCTCTTAAAATTTTATCCATGACGCTGCTATCAAGCCTTCTGCCAAGCACTGAAGACGGTCCAAAATGAGCTGCAACTGCTAGGCCAAATATCTCCCACTGCCCAAAATGCGCAGTTGTAACTATGATAGGCCTGCCAGACTTCATCGCATCAAGTAAAAAATGCTCATTTTTAAAAACAACTTGATCAAGTATCTTTTGCTTTGTCGTGTTTTGATTTAGGATGAAATTTATACCAAGATATTTTGCAAAGTTGTAGTAGCATTTTTTTGCGATTTCTAGCTTCTCTTCTTTAGTTTTTGACTCGCCAAACGCAAGATCTAAATTTGTCATAACGATATGAAATCTCTTTTTTTTAAGTTTCATAAACGCAAAAGCTAAAAATTTTGCAAGCAAATTTTGAAGTGAGTGAGGCAGTAAAAATATAAAAAATTTCAAGGTGTAAAAGCCAGCTAGATATAGCTTATCCATGAAGTAGCCTTTTTGCAAAATTTGCAACTGTTTCTGGGTAAATTTCTTTTATACAAAAGTCGTTTTTATCGATACTTCTCGCGTCTATTTGCTTGCCCATATCTATAACTAAATTTTTATCCGTGATGTAAGCATTTCTGTGGCTTGGACGGTTGCCAAAAAGTGTGATAGAAGGCCTATTTACAGCCCAAGCAAGGTGCGTTAGGCCACTATCGTTGCCAATTACTAAATCACAGCTTGTAATGAAGCTTATCATCTCTTTTATGCTAAGTTTTTCAAGTAGCTTTGCTGAGGTGCCTGAGATGATCGCCTCAGCCCTTACTTTCTCGCTCTCACTTCCGTAGCAAAGGTAAATTTCACATCCATCAAGTAGCCTAATCACATCTTTAAATTTGTTATAAATTTTGCTCTCTTCGCTTGCAAAGGCAGCGATTAAAACGCGTTTTTTACCACTTTCATTTTTATAAATTTCACTTACTTCAAAGCAAGGTGCTTTTTCTAAAATTTCACTTGCTTCAAAGCTAAAATTTAGAGCGAAAGCCACAAGTGCCAAATTTCTAATGATTATATTTTCGTTGTAATCAATTTTAAATTTATGTCTATAAAGCCTAGCTGCGATCTTTTCTTTGATACTTTCTCTACTAAAGCCATAAGTTTGCTTGCATATTATTTTTGCGACGACAGCTGATTTAAAAAGTCCTTGCAGATCGATCACTTTGTCAAATTTACCAAGCGTTTTTATGATCTTGTAGCTCTTTTTAAAGCTCTCTTTAAGTGGTAAAACGACTAGCTCGTCGATAAGCGGATGATCTTTTAAAAGGCTTGCGAAACGAGCATCAACTAGCCACGTGATATGAGCATTTGGATAGTGCTTTTTGATAAACTGAAGCACAATAGCTGCATGCACGATATCCCCAAGAGCGGAGAGTTTGACGATGGCTATTTTTAGTTGATTTTTATTTTGCATTGATCACTTTAGATATAAATTTTTGGTATGATTTTAAAAAAAAATGCTTAAAAAAGGGCTAAAATGGCGAAAAGTTACATCTGTGTCTTTGACTGCGAGACGATACCTGATGCAAATTTGATAAGAAAAATTTATGGCATTGATGGGAGCGATGAAGATGTGAGCGTGCAAGCGATGGCCTTGCAAAAAGAGGCCAGTGGTAGTGATTTTTTGCCTGTGATGTTTCATAGAGTGGTCGCGATCTCTGCGGTAATGGCTGATGAGTACGGTAAATTTTTAAAAGTTAGCACGATGGAGGGCAAGGATGAGCGCGAGATCATCGCTAAATTTTTAAAATTTATAAATGACTATAACCCAAGGCTTGTTAGCTTTAACGGCCGTGGCTTTGACCTACCGATGCTAATGGTGCGTGCGATGCGCTACAATCTAAATGCAGCGGCGTATTACGAGAGCGAAAACAAAGAGCTAAATAAAAATAAATGGGAAAATTATAGGGCAAGGTATTCGCCTAAATTTCACCTTGATCTGCTTGATTTTATAAGCGATTTTGGAAGCGTAAGAGGACTAAAGCTTGACACACTTTGCGCTAGTTTAAATTTACCTGGCAAGTACGACGTGCACGGCGATCAGGTGCTTGAGCTATACTATGCAGGCGAGCTTGATAAGATAAATGAATACTGCGAAAGCGACGTGCTTAACACCTACTGGCTCTTTTTGAAATTTGAGCTTTTGCAGGCAAATATCTTGCAAGATGACTACATAAATCACCTAAATGTGATGAGTGAATTTCTAACCAAAAACTGCGCTCACAGGGGATATAGCGAGGTCTTTTGCTCTGCGATAAGCGACGAGTTAGCAAGGCTTAATGGCAAGCTTGATTACGAGATAAAGATCCAAAAAGAAGACGATGAAGAATTTGACGATTTAAGCGATCTTGATGGTGTGAAAGATACGCCAGAGCAGCTAAATGAGCGTTTGGCAAGACAAGGGCTTGATGGGCTTTTAAAAAAAGCGAGCGAAGTTACACCAGCTACCAAAAAAGATAAGAGTTTTATAGAAGAAAAACTACCTGAAATAAATTTGGACGAAGAGTAAAAATTCTACGCTTTTAGGCCGTAAAATATCTTTTGCTACTCTATGGAATTAATATCCTGATCCGCGGAATATCACGGGTACTCAAATCCAAATTCATACTCTTTTAAAACTCCATTAGAAAAGATGAATTTCTCATAGTAGAGTGACATATCAAATTCTTGTAAGAGTTTGCTTTCATTTTGCTCAGTGATGTAGGTGACGATAGAAATGGCGTTTTTTTCTTGTAGATCGTTTGGTTTACCTAGTTTCTTTAAAATTTGGTCTTGTTTGTCGCCAAGTTTTATACCAGAATTTGTAGTGAAATCTTTTATTATATTTGCTTTTTGCAAAATATTTCTGATACTAATTGGATCATCTATGACTGTTAAGTTACCTTTACCTCACTATTTTCTATTTATTTGAATTTTCCGGTCGATATTCTAGTGGCTTTGCTAAGTATTAAGAGCTCAAAAACATATAAATTTTTGTCCTATAAATATATTTACTTTTTAATATGTTGCTCAAATTACCTAGTTACTGCTTATTTTTCATAAAATTTTTTCTCATGTCATTAAGAATTTTTGGAGTGATTTGATTTATATAAAGTCTATCATCTTTATCATGATTCGTATAGTAATTTTCTACTTTACTAATCTTTTCATCGTTTGTAGCTTTATCTATATACCCAAATTTCCAAATGTACTCATACAAATAAAATTCCGATACTAATTTTTTAAAAAGTATATAAAAGTCCACTATATTTCCATCTCTGTCTTGGGTTCCGCCTTTAAACTCAATTATATTACCACTAGCCGTAACGCTCCACATAGACATATCGTCGTAACAAAAACTCCATTTTTTCATTTTCTCTTTGTAAATAATAGCACACTCTTTTATGTCTATCGCCCGCCCCAGGTTGTCCTCATTATAATTACGTAAAATCTTTACAGAATAGCTATCACTGCCTATTTTAAAATAATAGTTAGATGTGTCTTTGTATTTAAAATTTGGTATTTCATCTTTTCCCATACCATTGCAAGCCAGCAATGATAATAATAAAAATGCACTATTTAAAAATTTGAAAAATTTCAGCATTTCTAATCCTTGTGTAATTTTCTTTTCTATCTCTTTTGCTTTGGTTGTCGGTCCCCCTATTAATAACATAAGTTATTTTATCCACTACATTTTCGTTATTTGAGTCATTTTTACTCTCATCTGCTATTTTGTGCAAATTATTGGAAAGCCAAAACCAAGCAGCACTCATTATCGCATACTTTCCATATTCGGCTACTAAAGTAGGTTACATCTTCTATTCTTTTATCAAATTTATTAGTCAGGTAAATTTTTGGATGTAAATTTATAAACATCTACGCTACCGTCTTTTTCCTCATATAGCCATAGCTCACAGATATTTTCAGGATTAGTGTCAAAGAACTGAACCAAAAGAGTGTCTTTGTTTATCCATTTAAAATCAAAGTCATAAGAATAGTTATTTGCATCATAGGTCTTGTATCTTATATTTTTCATACATTCTATGTCTTTTATAGGAGGTTCATAAATGAGAACATCTAAAATTGGCTCTTTGTACATATTTAATATTGTATCTCTGCGGTAAGTGACCATACTTTCAACCCAAATTTTCTTTGCAAGCTTTTTACAGTCTTTATTCAAAAACTTTTTAGGTATTGTCTTTTTTTCCCAGCTATTATCATGATCATCTGTTGCAAATGATAAATTTACAGCTAAAAGTAAAGCTAAGATTATTTTAAAGATTGATTTCATAAATATATCGTTCATTATTAATCGGGTAAATTTTTAGACGTAAAACTATATACATCTACGCTACCATCTTCTTCTTCATATAGCCATAATTCACAGCTTGATTTAGAATATTTATCAGCATGAAAATATAGTTGTACCAAAAGACTTTTGTTGTTTAACCACTTAAAATTAAAGTCGTAACAAAAATTTTTATTACACTCTTTGCATTTTTGATTTTTTAGATGTTGTATTTCTTTAATTTTTAAGTCGTAGTCTCCATATAAATTTAAAATAGGCTCTTTGTATATATTTAATATATTTGTTTGACGATAGGAAACCTTGCTTTCATTCCAAATGTATTTTGATATTGTTTTGCAACCTTGACTCAAAAACTTTTTTGATATTGTCTTTTGCTTCCAGCTATCATAATAATCATCTATATAATCATCTGTTGCAAATGATAAATTTACAGCTATAAGTAAAGCTAAGATTATTTTAAAGATTATCCTCATAATATTTCCCCAAAAGTATTTTTATATCCCTCTTTTAATATCTCAATAGGATCTGCTAAGTCTTTACGCCTTTTAAATTTATTGTTTGGATCATTGGTGACGGTTAAAGGATCATCTTTGTTGGCTCCATTTGTAAAGCACTCAAAGTGAAGCATGGTTACTATTTTTTTATCAACTATATTTGGGTGATCACCGTTATCAATCATTAGTCCAGAATATCCTAATAACCTGACCTTTTCGCACCATATCACCCGCTTTTACTTTTACTCTTGAAGGATCAACCTCGCCATATCTTATTATAAAGCTACCAAATTCTACTGTGTCGTATTGTATCGTTATGTGATCGGTTTTACAGTAAAAATTACCAGTCTTTATTACTTCGCCATCAGCTATAGATACTATCTCTACATCTGACTTAAATGTTTTTATGTCTACATTCTTTTTAAAAGGCATATCTGTATATAGATCTCTTGCGGCGTGTTGTCTTTTGCCATTGTTTCTATTTCTGCCAAATATTGCTTGGCTCTCGCCCTTGTCTCCCAACATAAGCGTCCGGTCATATTCCATACCTCTATTATTTAAAGGCTTGATTTTTAGTGGAAAAACTATCTCATTGCTCATCTCCACTTTTACTAAGACTTCCTCATCCCCATCTTCCCACATACCACTATCTACTCTAGTTAAACTCTTTGATTCATTAAAAGAGCTAATAAATTCATCCATATTCTCTTTACTTAATAAATTTATACCAAGCTTATCATCTTTAT
>NZ_PPAF01000037.1 GCF_002913045.1 Campylobacter concisus | reverse complement strand
TGATACGTGTGGGTGTATATCGTGGTGGTTGGGGAGATGTCGGCGTAGTAGGCATCCTCACTAAACTTCACATCAGGGATGTAAGAGAAATTTTCATCCTACCTGCTTGCTACGACTTCTACAGTTACGCCAAGCACTTTTGCCTCTTTGAGCGCCTTGTTTGACCAAACGCCAGTGTTTGCGTACTGCGCCTTGCCGCCTTGGCATAAATTCATTGGTATCATGCTAAATTGCAAGTGTGCGCCGTCTTGCAAAAATAAAATTTCATCCTCATCGCCGATGCCGTAAAGCTTTCTTATCTTCTCCATCGCGCCAAAATGGATCTCTTCAAAGGGCTTGCTTCTTTGGCTGATCTACATGATCGAGTAGCCCTTGCCTCTGTAGTCGGTAAATTCGGCCTTTGCTTGCGCTAAAACGCTTGGTGATATCCGGCTTGGTCGTGCGCTAAGGTTGATGTC
>NZ_PPAF01000036.1 GCF_002913045.1 Campylobacter concisus | reverse complement strand
AGATGGCGCAGCGGACGGGGCTCGAACCCGCGACCTCCGCCGTGACAGGGCGGCATTCTAACCAACTGAACTACCGCTGCACCTAAAATGGTGGTCGCTATAAGACTCGAACTTATGACATCCACCTTGTAAGGGTGGCGCTCTACCAACTGAGCTAAGCGACCTAAAAATTTAAAAATATCTGGCGACCCTTAGAGGATTTGAACCTCTGTTTCTACACAGAGAAAGTAGAGTCCTGAGCCACTAGACGAAAGGGTCATAAACCCAAAAATGGTGTCCTGCGTTGGATTCGAACCAACGGCCCCCTCATTAAAAGTGAGATGCTCTACCGACTGAGCTAGCAAGACATTTGCTTAAAAAAGAATTGAGATTATACAAAAAACATTATTACATGTCAAGAAA
>NZ_PPAF01000034.1 GCF_002913045.1 Campylobacter concisus | reverse complement strand
ATTATCATTTATTAGTTTGCTCATTACGCCAAATTCATCTTTTGTTGCTACCTTTGAAACAACTGGCTCTTTTATCTCAAAATTTAAAAATCTAAAGAAATTAACCAAAGCATCTGTAATAGTTTTAATCGGATTAAGCGATCTTTTTAGCAAGAAATATACAAACGCAGACAAGACAACTATAAATATAAAGGCTAAAATAATTTGAACTTTTAAAATAGGCAAAGTATGCGAGCTAAAGATATTTTGATCCATTGCTGTTATTGCCAACCAACCTTTGTCATTTATCTCTAACATATAAGCATAGACATCTTCTCCTTTTGTATTTTTATATGCTATTAATCCATTTTCATCAAATTTCTTTTCATTATATTGTTTTATTAGACTCTTTGCGATCTCATGAGGTTTACCGACTAATTCTTTATTTGGGTGCATTATAATGTTGCCATTTTGATCTGCAACAAAAGCATAGCTGTATTCAGTCTTACTAATTTGCGATATATTATTGCTCAACTCCTCAATAGATGCATCTATGCCCGTAACTCCAATATTTTTAATAGGTGCAGCAAAAGTTATAACCATCGCATTTAATGAAGCTGCCATATATGGATCAGTATATATTGG
>NZ_PPAF01000033.1 GCF_002913045.1 Campylobacter concisus | reverse complement strand
ACACAAACCACTATTTGACCAATGCTTAAATGTGATATGTCTAAATTTAACTCTTTTACCTTTTCAAAATTTAGTGAGTCTACGACCCCTACCTCATCTACGCCAGCCCCTTCAAATCTCAAATTTATACCAGTATAGGCAAATGCAAATTTTACAAAATCTCTAACCGCTGTCGTTTGTCCAGTCGCTATCACCCAGTCTTCTGGCTGTGGGGCTTGCAGTATCATCCACATCATCTTCACATAGTCTTTTGCATGGCCCCAGTCTCTTTTGGCGTCTAAATTTCCAAGATAAAGCTTGTCTTGAAGCCCGAGCGCTATCTTACTAGCTGCCCTTGTGATCTTTCTAGTTACAAATGTTTCGCCTCTAACTGGTGATTCATGGTTAAACAATATACCATTACAAGCAAAAATACCATAAGCCTCTCTATAAT
>NZ_PPAF01000032.1 GCF_002913045.1 Campylobacter concisus | reverse complement strand
AAGCTCGCCATAGCCGATCTGCACGCTCAAATTTGGCTCATCTCTCAAGCCTAAATCCTCGCTCGTTTCGCAAAGTATCACGCGAAGCGCGTTGGCAAAATCTGCGATGTCTTTATCGCCAGCGCCGTAGCCCGTGCTTAAAATTTTAAAATTTCGCGGCGACTCGCGGCGGTCTTGCTCCCTTAAATTTAGTGCGCAGGCCTTTAAAATCGCCGCTCCTGTGGGCGTAGTCATCTCGAAATTCGCTCGCCCTAGGCTTACTTGCGCGCTTTTTAAAATTTGGCAAACCGCAGGCGCCGGTACGGGCAGCCTGCCGTGAGCGCAGTGCGCAAAACCGCCGCCAAGCTCGGTAGGCGAAGCAAAAATTTGCGGCGCACCCAAGGCCTCCAAACAAATAGCCGCACCCACTACGTCCGCGATGCTGTCCGCGGCGCCCACTTCGTGGAAATGTACTTGC
>NZ_PPAF01000031.1 GCF_002913045.1 Campylobacter concisus | reverse complement strand
CTAGAAGAAATCAGCGCTTCGACGAAACGCATTGCCACCCCTCATGCGAACTGCCCGATCCGTTTTTGCGTTACCGCGTCCAAGCGCAGCATAAACCAAGTCTGTTTAATAGCGATATCGCAATTTGTATAAGGATACCCAGCAAAGAGGCCTTTACACTAGAAAGCTTTACATTAAGTCAAAACGTGATAAACGAGGGCTGGACTTATGAAAAAATCAAAGAGCTGAACCAGGATAAGAAAAACGTACTTTTAAGCGGCGGAACGGGAAGCGGGAAAACCAGTTTTTTAAACTCGTTAATGGGAGAAATAGACCCGGGCGAGCGAGTAGTCACCATAGAGGACAGCCAAGAGCTGAGGGTAGAAAACGTAAATAAAACGCAGCTGGCCGTACCCAAAATCGCCACCGAAATTTACAGCTATCAGGTAGCGAT
>NZ_PPAF01000030.1 GCF_002913045.1 Campylobacter concisus | reverse complement strand
GTCTATTATTTCTTAGCGCTTGGAGTTTTAAGCGCAAATGTGGCTGACGCATCCTTGATAATGCTTATCTTTGGGCTTTGCACCTTACCAGCGCTGTTACTAGCTAGCTTCGTCTTTGGCTTGTTAAGAGAGAAATTTAAAGAGATTATGTTTAAGCTCTCAGCTTGCATAATGATCTTAAACGGACTTTATCTATCATTTTTAGGATATAGAGCAAATGCCTAGTTTAAATTTAGATGAAAATTTCCTTTCAAGTAGCGATGGCATGAGGATTGCTAAGCTTGCGATGATGGGCGAGATGATGGCAAATATAACTCACCAGTGGAAGCAGCCGCTAAATGAGCTAAGTTTAGTTTTATATAAGATGAAAAAGCTTGCTGGTAGCGAAGATGGCGAATTTATCGGATCTTATGAGAGGGCTATGCAGATCATAAAGTATATGTCAGAAACTACTGATGAGTTTAGCTCGTTTTTAAATCCAAACACACTTTCGCAAGAATTTAGCCTAGCAGACGCAGCTAGAGCATCTATAC
>NZ_PPAF01000029.1 GCF_002913045.1 Campylobacter concisus | reverse complement strand
AAGCCTCATTGCGAGCTTTGTAAAAAAGAGTAAATAGAAATTTTATTTTATAACTTTCATAAATGAGTAGACATCGGCTACGCCATTAATATGCTTAGCATACCAAATGGCGTGCTTTTCTTGCTCTATACTATCGACCACGCCACTAAAAACAACATCGCAGCCAACGATACTAACACGCACATTTGTTCCTTCAACTATACTATCTTTGAAAAGGTTTTGTTTTAAATTTGCAAGAATTTTTAGACTATCGCATGGATATTCTGGCTTTTTTATGCGAAGATAGGTGTAAATTTCTCGTACACCATCTGTATTTTTGGCTAGTTCTACTAGCTTACCTTCAAGCTCTTTGCTATCAACCAGCCCTATAAGGTAGACATCGCCGTAAAAACACTCGATCTCAATATCTATATTGCTAAGACCTTTTGAAAATAATATTTTAC
>NZ_PPAF01000028.1 GCF_002913045.1 Campylobacter concisus | reverse complement strand
CTAACGAAGAGGCTAAGAAATTTAGCGCAAACGATCCTATTAGGTAAAACTACGACAATACAGAAGGATTTTGCGATAGCAGAAGAGTGATCGGTTCAGATGGCAAAGAAGTTAAAGGATATGGATTTTTCGTTCACAAATATCTTTGTGAAGAGTATAGAAAATTTGGCGTTGGACATGGTCACGACCTAGCCGATTTTGACACATACCATAAGGTAAGAGGTCTTAGATGGCCAGGAGTTGATGGTAAAGAGACTCAGTGGAGATTTATTACTAAATTTGACCCATACGCTAAAAAAGCTGCTCCAAATGAGAAAGTTGCATTTTATGGCAACAAAAATGCAGCACTTCCAAAAGGTGATCTAAAAGGAGATAAAAATAAAGATAAAACATCACTTGCAAATAAAGCAAAAATTTTCTTAGGCCCTTATATGGACCCATGCGAGATGCAAAA
>NZ_PPAF01000027.1 GCF_002913045.1 Campylobacter concisus | reverse complement strand
TGTGTAAGAGGCAGCGCTTATCTCGTAGCTAAATTTGAGGTCACCGCTTAGGTCTTTTATAAAATTTCTAAGCTCTAAATTTAGCTCTTCAAGGCTTTTTTTATCGATATCTCGCAGATCAACGCCAAGCCTTGCCTCACCTGGCACGACGTTTAAAACGCCTGGTTTTGCATGCGCGTAGCCAACGGTTGCGACGGCTGTTTTTTTGTTTTTGGCAAATTTATTTGCAGCGATTATGATGTGTGAGGCGGCAAGCAGGGCGTCACTGCGCATATTCATAGGTGTTGCACCGCTGTGATCAGCTTTGCCCTGTATTGTTATCTCAAATCTAATTGGAGCTGCGATCCCGCTCACCACGCCAACGCTTATGCCGCTTCGCTCAAGCACTGGACCTTGCTCGATGTGAAGCTCAAGATCGGCGTGTAGGGAGTTTTCTTTTAAGATGGCTTCATCTAAATTTTGTGGTTTAAACCCAGCCGCACTCATCGCCTCAAAACGCGAGATGCCATCTTCATCTTTTAGCTCATGAAGCCTTTGCTGGCTTAGTTTGCCGCTTATTATCTTGCTGCCGATAGTGGCTGTCTTTAAACGGCTTGACTCCTCACAGCTACAATTTATAAGCAAAAGTGGG
>NZ_PPAF01000026.1 GCF_002913045.1 Campylobacter concisus | reverse complement strand
ATTTTAGCGTGGTTATCAAAAAAGCTAAAGAAATCAAAGTAAAATTGTTTTTATACACTTGAGTAAAAAAGTAACATAAAGTATTATTAAAAAAATTTTTTTCCTGACTGAAATAGCAATAATTGCAAGGATAAATTCTAATAATTTTCACTACATTATGACAAACATAATCTATAAAAATTTAACTAGCAATATCACTATAAAGCTATAAATATTAGATTATTTTTAAAAATTTTATTATATTTATAAAACAAAAAATAATTTTAAGATTAGAGATAAAAAGGAGTTATTTTCATCCTCAAATTTTGAGGATGAAATATTAATGAAATTTTAAATATCAAGCCGCAAGGTTAAAATTTATTCTTTTTAACATCAGCTACTATTGTCTTAGTCATTTCATCGATTTGGGCGGTGATTTCATTCGTTGAGCTCACGATATCAACATTTTGCTTTGTAATGCTATCTATCTGGCTTACACTTTGATTTATCATATTTATGCCTTCGCTTTGCTCTCTGATGCTCTCACTCATCTCGTTAATGCTTTGAGTAAGTATATTTGCATTAGTTTCGATCTCACCAAGTGATTTTTGAGTTCGTTCAGCTAGTTTTCTAACTTCATCTGCGACCACAGCAAAGCCTCGTCCATGCTCACCAGCACGCGCCGCTTCGATAGCTGCGTTTAGAGCAAGTAAATTTGTTTGATCGGCTATATCTCTAATAATAACGATGATGTTTTTAATCTCTTCTGATTGTTTTATAACATCTACAGTCTTTTGACTAATTGCGCTCATTGAGCTACTCATTTGCTCGATCGCAGCAGCACTTTCTTGGAGAGAATTTGCTTGTGTGCTAGCACCTTGAGTTACTTGCTTCATTGATGCATCTAAATTTTTAGCTTTTTCTTCTAAGAATTGTGCTTGTTTTAAGTTAAACGCAAGCATATTAGCTATCTCTTCGCCAAGCTCATTTGTTACTAGTTCGACATTGCCTTTGGCATCCAAAATTCTTGAAGTAAAATCAGAATTTCTAAAATCATTAAAAGTTTTTTGGATCATATTTAAATCGCTACCGACTCTTTTTTCCAAAACATCTAGCATTTTATTTAAGACATCTTTTAATTCAATTAGTTTTGGATTAGCTGGAACATCTACTATTCTTGCTTTTAGATTTCCATTTTCTATCGCCTTTGCAGTCTCAACAGATTGAGATACCACTCTAGAGTCTTGATCGGCATTGTCAAAAATTTTAGCAATATTATCATTTATTAGTTTGCTCATTGCGCCAAATTCATCTTTTGTTGCCACCTTTGAAACAACTGGCTCTTTTATCTCAAAATTTAAAAATCTAAAGAAACTAACCAAAGCATCTGTAATAGTTTTAATAGGATTAAGCGATCTTTTTAGCAAGAAATATACGATCAAAGATAAAACAACTATAAATATAATGGCTAAAATAATTTGAACTTTTAAAATAGGCAAAGTATGCGAGCTAAAGATATTTTGATCCATTGCTGTTATTGCCAACCAACCTTTATCATTTAACTCTAGCATATAGGCATAGACATCTTCGCCTTTTGTATTTTTATATGCTATTAATCCATTTTCATCAAATTTCTTTTCATTATATTGCTTTATCAGGCTTTTAGCGATCTCGTGAGGTTTGCCGACTAATTCTTTATTTGGGTGCATTATAATATTGCCATTTTGATCTGCAACAAAAGCATAGCTGTATTCAGTCTTACTGATTTGCGATATATTATTGCTCAACTCCTCAATAGACGCATCTATGCCCGTAACTCCAATATTTTTAATAGGTGCAGCAAAAGTTATAACCATCGCATTTAATGAAGCTGCCATATATGGATCAGTATATATTGGTTTATTCTCGGCTTTAGCTTGTTTATACCATCCTCTAACTCTTGGATCATACCCAGCTTTATTTTGCCCATTTGATCTAAACATAGCCCCATCCTCATATCCAGCATAAACAAGAGTGATCTCTTTTCCAGATATAGCTTTTGCTTGAGATAAAGCTAAATTTATACCATCAGCATTCATCGAGCCATCACTTTTCTCGCTTATCTTACTAAGAGTCTCAGCCATTTTCCCTATAGCATACTGATTATTGGTAAAAAAGCTATTTAGTGTGATTTTCACATCTTTTAAAATTTACTTTTGAGTTTGTATTACTAACTCAATGGCTTTATCATGAGCTGTATTGTAGCTGGCTAAAGATATTAGTGAGAATGATATGAATAATGCCAGTATGAGCATTAAAGATATTTTGTTTGCAATTGATCGCATTTACTTTCCTTTTACAAAAATTTTTAAGATGCGATTGTATATTTTTTTATATTAAATAGTATTAAATAATATTAATTACAAAATAGTGATGTATACATTAAATAATAATTTTGAATTATTTTTTCATTTTAGGTAGTTAAGATCAGCGAGATAAAATTAGAATTTAGGGGAAGCAACCCCCTAAATTCGGTATAAGATTAAAATTTATTCTTTCTAACGTCGGCTACTATCGTCTTAGCCATGTCATCTATTTGGTCAGTAATTTCATTTGTTGTACCAACAATATTAATATTTTGTTTTGTAATACTGTCGATCTGACTTACACTTTGATTTATCATATTTATACCTTCGCTTTGCTCTCTGATACTCTCACTCATCTCGTTAATGCTTTGAGCTAGAACATTTGCATTAGCTTCGATCTCACCAAGTGACTTTTGAGTTCGCTCTGCTAGTTTTCTAACCTCGTCGGCGACTACAGCAAAGCCTCTACCATGCTCGCCGGCTCTAGCCGCCTCTATAGCGGCGTTTAGAGCAAGTAGGTTGGTTTGGTCGGCTATATCTCTAATAATAACGATGATGTTTTTAATCTCTTCGCTTTGTCTAGTTACGTCGCTAGCTTTTTGGCTAATGGCGTTCATAGAACTGCTCATCTCTTCTATAGCAGCCGCGCTTTCTTGGATGGAGTCGGCTTGCTTATGGGCTCCGTCGGTTAGGGTTCTCATAGATTCTGCTAGGATTTTAGCTTTTTCTTCTAGAACCTGAGCTTCTTTTAAATTTTCCCTTAGCATATTGCTTACGGCGTCGCCCGCGCTTTGAAGGCCTACTATCATATCTCTTAGATCGCTTTCAAGCTCCGGTTTTAGCTCTAGTCTAGGAGTGTAGTCGTTTTTGTTGTAAGAAGCTAAAACTACGGCTATGCCTTTTAAATTCTCGGAAATAGAAGCGAAGAATTTATTTAGTAGATCTTTTAACTGAACTAAAGCCGGATTATTAGGGACGGAGTTAATCTTAGCCCCCATGTGTCCTTTTATCATGAGATTTGCTATACCGTTCATCTCCTCTATTAAGGCGCTGTCTTTTTTAACGCCGTTAAGGACTTTTTCTATATTTTCGTTAATAGATTCGCTCATTCTGCCGAATTCGTCCTGCGTAGTTACTACTAGCTTTTCCGGAGCGTTAGGGGTTTCGTAAGTGATAAATTTAAACGCGTCTTCAAGCTTAGTTTGAATAGTTCTAATAGGACTAAGAGATTTTTTAAGAAGAACAAATACGATAGCCGAAAGTATGACTATAAAAGCTACGACTAGGATTATTTGAGCTTTTAATAAAGGCAATGTATTAGACGAAAAAGTATCTGCTCCGATAGCGGCTACGGCTAGCCAGCCTTGATCGTTTATGGCCATTACTTTTGCTGTTACGTTTTCGCCCTTATAGTTGGTGTAAGGGATTAGCCCGTTTTCGTCAAATTTTTTAGCTGCAAACGCCTCGGCTAGATATTTGCTTGCGGGAACGGTTTTACCGACGTTGTTTGGGTCGTTATGCATTAGTATTAGGCCGTCTTTATTCATTAGATAAACATAGCCGTATTTTGTTTTACCCATTTCAAGGATTTTTTTACTTAAAGCATCTATATTTAAATCAAGCCCCAAAACACCATCAAAATTTCCATTTTTATTTACTGGAGCGGCAAAGCTAATTACTAAAGCATTAGACAAGGCAGCTTTGTAAGGTTCGGTATAGATAGCACCATTTGCGCTCTTTGCTGCTTTATACCAACCTCTAGTTCTAGGATCGTAGTTATCGGCTGGAGTTGTTCTAGTGCCGTCAGACTGGAAAAAATGTCCATCACTCTCGCGACCATAAAAAATATCAGTAACTAGACGACTAACGCTTTCTTTTTGCATTTTTGTTTTTTCCATGTACGAGTCATCATTATTTGGTGTTTGTGCTATATCTAAAGCATACTTTTTAGCAACTTCTAAATATTCTTCAAAAAAAGAATCAGTAGTAGCTTTGATATCACTTAGAATCTGATCCTGGGTCTGGCTGACCAACTCTACTACCTTACTTTCCGCTGTATAGTAGCTGACTGCTGAAATAGCAGCAAACGAAATAACTAGCAATGAGATGATAATCATCGCTATCTTTGAAGTTATGGACTTCATCTTTCCTCCTTTAAAAAGTTAAAATCGCTTTAATTTATCGAAAAAGAATTAAAACTAAAATTAATTTTATACTACATTTAACGCCTTTTAAACAATTAATCAAAAATTATATCTATTAAGGTAAAAAGTGAGTTTTTTTAGTGATTATTTTATCTTTAAAAGTCCGGTAGCTTGGCTTTTAAAAAGACTTTATAAAATTTAATATAACTTATTTAACAATCAACAAATAATTATACCTATCACCTCAACATCCATTGCAAAATACAAATTTATAGAGCTATAGGCTTTAAATATAAATTTAAGCTTTTTGTAAATAGAAGATTTATTTTAAATTTTAAGTTCAAAAGCAGGAGAAGACTCCCCTGCTTTGAAATTATTTAGAAAATTTTGGCTCAGAAAAAGCTGTAAGCTTTAACGCCTCGCCACCTTTATATTTCTCGATATTTACAAGAGCTGTGTGGCTGATGTTACCGTTTGCTAGCTTACTTGTTGGGATATCTATGGTTAGCACGTTTGCACCGCCGTTTTTGCAAATTCCACTATCAAAGCCGTCATACCAAGCGCCCTCAGCTAGTTTTACAACGCCCTCTTTGATATTTTTAGTGACATGAGCACCTGCTAAAACCTCACCACGTGCGTTAAATACACGCACCAAGTCGCCACTTTGTACGCCAAGCTCTTTTGCGTCTTTTTCGTTGATCCAGATAGGCTCGCGATTTGCGATAGCGTATTTGTCACGAAGTGAAGTTTGGCTTAGCTGTGAGTGCAAGCGGTCAGTTGGGTGAGAGCTTATCATGTGGTATTTTGCAGGTTTATCTTTCATGCCTAGCCACTCGATCGGCTCAAACCACATTGGGTGTGCTTTGCAGTCGTCATAGCCCATTTTCTCGATAGTCTCTGAGTAAATTTCTATAAGACCGCTTGGAGTTCCAAGAGCATTTAGCACAGGATCTTCTCTAAATTCGCCAAATCTCACCCAACTATCGCTATCTTGAGATGAGGCAAATGTAACTGGCTTGTTCTCGTTCCAAAACTCTTCAAATGGCTTCATGTCAGTTGTGAGCTCTGGCACAGCCTTGACCTGAGCGTAGGCTGCGTCATAGTACTCTTTGATCCAGTCAAACTCATCCTTGCCGTTATCTGTGTAGGCAATGACTAAATTTTTAGCATAAGCCTTGCAAAGATCGATGAAAATTTGATAATCGTCTCTTGCCTCGTGGTATTTTTCAACGACTTGTTTCATCGGCACGATGTTCATATTTGAGTAGTCGCCAGTCATGGTAATGTCGTTTCTCTCATACTCTGTAGTGACTGGGAAGACAATATCAGCCATTTTTGCTGTCGGTGTCCAGTATGATTCATGTACGACAACTGTTCTTGGCTTTCTCCACGCTTTTAAATTTGTATTTGTATCTTGGTGGTGCACAAGTGGGTTGCCGCCGACCCAGTAGATAAAGTCGATATCTGGATAGGTGATCTTTTTGCCGTCGTGGTCGATCACTTTACCAGGATGTAGCAATGCATCAGCAATCCTTGCTACTGGGAAGGCATAGTTGGTTGCTTTTTGTAGCCAGCTTTGGCCTGTGCCTGCTGCTGCAGCTGCCTTTGCGACGAAGCGACCTCGTTTATCGAACTCGCCTGTGTCTGTGCCGATAAACTCGCCTTTATCATTAAATTTGCCCACACTTGCGCTATTTACACCGCCAATGACTGCACCCTTGCAAGTCGGAGCGCCGCCGTTTGAGTAGTGATAGCTAAGCCCGAATCCACCGCCAGGAAGTCCGATCTGACCAATCATAGCTGCTAGTGTCACCATCGCCCAGTGTGGTTGCTCGCCATGGTGAGCGCGCTGCATACCCCAACCACTCATTATCATCGTGCGGTTTGCGACAAATGTATCAGCTAGCTCTTTTAAAGTATCTTTATCAATGCCACAAATTTTGCTCGCCCACTTTAAATTTTTAGGAGTATTGTCTGTCTTACCAAGTAGATATGGGAGAAATTTATCAAAGCCTGTTGTGTAGGTTTCAATGAAATTTTTATCATACTTGCCGCTCTCATATAGGTAGTGCATCATGCCAAGCATCATCGCTGTGTCGGTGTTTGGCACTGGGGCGATCCACTGAGCGTTATCAAAGTATTGCGCTGTGTCGCTCTTGATAGGATCGATGATGATCACTTTGATATCTTTTTTGTTTTTGAGCTCTTCAAAGTACTTAAAGCCCTGCTCGTCGGTGCTAGTCCAAGCTATGCGAAGTGTCGCAAGTGGGTTTGCACCCCAGATGACTACGACTTTTGAGTTCTCAAGTACGACTGGCCAGCTGGTTTGCTGCTCATAGACCTCGATACTACCAACAACGTGAGGCATTATGATCTGGCTAGCACCTGTTGAGTAATCTCCTAGTGAGCCAACAAAGCCACCACTAAGGTTCATAAATCTATGAAGTAAAATTCTTGAATTATGCACGTTACCACTTGATTTCCAGCCATAGCTGCCTGCAAATACACTTTGTAAGCCTTTTTGCGCTCTAGTCTTTTTCAGCTCTCTTGCAACTAGCTTGATCGCCTCTTCGTAAGGCACCTCAACCCACTCATCCTTGCCACGAAGCTCTGGCTTTGGACTATCTGGATTTTCAAGGTAGCTCTTTCTTACTGCTGGGCGCTTGATACGACTTTTATAGATCATATCTGGTGTGTGGTACTGAAGTGGGTTGTAAATTTCACTTGTTTTTTGGATAGGCTCTGACTTTACTGCAACGCCGTTTTTGGTTGTCACTTTTAACATCCCCCAGTGAGCAGCTGTGATAACCTCGCTATCTCTTAAAACACTCTTTTTTACGCCATCAGCAAATAAATTTGATGCTGTTACGCTTGAAAGCAAAGGTGTCGCTGCAATTGCTGTAGCACCTTTTTTTAGAAATTCTCGTCTGTTCTCGTTCATCTTATCTCCCTTTCATTTTTAAGTTTTCTTTTGAATAAGCTAAACTTTAATATTTGTTTTTACTCGTCGCTACAAAAGTTTTGCTTATTTACCTAGGTTTACGTCAGATGAGTGTTTTTGAAGGTATTCAACAACCAACCACTCGTCTTTTTTCTCTATTGCGGTTCTGCCGATCATTGATTTTAGAAGTGACGGCCATTGGTTTGCGTTGAAATGTGTGGTTTGAGGCAATGCATGGCAAACACCACAGCTCTCTTTATACATCTTGTCAGCTTTTGCAAACATTGCGTTTACGTCAGTGCTAAAGCCATCTTTTTGAACAAAAACTGTTGTTTCTACTTCATTCCATTTGCCGTTTTTGCCCTCTTTGATCACTTTAATATCAAAAGGTGCAGTTTTTGCAAATGCCACCGAGATAATCCTCGCGCCATCAGCAAAATAAACTACGTTGCTAACAGTTGGGTTTTGATAGCCTTTTACTTTAATTTGCGCTCTGTCACCGCTTGTTTGTAAAATTTCAACTGCGTTGGTTGGTAGCAGTCTGCCTATACTTTTTGTTGAGCTAGCATCAGCGTAAACATCTTTTACAACATCTGTGTAGTTTACACTAGCACCAAATGCCGCACAAGCCACGATGGCTGAAAAAATGATTTTTTTCATATTTCTCCCTTCAAAATGAAATTGTTCAAATTTTAGGAGCTTTTTGATTAATTACAAATTAAAATTAAAAATATATTTTAAGAATAGTGTAGAAAATTTTATTTAAAAATGAGTAAAAATACGCCAGACACGATAAGGCAGACGGCTAAAATTTCTTTTAAATTTAACCTCTCGCCAAGAAAGATGACAGCCAAAATAATAGCAAGTACAACGCTAAATTTATCAACCAGTGCCACTTGATATACCTTGCCAACTTGCATCGCTTTAAAATACATGAGCCAAGATAGTCCGGTTGCCATGCCACTTAGTATGAGAAAGAGCCAGTTTTTGGGGCTTAGTGAGTTTAACGGTTGCCATTTTTTAGCCACGCTTAAAAGCAAAACAAGCATCAAAATGACGACAATCGTTCTTATAAATGTTGCAAAATCACTGTCAATGTCCTTTACACCAAGCTTTGCAAAGATCGCAGTAAGTGCAGCAAAAACAGCTGAAAGAGCTGCGTAGATAAACCACTCTGGCATTTTTATTTAAAATTTAAATGGGTAAGCTACCTCACCCATTTAAATTTAGCCCTCATAATCGCTTAACATATCAACTGTTGGCACAAAATATAGAGCACCAGTTACTGGCGTACTAAAGTCAAGCAGCCTATCTGAGTTGCCCTTTGGCTCGCCGATAAACATCTTTCTAAGCATAAGCTCAACCGTTGAAAATGTGCTCGCATAAGCGATGAAGTAGGTGCCAGTTTTACTACCTTCGGTAAACGGCATATTGCCACGTACGACCTTTTTATCATCTCCTACGTTTGCAGCAGCTGAGTGTGAATTTGTAGGTTTTACATCTTCGCTCATCTCGATGTCAAGCTCTTTTGAGCGACCTATTACCTTTTCTTGCTCACTTATGCTTGTAGCGTTCCACTCTTTCATATTGTGGAAATATTTTTGTACAAAAACGTAGCTGCCGCCTTTAAATTTAGCGTCCTCATCGCCAACTTTAGCAAAGAAGTCTCTCTCCTTGCCCTCAGGATTTTCAGTGCCATCAACAAAGCCTATGATCGCCCTACCATCGTGGTATTTAAAGCCTTGCACCTCGTCTACAAGATCGGCAAATTTATATAGCACAGCCTTTATCGCTTGAGCCATATCGAAGCAATCAGGTGCATTTAAGGCGCGAATATGTATGTGAATATCGCCCTTTGTGCTAACAGCTTCGTGTTTATCGCCTTTTATCGCTTTAAAATTTACAAGCTCTTTTGGCAATTCTTTTGAAATTTCAAGCTTTTTCCAAGCATCATGACCCACGCCAAGGACGCAGTTTACATTTTCATTTGCGCCAAATCTAATCTTGGCAGTTTTATTTAAATTTACAACCAAGGCGCAAAGCTCGGCAAACCCATCTTTACAAGCCTTTTTGTCAGCTGTTAAAACCCATGTTTGAAAGACTGTGTTGTTGCCTGGTGTCTGCGTGACTTCTTGTGAATTTACGCTCATTTTTTCTCCTTTTTAAGTTTTATGCAATATTTTCTAAATTTAGTTGTGAGCTTATCTGCTCATCGTTATCGTCAAAAATAAACTCAACTTTGTTTGCCCCAAAGCTCTTTGCGATCGCTTCAAGCGTATCGCGAGCTGATTTATGAATTTTACTTTGAAGCTGCGAGATAAGGCGAACGCTCATCTTTTTGACTTCGTTTCTAGCTTCTTCGATTAGTCTATTTTTATCTTCTTCTGTAAAAGTGCTACCAAAAAAGCCATTTAGCGAGTCAGGCAGCAAAAATGGTATAAATTTACCGTTTTTCTCATCATAAAATTTCATATCAGCGATTGAGAATTTATACTTGCAAGGAGGCATTTTTATCTTATAGCTAGAGTTTGCGATCTGCGTGATCTCGAGTTTTGGACTAGTTAGATCGTAGATGAAATTTATCTCAAACTCAAATATCATCGAAAGCTTCTTCTCACTTATAAGCCATCTTAGATACTCTTTGCCAAAATTTCCAAACGCATGATCGGTTTTTGTGACGATCTCTTTGCTATAAACTTGAAAAACAGATAGCTCGCCGATGCTTTTTAGCTGCGAAATTTCGGTGCTGACTGAGAGATTTTCGCTATCATCTTTTGCCTTTTTTAACGCCTTATTTGACCTATAAAATGCAAATGCCAAAACAGCTAGTAAGATAGCTAATATCAAATTTGCATATTCGCTCATTTTTTCTCCTTTAAGGCTTGCTATTTTAGCTTAAATTTGTAAAGCAAAGGTGAAATTCTACTTTTATTAAAAATTATATTTAAATAATTGTTTTAAAGTAAAATCGTAATTAATAATATTTAAGTGATATTATCTTGATAATTTTTTCATATCTTATAGTAAAAATAGCGTAAAAATAGGATTATTAAAGTAAATTTTTATCATAAATTTTAATATTTTAATTAATAATTTATTTTAAGGATATTACAATCCATTTAAATTTTATGCAAAAGGATGAGATGTGAAAAGATCCATTTTAAACAAAAAATGTATTTTGATAAGCGCGGCTTGTTGTACTCTTTTGTTTGCAAATTCACTAAATGCTAACGATCAAGAAAGTGGCAAATTTGGTGACATAAGTAGCTGGGAGAGCACTGAGTATAAAGCATACTGGGGACTAAAGCGTATCAATGCAGCTATCGCATATGCTCTTGGAGTGACGGGCAAAGGTGTGACGCTTGGTGTTATGGACTCTGGCGCATTACTTAGCCACCCTGAACTTAGTGATGGTAGGATAAGCGCACTAAAAATTTCTGGTAGCTACTACAAAGACGGACAAAAATATCCAGATACTGAGCACGGCAACTCTCCTTTTTTAAAAAAGGGAAGCACTGATAAAAATAGAGCTGACTTTGGCGACTTTAAAAAAGGTGATAAATTTGAAGCTGATGGCAACTGGATCGCTGGTGTAAACGACTCGCACGGCACGCACGTAGCTGGCACAATTGCTGGCTCAAGAGATGGTAAAGGGATGCATGGTGTAGCATTTGGCTCAAAACTTATAGTAGGAAATACTGGCGGAACCGATGGTATGACATATGGACCAAACCAAGACTACAACTTCTTTTTAGCATCTTATGAGGGATTAGCCAAAGGTGGCGCAAGAGCTATAAATAATAGTTGGGGTTCAAACCGCAAATTTTATAAAGCTTATGAGGGAGCAACTGGATTTGATGGCGGCAATAGCTTAGATATAAAAGACCTTGACGCAGCCTATAAAAGCTACTATCCATTTGTCACAAATGGTAAAAATTTTATAGATGCCGCTTATGAAGTCGCCAAAAAATACGGCATCATTCAAGTTTTCACTGCCGGAAATAGAAATGGCATGAAAGAGTCATACACAAGAGCAATGCTTCCATATTTTCGTCCAGATACTGAAAAATACTGGATAAACGTCACTGGAGTGACAGATGGCGATGCACAATACTTTAACACAGCAGGTCACTCAAAATGGTGGAGTATCGCAGCACCTGGTAAAAGTATAAAATCAAGCACAGTTGATCCTAAAAATGGAGAGGCAGGATATGACAGCTGGGATGGTACATCAATGGCAGCTCCACATGTCACTGGCGCACTTGGTCTTGTCATGCAAAGATATCCATATATGAGCAACTCTCAAGCAAGAGATGTTTTGCTAACTACCGCAAGACAAATCAAAGATGAGTTTAAAAAGCCAGCTGATACAAGAAGAATTTCTGGTTTTACTGCACCACTTGGCGTACCTGATGAGCGCTGGGGCTGGGGAGCACTTGATATGTCAAAGGCTATGTTTGGACCAGGACAGCTACTAGGTGTATTTGATGTAAGTCTAGACACAGACGATCTTTACTCAAACAACATCAGCGACGTAGCTATAAAATACAGAAAGACTGAAGATGAAGCAGAGGCACAAATTTGGGCTAATCGCAAAGCCGAGCTTAAGAAAATGTCAAATTTAACAGCCGAGCAAAGGGCTGAACTTGATATAGGTAACGCTAGAGAAAAAGCAAGAGAGCAAAGAGCCAGCGAAGGCTATGAAGGAACTCTTATCAAGAGAGGTCTAGGCATCCTAAAACTAGCAGGCAATAACTCATACACTGGCAAAACTATAATAAAAAGTGGCAAGATCACAGCACTAAATCAATCACTAAAATCAAGCGAAGTAGTAGTTGAAAATGGTGGTGCACTTGAGATTGTTAAAGAGATGAGTGTTAGAGAGATTGATAAAAGTAGATTTTCTCAAAAGCTATCTTTTAAAGATATAACTAGAAAAAGTACAAATGACACAGTAAAAGCTACTATAAAAACAGGTGGTAGTTATATCATCTCAAATAATGCAGCAAATTTAAATCTAAATTTTGAGAAGAACTCTATTATAGATATAAGTGAGCCAGATGTAGATGTCATGAAAAGACTATATGATGATAGCTCAAAGGCAAAAACTTACGCTGTAACTGGAAATTTTAGTGGTTACAACGACACTATCTCAAAAAAATACGCATTTTTTGACCTTACTAGAAATTATAGTGACAACAAGCTAGAGCTAACACTCAAAAAATCAAAAAATACAATAACAAGTATAGCAGCTAGTGACAACCAAAAAAGAGTAGCACAGCTCATAGAGAGTACAGCTAGCAGACCAGCACTCCTTGCTTCTCCATTTAGAAGCAGACCAGCAGTCATCACGAGTGATCTATATAGACACTTCATCTACGCTACACCAAAAGAAGCAAGTGATACGCTAAAAACATTTGCAAATAATGCAAATTTAGCTCAACATAATGCATTTTTACTAGAAAACATCTTGCTCAAAAATGCAATCATCAACCATGAATTTGATCCATTCGGTGCAAAAGCAATCGATGCGAGTGGCATGAAATTTTGGTCAAATACCATGGCTAATGCTATGAAATTTGATGATGTAAAAGCAAACTCACTCACTCAGCTTTTTGGATTTGACGGTAGCGTAAATGACGCTTTAACGCTTGGTGGTGTGCTTGGTGCTAGCAACGAAAAAGTAAAAGAAGATGGCGAAAATGCTTACAAAACAAAAGGTGCAAGTGTCGGTATCTACTCAAAAAGCCAAATTTCTAGCACAAAACTAGACCTTGGCCTCATATACACAAATGCAAAACGAAAAACACAAAATGGTGCTACAATCGCTAGCTTTTACTCAAATGAACACGTAAAAAGTAAAGAAAAAGCACTTACTACTTACGCAAATTTGGCACTAACTAGCTTTAACAGTACAAATTTCTCACTAAATCCTTATGTGGGCGCAAGCTATCTACGTATGAAAACTGATAGCACTAGCCAAAATGTAGGAATTTTTAGAATGGACGTTGATGAAAAAGCTAGAAATTTAGGTGTATTTAGCATAGGTCTAAACCCTAGTGTGCCATTTAGCCTTGGTAGTACAAAGATGAAATTTGAAGCTGATCTAGCCTACAATAGACTAGTTGGCGATACAAGACCAAATATCGGCGTAAATATCGCAAATGCTGGATACTTGGAACTTGAAGGAAAAGAGGTGCGCGATCTTGGCACAGCTAGCCTTGGTGTAAAAGCTAATGTTTATAAAAATATAAATTTAGGTTTATCTTACACAGGTGCTTTTGCTAAAGACGTGAAGTCAAACAGCGTAAATGCGAAATTTGAGATTTTGTTTTAATAGGTAAATCATGCTCGCTACTTTAAATAGTAGCGAGCCATTAAATTAAAATAGTTGAGTGAAAGAAAAACCGTTTTTAGTAAGCACTTCTTTGATCTTTTCTTGATGCTCAAGACCCTTTGTCTCAAGCGTGATCGTAATACTTGCATCACCATAATCAAGCCTTGTCGAGAAGCGATCGTAGTCGATCTTGACGATGTTTGCATTTGCTGATTTTAAGCTATCAGTTAGGCTCATGAGCGCTCCTGGCTTATCTACAAGTGTGATTTGCAAAGTCATCTTGCGGTGAGACTTGATAAGACCCTTTTCAATGATGATAGAAAGTACCTGTACGTCGATATTTCCACCACTTAGCACCACGCCTATCTTTGCACCTTTTTTAAATTTGATCTTATCATGCATAAGTGCTGCCACGCCAGCTGCACCAGCTCCTTCAACTACGATCTTTTGAGTCTCTAGCAAAAATAAAATCGCAGTTGCGATCTCCTCATCATCGACCTGCACAAACTCATCAACGCACTCAATAATATTTGCTAACGTGATCTCACTCGCATCACGCACAGCGATACCGTCAGCTATAGTGCGAACCGATTTTGAGTTTATGCTTTTTTTAGCGCCGTAGCTATTAAACATCGCTGGAGCGCCTTTTGCACCGACACAGATTACTTTTGTCTTTGGATTGACCTGCTTTATACAGCTTGCCACACCACTAGCTAGCCCGCCGCCGCCAACTGGGACGATAACTATATCAAGGTCGCTTATCTCATCAAGCATCTCAAGCCCAACAGTGCCTTGCCCCGCCATGACGTACTCGTCGTTAAATGGATGAACAAAGGTCATACCCTTATCTTTGGCGTAATTAACCGCAAAAGCGTACGCCTCATCGAAATTATCACCCTTTAAAATAACCTCCGCACCAAGATCTTTCGTGCCAGCAACTTTTAGAAGTGGAGTTGATTCTGGCATGATGATGCAAGCGTGTACGCCAAATTCTTTTGCACTTATAGCTACACCTTGAGCGTGGTTGCCAGCACTTGCAGCCACGACACCACGCTTTCTCTCCTCATCACTTAGGCTAGCTATTTTATTGTAAGCGCCTCTTATTTTATAAGCTCCGGTTCGTTGTAAATTTTCCTCTTTTAGATAGATGCTTGCTCCCAAATTTTTACTAAGTTTCGCACTCAAAGCAAATGGAGTTTTATTTACAAAATGACCAATCGTGATCTTTGCTTGGATGATTTTATTTAGTGAAACCATTTTTTTATTTTTCCTTTTTTAAATTATTCTTTTGCCCTTAGTAGCACGCCACACTCGATGTGATGAGTATTTGCAAACTGATCAAAAATGGCAAATTTTATCACTTTATGACTTTTACAAAGCTCTTTTAAATTTTCTTTTAGAGTCTCTGGATTACACGAGATATAGATGATGTTTTTAAAATTTTTGATGAAATTTACGACACTTTCGCTTAGTCCTGCACGAGGCGGATCGACAAGGACATGCGAGAAGTTAAAGTCGCTTAAATTTATATCCTTGAGTCTATTAAATTCCCTAACGCCAGTAAATGCGCTCATAAGCTCATCAGCATCCATTCGTAAAAATTTGATATTTTTAGCCTTGTTTAGCTCACAGTTTTTAAAGGCATTTGCGATCGAGCTTTTTGAAATTTCAGTGGCAAGTACATTATTAAATTTAAACGAAAGCGGAATAGTAAAATTTCCATGTCCGCAGTAGAGCTCAAGGAGGTCAGCACCGCCTTGCACACACTCCTTTGCCCAAGCTATCATCTTTTCATTTACGGCTCTATTTGGCTGGATAAAGGCATTCTCACTTAGGCTAAATTTATAAATTTCACCGCCAACATCTAGCTCATCGATCAAATTTAGCTCACCACTTAGTAGCTTTTGCCCGCGAGATCTGGCAAGTATAGTGATATTAAGCTTGTTAGCTAAAATTTTCATAGCCACCTCAAACTCGCCATCAAGCCTTTTATGATAAAGAAGTGTGACCAAAATACCACTTTTACAAGAGATAAATTCCACTCCAAAAAGCTTTGCGCGTAGTATTTCACTCTCTTGTAAGCTGTAAAGTAAGTTTGGCATAAGCTCTGAAATTTGCTCGCAAACCTTTGGACAATCATCTATAAAGACCTTTTTGCCCTTTTCGCTTGCATGCATGGTATAGCAAAGCTTTGTGCCTTCATGCCAAATGCCAAATTCAGCCCTTGTGCGGTAGTGCTTTGGTGTTGAGCTAAAAACATCAAACTCACCATCATAAAACTCTAAAAATTTTTGTTTTATAAGATCAGTTTTAAATAAAATTTGCTCATCGTAAGGAGTAAAAAGAGTGCAAGAGCCGCACTCTTTTAAATAATTGCAATCCAAATTTATGCTTCTACTTTCTTTCCAACAAATCTAACTAGTGCCCAAATCGCTAAAAATCCGCAAGGAAGTGCGATCCAAACGCTAAGACCAAGTGCAACTGGCAAGTAGCCAACTAGCACACAAACCACACAAACGCTAAGCGCATAGACCATTTGAGTCGATACGTGATCGATATGATTACATCCTGCACCCATTGATGAAAGTATCGTAGTATCCGAGATCGGTGAGCAGTGATCGCCAAAGATCGCACCTGTAAGTACGCCTGAGATATTTACGATCATATATGCATGCATCGCATCACCCTCTAGTCCGTAGTTTTTGCCGACCGCATAAGCTAACGGGATAGCTAGAGGCATTAAAATTCCCATCGTGCCATAGCTCGTTCCAGTCGAGAAGCTAATAAACGAACCAAGGATAAAAACAGCAACTGGCAATATAAATTTAGGTGTTGAAGAGCTTAATAGATCAACCAGATATCTTGATGTGCCAAGCTCTTTGATAACAGCACTAAGGCTCCATGCAAGAAGTAAAATGACAACCGTAATTATCATAGTCTTCCAGCCCTTTACCCATGTACTGATAGCCTCTTTTACGTCAAAAATTTTACGCCAAACGCCCATTGTGATAGCTACGATACTAGCAAGTAGTGCTGCTTGAAATAGCGATGTAGCTGAGTCTGCTGCGCCAAAAGTATCTTTAAAAGTAGAAAATGAAAGCGGATTAGCAAGTGCATTTTTAAGAGCATCACCCTCAAGTGCAGCAAGGCCGCTAAAATAAAAACTAGTAAATGCGCCAATGACCAGCACAAGAAGTGGCACAACAGCATTTGCAGCACTTAGTTTTACACCCTCTTTTGGCTCAAGTGTTTTATCTTCAAGATCTTGGATTTGAGTTTTGCCTGAGTGAAGTTCACCTTTTCTGGCACGTCTTTCAGCTAATAGCATTGGGCCGTATTCACGTTGCATCAAGGCGGTACAAACTATAAAAAACAGTATAAAAAGGTTATAAAATCTATATGGAATTGTCTCGATAAATATAGAATAAGCATTAATGCCAGTCTCTCCAACTAGCTCATAGCCCTTTTCGATGAGTGAAACCTCAAGACCAACCCATGTCGAGATGATAGCAATACCAGCGATCGGTGCTGCAGTAGCATCTATAATAAAAGCTAGCTTTTCGCGGCTTATTTTAAATTTATCGCTTATTGGTCTCATAATTGGACCTACTATTAGGGCATTTGCGTAGTCATCGAAAAATACAAAAATTCCCATGAGCCACGTTGAAATTTGAGCTGAAATACCGCTTTTTGCCTTTTTGCTAAGCCAAAGAGCAACCGCCTTTGTGCCACCCATCTTTGTGATGAGTGCGACCACACCGCCGATACAAAGCACTTGAAGCAAAATACCTGAATCAGTCTTATCAGCCATTGATTCAACGACCCTTGAAACGATGCCGGTAAAGCCTTTTACGATACCCATAAAGATGTTTTCATTGATGATATTTATGAGAAATGTTCCGCTAAAAACACCTATAAATAACGACAATATAACGTCTTTTGTGATAAAAGCAAGTGCTATTGCCACAACAGGTGGTATAAGCGTAAATACGCCATAAATTTCAGCGTTTCTCTTTGCCACTTCTGGATCGACACCAAAAAGCGCAACGCTAAAAAAAAGTAATAATAAAATTTGTCTCACAAGAACTCCTTAAAATTTTTCTATCGCAAGCCCAGCCCAAGTCTGCGTATTTGCCATGACTTCGACTCTGTTTATATTGACACTTCCAGGCATATTTAGACAATTTACCAAAATCGTCGCGATATCCTCAGATGTGATGAAATTTGTATTTTCATAAAGACTATCCGCTTTTGCCTTATCTCCTCTAAATCTAACCTCGCTAAATTCGGTCTTACAAAGCCCAGGCTCGATGTTTGTCACCCTGATATTTGTACCGACTAGATCGTTTCTTAAATTTAAACTAAACTGCTTTACAAAGGCCTTTGTAGCGCCGTAAACGTTGCTTCCAGGATATGGCCATGAGCCAGCTGTCGAACCAATATTAAAGATATAGCCCTTTTCTTGCTTATAAAGTAGTGGCAAAACCGCCTTCGTCGAGTAGATAAGACCCTTGACGTTAGTGTCTATCATCGCCTCAAAGTCCTCCACCTTCGCATCTATCGTCTTTTCAAGCCCAAGTGCCATACCAGCGTTATTTACAAGCACTTCGATATCCTTAAATTTATCAGGTAGGCTCTCTACCGCCTTAAAAACAGCCTCTTTGTCGCGTATGTCAGCTACGATAATATGCGTATCGCCAAGCTCTGTTGCAAGCTTCTTTAGCCTATCTTCTCGCCTTGCAAGAGCGACTATCTTGTAGCCCTCTTTTGAGAGTCTTCTGGCGATCGCCTCGCCAAATCCAGATGTTGCACCAGTTACAAAAGCTGTCTTTTTCATGATTTTTCCTAATTGAAATTTGGTTTTAAACCCAAATTTTCTAAAAATTTGATCGTATTTTCGTTTTGTTCTTTCATGGCATAGTCAAGCGCATTAAACCCAGCGTCATCAGTGGCATTGATATCAGCGCCATTATCTATTAAAAGTTTTAAAATTTCTGGCGTTGCGTGAGCTGCTGCATGCATAAAAACGCTTCTATTTGTATGCTCTAGACCGCATGTATCTTCAACCTGCGTCATACCCAAATTTATCATATTCATCTTGGCATTTTCATCTATGTAGCTATCGTTGGCATTGGCACCATTTTTTAGCAAAAGCTCACAAAGTGGCTTATCGCTAAACTGCACAGCATAAAAAAGTACACTTTTTCCAAAGAAATTTTTGTGATTTACATCGGCTTTATTTGCAAGTAAAATTTTTACATTTTCTATATTTTTTAAAGCAAAAAATAACGGTGTCTCATCACCCAAATTCACATCGGCCCCACGCCTTATGATCTCTTTTATCATGTCGCTACTTTTTTCGTTTAAAAGTGCGATATTAAGCAAATTTGTAAGCTCAGCAGTACTAAAATTTTTCGAGTAGAGCAAATTTGCCAGCTCATCAGAATTTATCCTTTGTGCCATCATGTTTTGCTCAGGTGTTAAAATTTTAGCTTTATTTACATTTTTACCAACGCCAA
The DNA here is from genome assembly GCF_002913045.1 of Campylobacter concisus. Taxonomy (NCBI): domain Bacteria; kingdom Pseudomonadati; phylum Campylobacterota; class Epsilonproteobacteria; order Campylobacterales; family Campylobacteraceae; genus Campylobacter; species Campylobacter concisus. The sequence continues at coordinate 238,997 of NZ_PPAF01000026.1, read as the reverse complement.
AAGTCAAAAACTCATTTACCACGCTAGTTGCGTAGTAAGCAGCACCTGGCGTATCAAGTCCCAGGCTTTCATAAAATTTTACAAGCGGAGTTTGAGCGTTTTTGTAAGCTTCTAAAAATTTTTTATATTTTAAAAAATTAAACAAGCTCTCGTTTGCCCAGTATCTAAGATACTCCATTCTAGCGTCTTTTTCACCCTCTGCAATCTCTGGCTTTGCAAGCTCTTTTTGATAAAGCTCAGGTGCGAATGACGCTTTTAGCAAAAGCCATCTAAGCTTGTTTAAATTTTCTTTATAAACTCTATCACCAACGCAACTTTGAGACTCACTTCTCACAGCCACACTCGCCTCAAAAAGCTCTTTCACCTCTTTTAAGTTTAAAAGTGAGCCATCACAGTAAAATAGCCCCTCATCCGTGTAAGCAAGATCGTTTGGAGTAGTTTTAAAGCTCTCTTTTTTGGCAAGATCACTGCACTCTAAAGCGTGTAAATTTATCAAAGAACAAACGCTAAAAAAGAGAAAAAAAACTACTTTTTTCATCAAAGCTCCTTAAATTTTCGCGATATTGTAACAAATTTATATACTAAACTCGCTTATTTCATTAAAATTTAGATATTTATAAATTTCATCTTTATTTAAGCTAAGACTATCTTTTACTATCTTTTTATATTCATCTACACTTGGTAAGCGCCCGAGTAGCGCACAGACGGCGGCTAGCTCGGCACTTCCTAGATAGACCTTCGCGCCCATGCCCATTCTGTTATCAAAATTTCTGGTTGAGGTAGAAAAGACAACGGCATTGTCATTAACTCTTGCTTGATTGCCCATACAAAGCGAACAGCCTGGTACCTCTGTCCTTGCATTTAATCTTTTAAAAATTTCATAAACACCCTCATTTTCAAGTGTGCTTTTATCCATCTTTGTCGGCGGTGCTATCCAAAGCCTAGTTGTAAGCTTGCTCTCATGCTCCAAAATTCTAGCAAGTGCTCTATAATGGCCGATATTTGTCATACAGCTTCCCACAAAAACTTCATCAATTTTATGCACTCTTTTGTTATCAGCTAAAATTTCACTTAGCGTTGCCACATCGTCTGGGTCATTTGGACACGCCAAAATCGGCTCATCTATCTGCGATAAATCAATCTCCAAAATTTCAGCGTATTTTGCATCTTTATCAGCTCTTAAAAGAGTTGGATTTTCAATCCATTTTTGCATTTTTTCTTTTCGTCTAAGCAGGGTCTCACGGCTCTCGTAACCAGCTTTTATCATCGCGTCAATTAGCGCAACGTTTGAGCGAACGTACTCCACAACGCTATCAACGCTTAAATTTACCACGCAAGCAGCCGCCGAGCGTTCAGCCGAAGCGTCACTTAGTTCAAATGCCTGCTCTACTTTTAAGTTCTCAAGCCCTTCTATCTCTAAATTTTTACCTGCAAAAATATTCTTTTTATCTTTCTTTTCAACGCTTAAAAGCCCTTTTTTAATCGCAAAATAAGGTATCGCATTGACAAGATCGCGAAGTGTCACGCCCTCTTTTAGCTCGCCTTTAAATTTGATCAAAACTGACTCTGGCATATTTAGCGGCATCATGCCAAGCACCGCTGCAAACGCCACTAGGCCGCTGCCCGCTGGAAAGCTGATACCAATAGGAAATCTCGTGTGGCTATCGCCGCCAGTGCCAACCGTATCAGGCAGTACCATGCGATTTAGCCACGAGTGGATGACGCCATCGCCCGGTTTTAGACTCACACCGCCACGTAAATTTATAAATTTTGGCAAGCTCTCATGCATCACAAGATCACTTGGCTTTGGATAAGCGGCCGTGTGGCAAAAGCTCTGCAGAACAAAATCCGCCCCAAAACTAAGGCTGGCAAGCTCTTTGATCTCATCTCTAGTCATCGGCCCAGTCGTATCTTGCGAGCCAACAGTTAAAATTTCTGGCTCCACGTAAGCTCCAGCCCTAACGCCAGCTACACCGCAAGCCTTGCCAACCATCTTCTGAGCCAGCGTGTAGCCACCGCTCTGCTCTTTTGGCTGATCCGGCTTTATAAAAATTTGCTCCTCGCCAAGCCCTAGAGCCTCTCTGGCCTTCTTGGTCACTTGGCGTCCTATCATAAGCGGTATCCTGCCACCCGCTCTTATCTCATCGCTTAGTGTGTTTGGGCTTAGCTTGAAATTTGTCACGAGCTTTTTCTCGCCGCCAATAAGCTTATAAATTTCGCCTTTAAATGGATAAATTTCTATCTCATCGCCCATCTCAAGCTCATTTACATTTGCTACTATTGGCATTGCACCGCTGTCTTCCGCGGTGTTAAAAAATATCGGAGCTATGGTCGTGCCGATCACGATGCCGCCCGTTTTTTTGTTTGGCACACCCTCTATCTCATCGCCCAAATGCCACTGAATTGAGTTTATACCGCTCTTTCTACTGCTGCCAGTGCCAACCACGTCGCCAACATACGCCACTTTTTTACCACGAGTTTTAAGCTCTTTTAAAATTTCTAGACCCTCAGGCATCTTTTTTACAAGCATTGCTTTTGCGTGAAGTGGTATGTCAGCCCTTGTGTAGGCCTCGCTCGCTGGACTTAGATCATCTGTGTTTGTCTCACCTGGTACCTTAAAAACGACAGCATTTATACAGGCTTCAATTGGCTTTTTATGCGTAAACCACTCTGCATTTGCCCAAGAAACAAGCACCTCTTTTGCAAATTTATTGTTGCTGCTTAGTTTTACTATCTCGTCAAAATACTCATGCACCAGGATGATATTTTTTAGCTCATTTGCAGCAGTGCTTGCGATAGTTTCGTCGCTATTTTTTAGAGCTCGCACCAGAATTTCCACGTTATATCCGCCAAGCATCTTGCCTAAAATTTTAATGGCACGCATAGCGTCAAGACCGCTAACAGCAAGCCCATCTATCACTTCGCCAAGAAAGTTTGCCTTTATCTTTGCAGCGTCATCAACGCCGGGGTTGATACGAGTTTCAAGCAAACTTATAAGAAATTTTAGCTCGCTTTGCGCCTTTTCGTCACCACTAGACTTGTTGGCAAGCTTTATTAGCTCGCAAACTTCACTTGTTTGCTTGGCATTTAGCGCAAGCGGTGGCACGCCCTCTTTTTCTCGCTCGCTCACGTGTTTTTCGTAGTCGGTAAAAAAGCTCATAAAATTCCTTTGTGGTTTTTTGCTCGTTATTTTTAGCCTAAAAATCGCTAGTTTTGCTTGCATTTTATCAAAAAGCAAAACAAACTAAAGTAAAATTTGCCCAAATTTTCAAATTTCAAGGAGCAAATGTGTCAAAAGCTTACCTAAAATCTCCCATTGGAATTTTAGAGATTGTTGCCAGTAAAAATGGAATTTGTGAGATAAATTTTGTAGATAAATTTGAAAAAATAGCGGTAAAAAATGAAAATTTAAGGCTTTGCCTTGATGAGCTAGAGGCTTATTTTAAGGGTGAGCTTAAAAAATTTAACATAAAGCTTGATATAAAAACAACTAATTTTAGAGCAAAAATTTACGAGGCCTTACAAAAAGTACCATACGGAGAAACGACCACATACGCGGCCCTAGCACTTGCTGTAGGTCACAAAAATGCCTACCGAGCAGTAGGATCAGCCAATGCTAAAAATCCAGTGCCTATCATTATACCTTGCCACAGAGTGCTAGCTAGTAGCGGACTTGGTGGCTACTCTGGTGGAGATGGCTTGCCAACTAAAATTTGGCTACTAGAACACGAAGCAAGGCATAAATAGCTATAAATTTAAATTTGATCTTTAAAAAGTCTCATCGAATTTTAAAATTAGAGCGAGCATATCATGACTCTAAACTTAGTGGCAAGTGGCTACGAGATCTAAATTTGGTAGCCTACTAAGGTATGTAAGTAATATTTTAAAATTTGCGAAATAATGATTTTTAGAAATTTAATTTTTTACCTCAAAAACAAGTAAACAAACTTAAATTTTGCTTTTTGGTATATACATATATAAATGTAAAAATTTTCCTAGCCCCGAGTGAGACAAAATGGGGCTAGAATAAGGATTATTTTTTAGTTACAAGAGCGTTTTTTAAGACATCTTCTATCGTATCTACGGCAATGATCTTCATGTCGCCTTTTACCTCGGCAGGTATATCGACAAGATCGCGATCGTAGTTTTTACGAGGTATCAGAGCTGTTTTTATGCCAGCTTTGTGAGCAGCGATGAGCTTCTCTTTTAGACCACCAATCGGCAACACTCTGCCACTTAGCGTGATCTCACCAGTCATAGCCACATCGTGTTTTACCTTTGTGTCGGTTAGTATAGATGCGATCGCGGTTGCCATCGTGATGCCAGCACTTGGACCGTCTTTTGGCACAGCACCCTCTGGCACATGTAAGTGAAGATCATAGCGCCTATAAACATCGCTGGCTTCGAGCTTACGCTTATCGTCATCTAATTTTGGTACGATAGCCATCGGCACTTTTAGCTTTTTGTTATCTATCAGCACTTTAACGACGCTAAATGCGATGTGAGCGCTCTCTTTCATCACATCACCTAGCTGACCGGTGATTTGCATGCTGCCTTTACCCTGGATCCTGATAGCCTCGATCCTTAGCACGTCGCCTCCGACACTAGTCCACGCAAGGCCATTTACCAAGCCGATCTGATCTTTTTTATCCGCTGGCTCGATCTCATATACCTTTTTCTCTAAAAATTCTTTTAAATTTTTAGCCGTGACACTGATCTTGCCCTCATTCTTTTTGGTGAGGATATTTTTAGCAACCTTTCTTAATATATCAGCGATCTTGCGGCGTAAATTTCTCACGCCACTCTCTCTTGTATAGTCGCTGATAATTAGCTCAAGCGCCTCTTTGCTGATACTTACATCGCTTGGTTTTAGCCCGTGCTTTTTAAGCTCCTGGGGCAAGAGATATTTCTTAGCGATCTCAAATTTCTCTTGTGGGGTATATGAGCTAAGCTCGATAAACTCCATCCTATCTCGAAGTGCGGCTGGGATCATACTCACATCATTTGCGGTGGCTATAAAGACAATCTTGCTAAGGTCAATATTGAAATTTAGATAATAATCTCTAAATTTATTATTTTGCTCAGGATCTAAAATTTCAAGTAAAACAGCGGTCGGATCGCCCCTATAGCTTCTACCAACCTTATCGATCTCATCTAAAACAACTACTGGATTCATCTGCTTGGCTTCTATGAGTCCTTGCACGATACGCCCTGGCATAGCGCCTATGTAGGTGCGGCGGTGGCCTCTTAGCTCGTTTACATCCTCGAGTCCACCAAGAGCGATCCTAACTAGCTCACGCTTTAGTGCCTTTGCGATCGAGTTTGCAAGGCTGGTTTTACCCACGCCTGGAGGACCTGCAAAGCATAAAATAGCGCCATTATTTACCTTTTCGCCAACGCCTCTAAGCTCCAAAAGCTCACGCAAGGCAAAATACTCCTCTATGCGCTCTTTTGGCTTTTCAAGACTGTAGTGATCGGCATTTAGATGCTTGCTCACCTCCGCGATAGAGGACTTTTTCTTAGCTATATTTTCAAATGGAATTTCTAACACCCAATCAAGATAGCTTTGTAAGGTATTTGCGTCAGCTGAGTCTGGGTGCATACGACTAAGCTTATCTATTTGTTTTTTAATCTCTTTGTAGGCGTCCTCAGCCATAAATTTCTTCTTCGCGTCAAGCTTTTTGCGGTACTCTTCAAGCTCCTCTTCACGGCTAGTATCCGCTCCTAGCTCTGCTTGAATTTGCTTTAGCTGCTCTTTTAAAAAGTACTCTTTATTTGTCTTGTCGATCTTTGAATGGACTTTATTTTTTATCTCTTTTTGAAGCTTATTTGCCTCGATCTCTTCTATAACATAGTCGATGAGCTTTAGTAGGCGTTGCTCTAAATTTTCCTCTACAAAAAAGCTATAGGCGATCTGTTTTTTTAGACGAAGCGCACTTGAAACTAGATCACAAACCCTGATCGCTTCAGCACTCTCTTCGATAGTTTTTAAAAGATCTGGTGGAAAAAAGTGGCTAAACTGCGAAAGCTCTCTTACTTTTTCTCTTAAAACAACTATGAGAGCGTCAGTTTTGACCTGTGATGGGCGCTTGACGTGAAGCATATCGACGATGCCGCGGAGCGGATTTATACCTGATTGTTTTAAAATTCTGCCCTTGTCGATGCCCTGAAATAGCACTTTTACGCGTCCGTCAGGTAGTGGCACACGGCGCATTATCGTGCCGATAACGCCTGCGTCATATATGCCGTCAAAGTCTCTAGCGCCGTCTTGCTGAGGCTTTGTAGGCACTACAAGGATCGGAGTCTCTTCTTGTATGGCGAGTTCAAGTGCCTTTAAATTTTCATCGTCGCTTAAAAAAAGCGGAGTTATCATAAATGGATATAAAAATAGCTCGTCCTCAACGATGATGGGAATTTCAGTTGGGAAGCCTTTATTTTCGTTTATTTGCAAAATTTCTCCTATTCAAACAGTTTTCTATACCATGCTACGTCAGGTTTGATAAGATCTGAGTTTTTAAACGGCGACTCTTCAAGCTTTTGCTTGTAAATTTTAGCCGAAACGTCACGACCAGTCCTATTGTAAAGATCAGCTATTTGCATATCTAGGAAGTAAAGCGCGAGTTTGAATTTAATAAGCATAGTCTCAATAAGTGGCTTATATTCAGTATTTGGATACATATAAAGAAATTTCTCGATCTCTGTTACGCTATCTTCCATAAGCTTTTGGTTGCGGTTTGGCTGAGTAAATGAGTCAAAATTTGCTTTTATCTTTAGATACTGAGCAAACTCTGTTTTTGGGCCGTTATCGCCGTATCTTTTAATGTACTCGTCAAGATAGTGATTTGCCATTAGATACTCTTCATCATTTGCGTGAGCTTGGGCAAGGATGAGTAAAATTTGCTCCAAAAGCGGGCTTGCTACGTGTTCGCTTGCCATTGAAACATAGTGTTTATCAGCCGCTTCAAGATCACCATCTTTTATATCAGCGATAACCTGAGCATACCACTCATCTGGAGTTAGATTGTAAAGCTCGGTATATTTTTCAGCACAACCACTAAAAAGCCCCAAAAGAGCTACAACTGCTAGAAATTTAGAAAATCTTTTCATGCTTTTCCTTAAAAAGTTTAAATCCTCGTATTCTACATTTTTTGCTATTATTTTTGTATAAATTTTTTAAAACTATGATAAAATACGGCAACTTTACAAAATAGGAGTTAGTATGATTTTTAGTGTTAAAAGCCCTATTTTAGGCTTTGAGCATATCAAAACGATGGAGTTAATTGAACTTGATAAATTTTTTGTTAAGCTAGCAAGCAAAGATGATGAGACATCTTTTACAATGATAAATCCTTTTGCATTAAGAAGCTACGAATTCGACATTCCAAGCTATTATGAAGATCTTATGGAGATTAAAGAAAGCTCTCAACTTAGAATTTATAACATTATCGTTGTTGCACTCCCGCTTGAAAAATCAACTGTAAATTTTATAGCTCCTATCGTTTGCAATATGGACAATATGACCTTATCCCAAGTCGTTTTAGACATTGCCAAATATCCTCAGTACGGGCAAGCTGAAATGATAGAAAATTTTATACAAAAATAGTAGCTAAAAGCTTTTAAAAATCTAAGGAGAGATTTTTTATTGTTATTTAGAGGATTTGTTGTGAAGATAGCATACTTACTCTGTTTTATTGTCACGTTTGGTTTTTGTGCACCCAGAGCTTGTACGACAGCAGAAGCAGCATCTATTGGTTGTAGTGGAGCAAACTATTCTTGCTTTATAGACGCTGAAGAGTACCAAGACAACTCTTCTAAAAATATCCCACATTGCATAAGAAAATCTGATAGAACCTGGACGATAGATACCAATAGCTTTTCTTCAGGCTTAGCACAAGATCACTATCATATTTACGTTGAGCAATTTTCTCCATGGAATCAACGATCATTAATAGGTATGTGGGATGATCACTCTAAAGGCTTAAGACAAAGATCAATAAATGGAAATCTAAATACCAGAGTAAATGGAGATATAGCTACCATTGGTGCTACTATTATGATTCCACAATACGCTGGATATAATTTTGTTCCAGATCCATCTAACGTAACAAGAACATCATCTACAGCCGATAGAATATTTTTAGATACTGGTAATTTTTCGCCTAGCAATTACACACTTTGTCAAACAACATATATTTATAATCCTAGCAAGCATCCTTATTGTAAAAATTCATCCTCTTCCACATTTGATTTTAGTGAGAAAAATACCTTTATACAAAATAATTTAAAAGGTAAAAACGTAGTCTATGCCAGGCTTTATTGGGGTGGCTCTCTTTATCAAAACTGGGCCATAAAAAATCTTGGGTCAAATTTATATGTAAGTGCCTTAAATTACATAAAAGGATATAGCAGGATTGATTTTAAAGCTCCTGGAAAAAATGTAATCACAATAGATGCTGATCCAAAAGATGTTTTTTGGTTTGGCTCATTTAGTGAGTATAAACCAAAATCAATGACTCTTGAATCATATAATCAAAACGAGTCCAATAGCTACTATGTAAAAGCTGGAATAAACTACCAATATGTAGCAAGTGCTGATGTAACGGATATAGTTAGAGACTCTCTTGGTACTAGTGAGTCAGATAGGACATTTTATGCTGGTAATATCAGATCCACTACGATTCCCTTTGGTGATGAATTTATAGACCCAAATGATGGCATATATAAGGTAAACAATTCCACTAATAGAAAACTAAAAAAAACATACGGCACGCTACTATTCTCACCAGTTCAAGGACAAAATGGCTACTGGATACAATCCATTGCACCACAATTTGCGGCTTGGAGTTTAGTCATCATTTATGACTTTGATGATAAAACCGCTGCAGCAAACAATATAGAGCCAAAGCTTGTTAGTATATTTGATGGATTAGAAAGACTTGCAGCAGACTGGATGAAGTCAAGCGATCCATTTGGTACTGTAAAAAGCTCAACCGTAGATGTAAAATTTGAAAATATCTATACACCAAAAGCAGGCGATATAAATGCTACGCTTACAATGTTTTCTTTTGGCGGAAAGCCAGAAACAAAAGGTGAGAATATTGAAATAGAAAACGAAGGTAGCTATCTGGGTATAACCAGCAAATACAATGCAAAAGGTGATCAATTTAACTCAACCATGACAAAATTTGGACAACCTATAAATCCAGGCAAAAAATTTCATTCTCAAGCAGACTTAGATATATTTGATATATCGGACAAAATGTCACATTCCCAAAAAGAAGCAGATATAAAATTTACAGTTACAACAATTAAAAATTCAGGTAGTGCTAATGTTGTAAGTGCTGACCGTATAAATTTAGCTCTAGTTGGCTTTTCTACTCGTATATATAAGCCAGATGTTTGTTATATGGAATATATTTATGCAAAAAAACCTAGCGATAGTACTTTTACAAAGGTGCAAGAAAATACTCCAACAGTAGTGCCAGCAAATACTATTTTAAAAACTTTCGTTGAAGTTACAAACAATACTAATGAAGCTGCCCAAGACTTTGCACTAAAAGCTACAATAGATCCAAGCCAAATTTATAATCCAAACTCAACTTACATTTACGCAGATAAAGCATCGCAAGGACCTAGTGATCTACTTACTATGTCAGGACAGGTACACTATAACGACAACACAGGCTTGCAGCAATTAAGTGGAAATGACTTAACTTTTTATTTAGGACAAGGTGCGGCTGCAAATAAGGGTGGAGAAATGCTAATTCATCAAGGCAACTACGCTTATGCCATATATGAAACCACCCTTAAGTCTAAATTTGAGCCAAATAGTTACAAAGCCACGGTTGCAAATGCTGATATAAATTTACAGCCCTATGACACATACATAAGAAGATGTAGCAATCAAAATTACAACATTACTTTAGGTGTTAGTGCCAGTCCAAATAATTTCGTCGCAAGCAATAGACAAGACGATGGCTCGGCAACTTTTAAAACTAAATTTAAAAATAGGCTTCTAACAAAAATCGTTTCTACGCCATTTAATGTCTATATCACAAACTATGATACAGATGGCAATAAAAAAGTACCAGATGCCCCAGTAGATGTAAAAGTAGAGTTGGTCGAGTCTTGCAGTGCTCCAACAAATTTATATGAACAAGATATAACATTTAATGGCGTAACTGATATTTTGTTATCAGGCATTAGTATTGACAGAGCCTATAAAAGCGTAAAATTTAGAATTTCTCATCTTGATCCAGTGACAAATACTACAAAGGTTGAATGCGAAAAATTAGATGATTTTGCTATAAGACCAAGTCACTTTAGGCTATGGGATACTGACAAGAATACGATCAATAACAACAATGTTTTAATAGGCGGCAAAGCTTATAACAACATTGCTCTTGCGGCTATGAAACCTCTTGATAGTGGCTTAGCAAATGGTTATATAAATAACATAAGTGGCTCAAATGGAGAGATAAAACTTGTACCAGCATATAGTGCGACTTGCGATCCTAGCATTATAGAGAGCGAGAACAAACTAAGCGTAGATTTTAACGATCCAAATAAAGCATTGGGTAAAATTTTCCGTCACACATCAAGTGGACCTGTTGGCTTTTCTTACTCAGATATAGGCGATACATATTTTTATGTATTAGACAAAGACTATACAATAACTGATCAACATACGCCATCAAGAGCTGATGATTGTGTAAAAAACTCAATTAGCAACGATCCATCACAAGACACTGCTCAAGAAGGAAGGATCGGATGCAATATAAAGCTAGAAGGTAATAGAGATTATTTGTTTAGGCCAAAAGATATACAAATAAGCAAGTTAAAGATAACAAAAGATAACGATATAACATACCTTGATAATGAAGGCATACAAAAAGCAAAGCTTGACTTTGAAGTAACTGCTAGGTTGTTTAACGATGACCCTGCAAAACTTTATAATGAAGATTGCTATGCAAAGAATATGAACTTTGACATAAAGCTAGATAGAGTTCCTTTAAATTTTACAGATAACGATGGCAATGCCGGCACACTAGCAAAAGCAAATGAAGAAATTTTATTTTTTGAAATTCCTGGCTCAAATACTAGAAAAGCAATAGATCCAAGTGCTACAAAATCAACATTTTATGTAGAGAAAAATACTTTTGTAAATGGTGTAGGTAAAGGTGAAGTATATTTTAATTTTGAAAGAAAAGTAAATCATGCCAAAAATCCTTTTACTATTTCAAGTAATGATTTTAGCTTTAGCGGCATGTCAGATAGCACCGATACAGTAAAAAAATATGAAAAACCAGCAACAGAAACGACAGCAAAATTTTACTTTGGTAGGGTTTATGCACCATTTTATGAAGGGCTTTATAGTGGCTTTTATGCCAAAATTTATTATGGTGCCTACTGCGATGGATGCAATAAAAATATCTATATGAAAAATGATGGCAAACTATGGCAAGACTTTCCAGCTGCGCCATTTTGGGCCACCAATCCAAAACATAGCGCAGGAGTACTTAACTATCATGACTTTAGCTTTACAAACACTTACAGCGGCACTGTTTTAAGAAATGATGTAAGCAGTATAAGCAATGGCGAGCAAATAATTTTTATAAGAAACCCGTCGGCAGTTACTGATGTGGCTAAAATGAGAGCACCTAGCTGGCTTCTTTATAGTGAATTTGATGAGAAACCTGAAACAAATAATTTCAATCTAAATTTTCTAGTACCAAATGGCGAATGGGCTGGTAAAGTCCTAAAGAGCAATAATATAGAGGATAAGACAAGCGGTGCAGTTGGAGGTTTTATAGGAGTAAAATCTAATAGTGATAGTAACCTAGATATAAGCGACAAGACAAACAGGAGAATAGAGTGGTAAAAAGAGGTGGCTTTTCATTGATAGAGCTTATCTTGTCAGTGCTTGTAGTAGCCATAGTAAGTGCAAGCCTGCCACTAGCGGTAAGAACTACTTCAAATTTAAGCGAGCAGTCCTTAATGCAAGAAGGACTAATGAATGCTAAAACTTATATGTCATTAATATTAAAAGCACCATTTAGCGATCAAGTCTTAATAGCCGGTAAAAATACCATGCCATCATCTATAACCACTCAAGAGGCTATAATTTTTCCTCTTATTATCTGCGATCAAGGGGCAAATCCAGATTTTTATGAAAAAAGCGGAGTAAAAGGAGAGGGACATAGGATACTTGCATATCCAGTGCAAAATTCATCTGCATGTGCCACAAGGCCTAATGATTCAAAGCTTCCAGAATCAATCAAAAGCGTAAATTTTAAAGTAAAGTCTATCAAAAATTTCAATACCCAAAAATCCATCTCACCAACTGCTAGCACTACTAAACGCGACTTTATCATAGATACAGAGACGACTCCAACCATAACAAATGGAGCTGATAAATTTGTAGTTAGCACTCCTTTAAACGATAGTGACGTTTTACAGATAAAGCTAGATACGACTATGAAAACTACAAAAGAGAGCAAAAGCGTACTTTATGGATATGCCTTTAACATAGGTGAAAGTAGCACTCTAAGTGTAAAAGAATGGAAATGAAAAAAACAAAAAAAGCTTTTACATTAATTGAGCTAATAATAGTTATCACCGTACTTGGTGTTATCTCACTTATGAGCTTTAACACGCTTATGAATTTATATCAAAACTATTTTCAAAGCAAAGTAATAAACGAACTAGAAACACAAAGCGAAATCGCTCTAGAGCAAATTTCAATGCTACTTAGCCACAGAATCAAACAAAGCGTTATCGCTAGGAAAAAAAATGGAGATTACCTAGCTCTAAATGATAGTGGCGTAAATTTAAGTAGTGACTTTGAAATTTTAGAATTTATCCCAGCTGCTTATGAGCTATTTGATGGCATCAACGAATATAAAGGAGATGATACTAACGGAGATCCTATCATCGAAGAAGGCATATATAGCGGATATGTAGATCTTGCAAATAGTTCTATTGCAAATGGATTAAAAAGTCCTGGAAGCAAATTTAATGACGCTTTTAGAAACGGCGTAATGGACTTGACCTGCGAAAATGATAGCAATGAAGAAGATGTAAATAGTGGCTCTAGGTGTATAAACGCCGATAATGAAAATGGTGGTTTAGTAGCGATATTTTCTAGCATACTTTATAGAGTTGGTAGCAGCTTTGGCTATCAAGAAAATTTAGACCAAAGACACTTAGATATCGCAAAAGTTGGCATACAATCAATCGACACGCTTAAGATTTCAAGTGATTTTAAAAATAAAAAAATTTCAGAACAGTATAAGCTAGCTTACACAGCCATTGCCATAGCACCAGCTGAGCAAAGTACCGAGGATGTACAAAACGGCTCTTTTGACCTTAAAATTTACTACAACTATAGGCCATGGCTAAATGAAAGCTTTAAAAAATTTAGCTCAACATCTACAAAGGCTATCAAAGCCGAAAGTGCGACACTAGCTAAACATGTAACAAGATTTGTCTTTACAGAAAAAAATGGAGTCATCGCGCTAAAGCTCTGCCTTAAAGCAGAAAAATCAGAAATAACCATTTGCAAGTCAAAGGCGGTTTATTAATGAGAAAAGGATTTACGTTAATAGCAGCGATATTTTTTCTAGTTGTAGCAGCTTCTATCAGCACTCTTGCTCTTTCGATAGCTAGCACATCAGCTAGACAAAGCAGTGAAATTTATCTAAGAGAGCAAGCACAACTCGTTGCTCAAGCAGCAGCAGAGTATGCGATGTTTGAAATTTTTAGAACTGATTTCTCAAATAAATGCCTAGATAAAGTAAATGGAGAATTTAACGATATGTTCGACTTTAAAGTAATAATAACTTACTTTGGCGACATCGGTATATGCACTCCACCGACCATCATGCCAGGAACAAACGGAGTCGCAAGTACTGGCAATATGATCTTTGATGTTTTTGTAACATCAAAAGATAAAAAAACGCCAAATCCTATAAATTTTCACAAACGAACCCTTCAGAAACTTTAAAATTTTATAAAGATTTTAGTTTAATTTGTTTTTAGTTTTAGCGTGTTATAATCATCTTACTTTCTATAAAGGAGATTACGATGAACATAAGCATTGTAGGAAAACAATTTGAGCTAACAGAGCCAATCAAAAACTATATCCAAGACGCTTTTGATACACTTGGCAAATACAATCTCGACATTATCTCAGCAAGATGTGTTGTAGCAGCCGATGAAAAACAAGGAAAAAAAGGCTTTAATGCAGAATTTTCTCTAAATATGGCTCACAAAGATACGATAGTCGTTCGCCAAAAAGATAAAGATCTTTACGCTGCGATCGATCTTGCTATCGAAAAAGCATCAAAAGTTTTAAGAAGAGAGCATGATAAGAAATTTACTGTTAAAGGCAAGGCTGACGACAAAGAATTTCGCTCAAGAATAGGAGAAGAAAAGATCGAAGGTGTCGAGGAGATCGTACCTATGGAACTTGAAATTTATAAACCACTTGAGATAGAAGAAGCACTTGATAAACTAAAATCAAGCGATAAACAATTTTACGTATTTAACGACGTTGATGCCAAAATGCGCGTCATTTACAAAAGAACAGACGGAACTTTTGGTCTATACTAAAACTAGGGGGCGCTTTGCCCCTAAAATTTATGCCAATCCACTATAAATTTTCTTTCTAAAATCTAAAAAATCTTGTTGCAAAAACTGATACGCTAGCAAATGGCTTTAAAGTTTCAAAAATAGAATAGAGATATCCTTGCATAAGATAGATTTAGATACAAGAAGGCTTCCCTGCAAGCCATTTTAAGAATATCTTGGCGAACGAAGCTAGGTCACAAATGATGAATGGCAAGGCAAAGAATTACATGCCATAAAAAAGCGGGTGATTTTCTTAAAAATAATTGCAAAAATCAAGATGTGGAATTTTACTTTACAAGCTGGAAAAACGTAGATGAATGTGACAAATAATACAACAGAGCAAACGAGCTAAAAATACTTGATAGCACTAGAAATTTTTAGAGATAAAAGAGAGACAAAGCTCTCTTTTTGATTTTTAAAATATCAAATAGCTAAAACAAATACTATCTATTTCTCTAAATTTTCACTAGTCTTTGGTCTAAAGGCCTTATTTATCTTTCTTATCCAAATGATTAGCGAGATAAACAAGATAAAGTAAAATACATAGCTAGCTACCGGCCAACTAGTATCAGTACCGCTCTCTTTTAGTGAGATGACATTTCTAAACTCTTGAAGCATAGAAATTCTATATCCATAATATTTTACAGTTACGTTTTTATCGCTATTTGCAAAGCCCTGGGCCTTGGCTTGTACATCAGCTGAGTTAAATTTAAAATAAAACGGAAATCCCCATGCAGTATCTTCATTTCTATAAGCCATGACTTTATTTGAATTATTAGAATCTTTAGTGTAGATAAAATAAACATCTCTGGTAGGGCCATCTGCCGGATTTTTAGCATCGATGATGCCATCTTTGTCCATACGTTTGACATCGCCACCTGTGATTTGCACATTTGCATAGTGTGGAAACGAATAATCAACTACAAGAGCTAAAAAAGAGTGTAAGAGTACGATAAAAATAACGCAAATTCTTTTAAAAAATGTAATCATTTCTTTCCTTTTAAATTTGCGTTATTTTATGAAAAGATAGCTTAATAAAGGGGCAAAATACCCCTTTAGTTTTAAGCTTTTTTATTAAGCATAAATTTTAGAAGTTGTGCAAGGAAGCTGATTCCACCGATTATTAAAATCGTATCGCCAATCATTCTTACCCATCTTAAATTTTGCAAGTGTGATTGTTGTAAAAGCTCAGCGCTTCTTGCATACCACATACCATGCTCTAGGCTTGCAAATGCTTGATAAATTCCTATTGGAAGTAGTGAAAGCACGATCATTAGCATAAGGCCTATATTTAAGCCCCAAAAACCTACTTTCATAAGTTTTTCATCAAATTCTTGACCTTTGAATAGATAAGTAGCTACTAGCCAAACAAATCCAAGTGCCAAAAATCCATAAACACCAAATAGCGCAGCATGTCCGTGAACTGGAGTCGTATTTAGGCCTTGGATATAAAATAGTGAGATCGGAGGATTTATTAAAAATCCAAATACACCAGCACCTAGCATATTCCAGAAAGCAACTGCGATAAAGCAGTAAAGTGGCCATTTTAATGTCTTAGCCCAAGTTTGAGCAAACTGAAGTCTGTAGTGCTCATAAGCTTCAGCGCCAAGTAATACAAGAGGAACTACCTCAAGTGCTGAGAAACTAGCGCCAACTGCCATTATAGGTGTTGTAGTGCCCGCAAAATATAAGTGGTGGAAAGTTCCTGGAATTCCGCCTACTAAGAAAAGTGATGCACTCGCAAGTGTTGAAAACGTAGCAAATCTCTTTGAAACAAGACCAAGACTAACAAATACAAAAGCAAGTGAAGCGGTAGCAAATACCTCAAAAAAGCCTTCAACCCAAAGGTGTACAACCCACCAGCGCCAGTATTCCATCACTGGAAGTGGGCTTCTTTGACCGTAAAATAATCCTGCTCCGTAAAATAATCCAACTGCAACAGCTGAAGCTGCGAAGATAGCAAGTAAATTTTTATCACCTTTGTTCTTAAATCCGCCGATAAATCCGCGAAGTAAAAGTAGCATCCAAATGACAAGGCCAACAAATAAAATAATTTGCCAAACACGTCCAAGCTCGATATATTCGTATCCTTGGTGTCCAAACCAGAAGCTTAAATTTATAGGCATAATATTTGCGATCGCTAAATACTCACCAGCAAAACTGCCAACCACAAGGATTAGTAATGCGTAAAATAATAAATCTACGCCAAGCTTTTGGAATTTTGGATCTTTACCGCCATTTATAATAGGCGCTAGGAAAAGACCGCCTGCTAAAAATCCTGTCGCAATCCAGAAGATACTAGCCTGAATGTGCCATGTTCTAGCAAGTGAATAAGGAATATAAGCTGATAAATTTATACCGTAAAATTCCTGTCCTTCTACTGTATAATGAGCTGTAAAGCCGCCTATTAAAATTTGGAATGCAAAAAGAGCCAAAGTCACAAAAAGATATTTTTTAAGAGCTTTTTGAGATGGAGTTAGGCTTAATTTACTAAGCGGATCTTCGCTAATAGCTTCCAATTTTTCATCATCTTTTTTGCCATAAAAAGAGCTAAACCAAACAAGAAATCCAATACCAGCAATAAGTATTACAACGCTTGCGATTGACCAAAAAATATTTTCGCTTGTTGGTACATTATCGATTAGTGGCTCGTGTGGCCAGTTGTTTGTATATGTAGCATCGCTGTTAGGTCTGTTTGCTGCGGTTGCCCAGGCTGACCAGAAGAAAAAGTTATTAAGATCATCTCTATCAGAAGCATTTGGAAGAGTATTTTCTTTCATCGCATAAGCTTCTCTTAAAGATTTAAACTTAGGGTCATTTCCAAAAAGTGATGAATACTCTTGGCTTACTTGTTTCATAGCCTTTAATCTATCGCTACTAAGTACGATTTTATCGTCTTTTACGCCATTTTCTCGGTACTCTTTTTTAAGTAGAACTTTTAGATTTGCCTTTTGCTCATCATTTAAGTCAGCATATTTTGAGTGGTAAATTTCATCTGCTTTTAACTCTAAAAATATAACTAACTCTTTGTGAAGCCAGTCCGCACTCCAATCAGGTGCTTGATATGCACCGTGTCCCCAAACAGAGCCAACTTGCATACCTCCTATGCTTTGCCAGGCCTCTTGACCTTTATAGATGCTCTCTTTGTCGATCACGACATTGCCATTCTCATCTGTAAAATTTACAACTGGTGGCGAGCTTCTATAAACCTCAACGCCGTAGTAGCCTAAAATACTAAAGCAAATTACTAGTACTGCAACAAGTGCTAGCCAATACTTTTTGTATTCACGCATTGATTCTCCTTTTTTTAAAAATTTTAAGGCGAAGTTTATCTCATTTTAAAAAAGCAAATAATGACATATGTCAACAAAAGGAGAGAATTTATCCTATTAGTTTTATAAGAATTTACAATATATGCAAATTCTTCATAATGTATATGCAAAATTTACATAGAATTAATATAAATATTATTAATATACATGTTTATACTTCAAAAATAAAGGAAAAAATATGCAAACAAATTTTATGCATAAAGTAACCAAATTTAGCCTTGTTGCTTCACTATTTATGGCTCTTAGCCTAAACGCAGCTGAGTCTGCTAGAAGCATCACAGATATGAAAGGCGTCAAAGTAAGCATCCCAGAAAAAGTTGAGAAGATCGCTGCATTATGGAATGCTAACAACGAGATCATCCTAGCACTTGGCGGTATGGATAAGGTTGTAGCCACAACTGATCTGATCAAAACCAACAAGTGGTTTGAGCACGTCTATCCAAAACTTAAAAATTTGCCAGCTGCACTAAACGGCAAAGACCTTCAGATCGAAGAGCTTGTTAAGCTTGCACCTGATGTTATCATAGTTTTTAACAAAAACTACCAAGATGAACTTATCAAAAACGGCTTTAGTGCTGTAAATTTGATCTTTAGAGACTATCCAGATATGGAGAAAAGCATCTACACAACAGCAGAAGTTATAGGCACTGATGACGCTAGAAAAAAAGCTGAAAAACTTGCTAATAAAATCCATGATAACTCTGAGT
This sequence comes from Campylobacter concisus, assembly GCF_002913045.1. Taxonomy (NCBI): domain Bacteria; kingdom Pseudomonadati; phylum Campylobacterota; class Epsilonproteobacteria; order Campylobacterales; family Campylobacteraceae; genus Campylobacter; species Campylobacter concisus. Next base: position 220,327 of record NZ_PPAF01000026.1, on the reverse strand, counting down.
TTGTAACAGCAAGAACAAAAAACATCCCTGACACTAAACGTCCAAAAGTACTTCACTTGCTTGGCGGAGCGAATTTATTAAAAGTTGATGGTACAAACACTATCCAAAACACTTGGATCAAGCTAGGTGGCGGTGTAAATGCTATCCAAACTGAGGGCTCAATGATCGAAGTTAGCGCAGAAGAGATCATCAATGCAAATCCTGATATCATCATCGTTGGCGGCAATGACACAGACGCACAGATCAAAAAGATAAAAGAGCACCCTGCATTCTCTGGCTCAAACGCTGTTAAAAACGGCAAAATTTACGGCAACCCAAAAGGTGTATTTAGCTGGGATAGATATGGCGCTGAAAACGTGCTTCAAATTTTATGGGCAGCAAAGACTATCCAACCAGATCTATTTAAAGATGTCGATATGAAAGTAAAAACAAAAGAGTTTTATAAAGAGTTCTTAAATCACGATCTTAGCGATACAGAGTACGGCTATATCTTAAAAGGTCTAAATCCAGACGGTAGCAGCAAGTAAGATATGAAAAACGCAAATTTTTCACTCGTTGTTATCTTTTTGGCTCTACTAACGCTTCTTTGCGCCTTTGTCGCACTGGGCGTTGGTAGATTTTACATACCTTTTAACGACGTCTTTAGCGTGCTAGCTCACAGCTTTGGCTATGGCGAAGGGGCAGCTAGCAACATCACAAACGTGATAGAAAATTTACGCATCCCGCGCATCATCGCAGCCATCCTTGTTGGAGCTGCTCTTAGCGTGAGTGGTGCGGCCTATCAAGGCGTCTTTAAAAACCAGCTAGTTAGCCCTGATCTTCTTGGCGTTTCAGCGGGCGCTTGCGTGGGAGCAGCCACTGCTATCATCTTTGATCTATCGCTATTTTGGGTGCAGGCTTTTGCCTTTGGCTTTGGCCTAGCAGCCGTTGCTATCACGCTAGCCATACCAAAGATGATGGGACGCACGAGCACGCTCATGCTAGTTCTTTCTGGTATCATCGTGAGCGGCCTTATGGGCTCAGTGATTGGCTTTTTAAAGTATGTCGCCGACCCTGAGACAAAGCTACCTGACATTGTTTATTGGCAGCTTGGTAGCCTTGCAAAGCTTGATAGTGACAACTTAAAATACATAGCCCCAGTGATGATCATCTGCGCCATTTTGCTTATCGCCATGAGCTGGCGTATAAATTTACTCTCTCTTGGTGACGAGAGTGCGGCAAGACTTGGCGTAAATGTCTCATTTGAGCGCGCTGTCATCATCATCTGCGCTACGCTTCTTACAGCGTGCAGCGTCTGCATAAGCGGCATAGTCGCTTGGGTGGGACTTCTCATGCCTCACTTAGCGCGCATGCTAGTTGGCGCAAATAACATAAAAAGCATGCCTGCAAGCATATTTATGGGTGCGATATTTTTACTATTTGTCGATACTCTAGCGCGCAGCATAAGCGTGAGCGAAGTGCCTCTTGGCGTACTTACTGGCTTTATCGGCACGGTATTTTTCGTCTGGGTTTTATGGCGAAATAAAAAGGTTGCATGATGCTTGAAGTTAGAAATTTAAACTTTAGCTACCCAAATGGGGCTGGCAAACTAGAAAATGTAAATTTAAAGATAGGCGCAGGTGAGATTTTAACCATTCTTGGTCGAAATGGAGCTGGCAAATCAACAACTTTAGGCTTAATAAGCGGCTCGCTAAAGCCAGTTTCTGGAGAGATCTTTCTTGATGGCAAAAACGTAGATAGCCTAAGCAACAAAGAGCGCGCTAAGATCATGGCATACGTGGCTCAAAGCGAGGTTACTGAGTATGACTACACCGGACTTGAGTTTATAACTATGGGACGCGCGGCACACCTTGGTATCTTTGCAAGACCTAGCAAAGAGGATGAGGAGATCGCTAGAATTTACACCAAAAAGCTTGAGATCGAGTATCTTGAAGATCGCTTCATCACGCAGATGAGTGGCGGTCAAAAACAGATGTGTATGATCGCTCGTGCGATGGCAGCCCAGCCAAAGATGATCATATTTGACGAGCCAACGAGTGCGCTTGATTTTGGCAACCAGTATAAATTCCTACGCACCGTCAAATGGCTAAAAAAGCTTGGCTACTCGGTCGTGCTAACTACTCACAACCCTGACTTCGCCGTGCTTCTTGGCGGATATGTCGCACTTGTAAAAGGTGATGGCGAGGTTGGATTTGGCACGGTTGATGAGATCATTAGAAGCGAAAATTTAAGCAAGCTTTATGGGCTAAGCTTAAACGTAAGCTACATCGACGAAGTAAAAAGAGAGTGCTGCTTAACATATCCTCTTTAAATTTATACTCTCAAAAGAGAAATTCTTTTGAGAGCTTTTTGTATTATTTTTCTTATTTAATACTGCCTTTGGAGTAAAAATGAAAAAAGTAGTTTTGATTTTATTTTTTGCATTGATGGCAAACGCGGCGGATAAATTTGATTGTTCTAAACGCTACTGCAAAGAGATGAAAAGTTGCGAAGAAGCATATCACTATCTAAGAAAATGCGGACGCAGTGGGTTTGACCGTGATCGTGACGGCATACCATGCGAGAATGTATGCAAAGAGCGAAGAGTAGAAAAATAATTTTATAAATTTTAAAAAGCTTAACCTTGGCACTTACTTCAAATTTGATAAATTATAAAAAATTTAAACAATCCAAAAGAGCCGGTAAAAAATCAAAAATTTAGATTAAGCCAAAAGCAACTAGGTGTTATTTTTAGCAAGCGCCGCCACTCTCGCCTTTGCAGCCTGTGTGATATCATCCTCGTAGTCGTAGAAGTTAAATGTCGCTCCATGCTGGACAAAGCCATTTAGTATATCGCCGCTTTGGCGGTTTTTTAGATCAAGCTCCGCCACTTTAAAGCCGTCATTTGTCGCGCAAAATTCCTTTAGCCTAGCTGGCGCCTCTTTTAACTTGGTAAACAAAAAGCCGTATCCATCGCCGCCGTTTCGCCCTACTCTACCGCGCAGCTGATGAAGCGTGGCAAGTCCTAGCCTCTCAGCGCCCACGATCACTATCGTATTTAGCCTTGGCAGCGAAATACCAACCTCAACAACGGTGGTTGAGAGCAAAATTTCGCCCTCTTCTCTAAATTGCCTTAAAATTTCCTCTTTTTCTTTGTCTTTGCCGTGTGTGACGAATACATTTTTGAAATTCTTTAGCCAAAAACCCTGCGCCTCGCTTAGACTTTGGTAGTTTGAGCTCTCGCTACTCTCAACTAGTGGATAGATGATGGCTACTTGAAAGCCGTTTTCTAGCTGCTTTTTTATATGGGTTAGCAAAAAGCCAAACTCGCTAGCGCCTAAAATTTGGCTCGTTATATTTTTCTTAAATGGCATCTGCTTTAAAAAGCTAAAATTTACGATCTCAGACTGAATGAGGCTTAGCGTCCTTGGTATCGGCGTAGCTGAAAACTGCACGAAATTTGCTCGCTCATCCTCGTTTGAGGCAAGTTCCTCTATCTTTTTGCGCTGATTTGAGCCAAAGCGGTGCTGCTCATCAACCATGACAAGCGGTGAGTTTGGCAGCTCGTGAAAGAGCAGCGCATGCGTGCCAACGATCAAATTTACCCCGCTAAAGTCTATCTTTTTCTCCCCGCTTCGCACCAGCATCACGTTCATAAAAGCAGGTAGTAACCTCTTTGCTTCGTTATAAATTTGCTCGCTTAAGATGCTTGTTGGCGCCATCAAAATGGCACTTTGCGGATAGACGCTAAGCGCTGCTGCTAGGATCACTAGCGTCTTACCGCTTCCCACATCACCCATTATGACGCGCCTTTTTGCCTGCACGGCACTAAGGTCGTCTCTGATATCGTTTATGGCGTTTAGCTGGTCGTTTGTCGGCGTAAATGGCAAGCTCTTAAGCCAAGAGCTTATGTCAAAAAGCTTGATTTTTGGGCTTTTAAAGTAGGTTTTTTTAGCACTTAGCTTTTTTATGTAGTTAAAAATTTCTACAAATTTTAAAATTTCAATACCCTCGCCATCATTTTTTAGGTGGTATAAAATTTGCACGCTTTGCTCGTCTAGTCTTTGCAACTCAGCTAGAAATTTAGCCTCTCGCTCACTTAAACCCTCGGCTAATAAATTTCGTAAATTTATATATTTTAAAACGAGTTTTTTAACTTCATCATCTTTTAGCTCGGTCTTAAATTTAGGCACTATCTGGCCTATTTTTGTGGTGATTTTTGGATTTACGATCTGCCATGAGCCAAAGGCGTAGGAGCAAAGCCCGTATATCGCCATCTCTTTGCCAGTCTTAAAAGCGCCGTAGTGCCAGGACTTTGCGTTAAAAATGACGATCTTTACATTACTTTGCCACTGCTCGCAAAAGGCAAGCGCCGTTAGCATGCCAGGGCGCGAGGCGAGCGAAGTGATCTTTACATTTATGCAGACCTGCCCTTCTCTTGGGCTCTTAGCGATCGTCGTATCCTCAAAGCCCTTTGGTAGCACAAGAGCAAGGTCAAGCAGGCTAAGCACGCCTATTTTTAGAAGTTTTGCTCTGTCGCTTGCTTCAAATTTCATTTTTTAAAACGCAAAAACTTAGCTCATTTATCTCTGTGTGAGCTTTTATGAAGCTATTTAGCTCGTTTAGCGAAAGGGCTGAAATTTTATCCAGATCCTTTAAAAATCCCCCAAGCTCGCCATGCTCATAAAACTCGCTTTGCGCGATATCAAGGCGTTTAAATAGCGTCTCAAGCCTAAGTGGTAACGAGCCAAGTAAAAATTTCTTCGCCTGCTCAAGCTCGGTCTTGCTAACGCCTTTTTTACTAAATTTTAAAATTTCCTCTTTTATAACAGCGATGGCCTCATCTTTTTTCTCATTTTTTGTCTGCATGTACCCGTATAGCTGACTGTAAGAGAGATTTAGCAAATTTCTAGCGTAGGCGCTATATGCAAGCCCTCTTTTCACGCGGATCTCCTCCATTAGCCTCGAGCCAAAGCCACCCTCGCCTAAGATAAATGTCGCCACCGCAGCCTTGTATTTCTCCCCTGGCTTTACATTAAACGGCGCGCCAAAGTAGATGTATGCCTGCTCGCTTTGCCTGATGATCTCGCTGGTTTCGCACTTGTCACTTGGGCTAAAGCGCTCTAGCTTTTGCACCTTACCAGGTTTTAAAATTTCTAAAACGCTAGCAAGCTCTTTTGTCTGCTTCTCGTCGATGTCGCCACCAAGTACGCAAAGCAAATTTGAAAGGTCTAAATGCTCGTTTAAAAACTTTCTCACGTCCTCAAGTGTGATCGCTTTTACGCTCTTTTTCGTGCCGATACTAGGCTCTGAGAGCACGCTTTTTGGGTATAAAAGCTCAAATAGCCCCTGCCTTGCCACGTAGTCAAAGTCGTTTTCGTTTGCTGCGATCTCGCCAAGAGTGACGGTCTTGCACCTATTTAGAATTTCTTCTGTTAAATTTGGAGCGAGTAGTAGCTCCTTTAGCTTGCCGCACGCAAAGGCAAAGTGCTCTTTTAGGCAGTTTAGGTCTATGCAAAATGTCTCAAAGCCGCAGCTTGCATTTAGGCTAATAGCCCTTACTTCAAGCTCTTTGGCAAATTTAGCCGAGCCTAACTTCATATCGCCCTCGTTTAGTAAATTTGCACTAAGTCTTGCAAGGCCTGCTAGTTTGCCGTTTTGTGAGCTACCAGCTGCTTTGAAAACTAGTTTTAGGCTCACTACTGGCATCGCTTTTGAGCTTTCAAAAACGACTGGAATTTTTATATTTTTTACATTGATATCTAAAATTTTCATCTAAAATTTCTCCAAAATATCGTAGTTTGTGTTGCGTTTGGCTGGAATTTCTCCAACATCTTTTATAAGCTCGATCATCTGGTCTTGATTCATCCTAAAGCTAGCCCCTGCGGCCTTTACGACGTTTTCTTCCATCATCGTGCTACCAAGGTCGTTTGCGCCAAAAAGAAGCGCTAGCTGGCCTACGTAGCTGCCCTGCGTGACCCAGCTGCTTTGGATATTTTTAAAGTTATCCAAAAAGAGCCTTGAGACTGCAAGAAGCCTTAGATAGACGTTTGAGCTTTGCTTTTTGATCTCTGGGAATTCTTGCATGAGCTTTGTGTTTAGCCCCTGAAAGCTCCAAAGTATAAATGCTCTAAATCCAGCCGTTTCATCTTGTAAATTTCTGATGTGCTCCCAGTGCTCTACGATCTCGCGAGTGCTCTCAACCGTGCCAAACATCATCGTCGCAGTCGTCTTCATGCCAAGCTCGTGCGCTTCTTTGTGTATGCGAAGCCAGTCTGCAGTGTCGCATTTTTTTGGCGCGATGATGTCACGCACTCTGTCGCTTAAAATCTCCGCTCCAGCCCCTGGCATCGAGTATAAGCCCTTTTCGTTTAAGCGTCTTAAGACCTCTTTTGTAGAAATTTTTGAAACTCTTGCGATGTAGTCGATCTCAACGGCTGAGAAGCCATGTATCGTGATGCTTGGATAGTGCTTGCTAATGTAGCTGACAAGCTCCTCGTACCACTCGATCTTTAGCTTTGGATGAACACCGCCTTGAAACAAAATTTGCGTGCCGCCGATGGCGATTAGTTCCTCGATCTTCTTGCCGATCTCCTCAAAACTTAGCACATAAGCGTCTTCCTCTTTTGCGTGACGGTAAAATGCGCAGAATTTACAATCCACCCAGCAGACATTTGTATAGTTGATGTTGCGATCTACGATGAAGGTCGTAATGCCCTCTGGATGAAGCTCTTTTTTTCTAGCTAGCGCCATCTTGCCAAGCTCGTGAAGCGGTGCATTTTCTATAAGATCGATGGCTTCATTTACACTAAGTCTTTTCAAATTTAACCTTTTATTTTGCTTATTTTTGGGCGAGAGTTTAGCCAAAAATGCTTTTAAATATGATAAATCAGGCGTTATGAAAAATTAATTTTTAAAGGCTAAAATGTGAGAAATTCTTTAAAGGAGCAAGTTATGAAAAAGGTGATATTTGCCGTTATCTGCGGATTATTTTTAGTTGGTTGTGCTAAAAACGAGCCAAAGCCAGCTGAGCCACAAGGTGCAAGTTGCGGATGTGCTCATCATCAAAAAATGATGCAAGAAAATATGCCAAGCTGCCCATATCATGGCATGCAAGGGGCGATGCATGAGCAAATGCCAGCAGGCTGCCCAGCTCACGCAAAATAACTAAAGTGCCAAATGGCACTTTTATTTTAATATCACCTTGTCACCTTTGGTGCCAAGAACCGTCACCTTCTCTCCGTTAGCTAAATTTCCGTCATATTTCCAAAGCGTGCCTTTGAAATAGACCATATTTTCTCTGATCTCGCCAACTCCGGCTTCGTCTAAAAATTCCTCGTTAAAGCTCTCTTTTCTGGACATAAATTTACTCTTTAACGGCGCTTTTAAAAGCACAAGAAGTACAATCGCAATCGCTGCTGTAATTAAAATTTGATAGCTCCAAGCAAAACTAAAACCAAAATTTATAGCTCCAACTACTATAAAAGCTATGCCAAAAAATAGCAAATAAAACGAGGAAAAGATAAACTCGGTGATGCACAAAACCACACCGATTGCTATCATTATAAAAGGGCTGATCACGCCTTATCCTTAGCTAGGAAATTTTTCAAAACGCTAAGGGAGCCAATAAGCTCAGTCGCCTCATAAGGGACTAAAATTTTATCTTTTGAACTATTTTTAGCTAGCTCACTAAATGCTCCTACCCTGTCACGCGCTAGCAAAAATTCAGCCGCATTTGCGTTTTTGCTCATGCTATCATTTATCATATCCATAGCCTCTTTTTGAGCCGTTGCGATGGCGATTTGCTCGTATTTTTTCGCATCAGCCATACGCTCTATCGCCTCTGCTTGAAGCACTTTTTCTTGTTTTAGTGCCTCAGCGTTGCGGATAAGTGCTTCTTTTTCAGCCAAGGCTTTTAGCTCGATGGCGCGTTTTTCACGCTCAGCCTTCATCTGCATATTCATCGCCTCTTCGATGCCAAGCGGGACAGAAATTTCAGAAATTTCTACACGCATGATCTTTACGCCCCAGTTGCCAGCAGCGTCGCCAAGAGCCACTTGAAGTGCGGCATTTAGGCGGTCACGTGAGCTTAGCGTATCGTCAAGATTCATCGCGCCGATCTCGCCACGAAGCGTAGTCATGGCTAAATTTGCTATAGCACGCTTGTAGTTATCGACATTATAAACTGCCATTTTTGCATCAAAGACCTTTAAAAAGACGATACCATCGACGCTAATATTAACATTATCTTTTGTAATGACTTGCTGTTTTGTAATATCAACAAGTTGTTCTTTTACGGTGATTATCGCTCTTATTTGATCGACAAATGGGATGATTATGTGAAATCCGCCGTCAAGCACTTTATGGAATTTACCAAGTCGCTCGATGAGTAGATTATCAGCTTGTGAGACGATCTTGATACCAGCCTTTAAAAACAAGAACGCAAAGATAACCAGAACTACGACTAAAACGCCAAATGCTTCGATTTGCATTTTTACTCCTTTAATTTATAATTTGTTATTTTCTTAAGTATTATAATACATTTTAAATTTTATTTTCAAAAAGGATTAGTATGAAAAATTTTATATTTGCACTAAGTGCGGCTCTACTTTTGGCAGGTTGTGCCTCATCTAGCCAAAACGCAAACGTCCCACAAGGCAAATGTGAAGTAAAAAGTAGCTGCGAAGCTCCAGTTAATAGCATCGAGGGCACTTATAAAGCATTTTTGCCTTGCGCTAGCTGCATGGGTATAGACTCACGCCTAACATTTAAAAAAGATGGTACATTTGAGAGCGTGATGGACTATAAGTCAAAAGACAACTACAAAGCCGTTAGCAAAGGCAAATACTCAATCGAAAATGGTGTGATAACAACGATTGATGAGTATAAAGAAAAGAGCTTTTATAAAATAGAAGGCGAGAACCTAAAAATGCTAGATATGGATCAAAAAGAGGTCACTGGCGAGCTAAAAGATAAATACATCTTTAAACGCGTAAAATAAATTTTAAAGGCAAAATGATATAATTTTGCAATTTTTAAGGAGTTGCAAATGAAATATCTTTTTGCCATACTTATCTCATTTTTCATCCTTGGCTGCGCAAAAAATGAAAATTTAGAGCCAAAACAAAACACACAAAATACAGTAAAAGAAGACAAGCCGTTAGTTCAGGCAAATACACCCAAAAAGTCAGAAAAGCTAATACTTCCAAACTCAATTTATAGTAGTTTTCACACTATTTTGCCTTGCCCAAACTGCGAAGGCATAAAAACTATCATTACGCTAAATAAAGATAAAACCTACACAAAAACAATGCTTACTATGGATAAAGAAGTAAGCTTAGTTGAAAAAAATGGCACATTTGATGTTGATGATAGTGCTATCATTTTAAAAGATGAAAATGGCAATCTTAGCTACTTTGTGCCAAATAAAAACTCACTTCTTCAACTTGATGACAAGAAAAATAAGCGAGTTGGCGTGCTAGCTCAAATTTATAATTTTGAACCGGTAAATAAAGCTTACAAAGATAGTTTTTTTGCTAAATTTTATAAATTTAAGAACAAAGATAACTTTTTAGATATCGTAATCGTGCCAAGTAAAAATGGTGCGAAAATAAGTTTTTATTCATCATTAAAAAATGGCTCGCCGCTTTGCGAGTTTAGTTCAGAGCTACTTTACGACAAAGGAATTTTTTACCTTTTAGATGAAAAAGGCATCGCCCTAAGCATACACAGAATAAATAATGCAATTTTTCTAGTAGCAAATGACAAAATTTGTAAAAATGCTCGCATAAGCGGACGATATAAAAAAGATAAAGATCAAAAAAATCTCTTTGGCAAAGGCTTTTTTGCAGAGCTGACAAACGAATCAGCAAATAGAGATGTGATAAAAATTTATGGCTCAAAAAACATAAAACGAGATAACACAAAAAAAGAAAGCAGCTACATCGTAACAAACAAAAATGAAAGAATTTTTGAATACACCTTGCTAAATGGCATTATCACAAGCATTGAAATTTACTCAAACGAGTTTAAAACTCCAGAAAATATCAGCCTTAAATCAAATTTTAAAGATATAAAAAATTCTCTTGTTATTTCTAAATTTAGTAGTGACAAAAACAATATCTATCTAAAAATAGATAGCCACGATATGTTAATCACACTAAAAAATCCACTTGCCAAAGAGATAACAAGCCTAAACGATATACCAGATGAAACAAAGATAGAGCAAATAACGCTAATGTGGAATCAATAAGTTGAAAGAATATCTTAAACTTTTAAAAGAAGAGAAAAATTTTCGCCTCTTAAGCATCATTCAGCTTATATGCTATTTTGGCGTATGGTTTTCGCACACAGGTATTTTTACCCTTCTTATCAAGCTTGACGCTCCTGTTTGGGCGATCACATTAAGTGCAGCGATGGCATTTATCCCGGGTGTTGTCATAGCTCCGTTTAGTGGAATTTTAGTTGATAAATTTAGCCCAAAACCAATGCTTGTCATCATGATGGCAGTTGAGACGATAAGCGTTTTCATGCTTCTTTTTATAGACTCACTTGATTTTTTATGGCTACTTTTACTCATCATTTTTGTTAGAAATGGCACTGGTGGGATGTACTTTCAAGTGGAAATGAGCGTGCTACCAAAAATTTTAAGCAAAGAAAATCTCAAACTCGCAAACGAGATCCACTCTATCATCTGGGCGGTCTCATACACTGCTGGTATGGGGCTAGCTGGAGTTTATATACATTTTTTTGGGATAAAAAGCGCATTTTTGCTCGACGGCATGCTATACATTTTTAGCTTTGGATTTTTATATTTTTTAAAACTGCAAGGTCTAAAGCCAGACCTCATAGAACGCCCGCTAAAAATGCTAAAAAACGGCCTTGTGTATTTAAAAGAAAACAGGCTTATTGTGCATCTTATATTTTTGCACGCCTTTGTTGGCATTACCGCTTATGACGCATTGATCGCACTTTTAGCTGATTACAAATATGCAAATTTACTTTCAACATCACTAATTATAGGACTATTAAATACCTCAAGATCCATTTCACTTATGTTTGCTCCAGCCATACTTAGTAAATTTATAAATAAAAATACGCTTATTTTCGTATATATCGGTCAAGGCCTTGGTATCATTATTTGGGCTTTATCGCTTTGGAATTTTTATCTATCGCTTATTGGTATTATCTTTGCTGGATTTTGCACATCAAGTCTTTGGAGCTACACTTATACAATGCTTCAGCAAAACTGCAAAAAAGAATTTTATGGCCGAGTGATTGCATATAACGATATGATTTTTCTTGGCTTTAGCGCTCTCATTTCATTTATCATTGGTCTGCTTTATGATATTGGACTTAGCGTTGAGATGATTGCGAGTTTTATGGGAAGCCTCTTTTTTATAGGGGCTTTTTACTATCACATAGTATTAAAAAGCTACAAAATAAAGTAATTGATTTTAAATTAAGTCGCCTAAGTTAAAAGGCGACTTGGCAAATTTTTATTTTTTTAGATAGTAAGTAGTTCCATTTGAAAAGCGTTTTTCATAAGCTGGAGTGTAAGGCACAAGATCAGCGTGCCCAGCGTAAAGCCTACCATCTGGCTTAAGCAATTTATGAAGTCTCTCAACGCATTTTAATCTAAAATCATCATCAAAATAGATCATCATATTTCTTGAAAGCACGATATCAAATTTTCCTAGATTAAAAATAGCATCATCAAAAACATTTAAAATTTTAAACTCACACCTTGGTAAATTTTCTTTTTTTATCTTAAATTTATCATCGACTTTTGTAAAAAATCTCTCTTTTTGAAAATCGCTTAACCTATGCAAGCTCCTCTCACTAAAAATACCATTTTGACAGCTTGCTATGGCTTCTGAGTTTATGTCTATACCTACGATTGAAATTTCATGCTGTTTAAATCCCATCTCATAAGCAAGCATCGCGAGCGAATATGACTCATCTCCAGTAGAGCAAGGAGCACACAAAATTCTAGCTCCTCCAAGCTCCTTTGCGTAATAGATCACATCTTTAAGTTGAGGCAACTCTCTATAAAAATAAGTCTCATTTACAGTTACTAGATTTAAAATGTCTTGTCGTAAGCTTGAGTTATATCTTATCATTGAAACAAGATCTTTAAAGCTTTTTATCTGGCGATCCCTAATAAAAATGGTAATTCGCTGCAACGTAATATCTCTTTTTGGCTCCAGATCAACTCCGCAAAGAGTTTTGATAACATTCATAAATTCATTAAAACTATCCATATCTTGTGAAGTATTTGTTTGCATCGTTTTTGTATCTTTTGCGTCATTAGTTAATAGCATTTAAAAAATCCTCCAGCTCTTTTTTTATCATAGTTAGATTTAATGATTTTAAGCTTTGATTTAGCTCCTTTGCACGTTTTGGCATACCATAAACTATCGCGCTCTCTTCATTTTCAGCTATACATTTTGCTCCAGCCTTATAAAGCTTATCAAGCCCAGATGCACCATCATCTCCGATGCCAGTTAGCAAGATAGCTAGGACATTTGCACTTTTGCAAATTCCTACTCCAGATTTAAACAACACATCAACATTTGGCGTATATATAGTCTTTTCTTCTGTATTTGGCTTTGCACTGATCGGTAAATTTGGCGACACCATTACATTTTGTTCACAGACATATACGGTATTTTCTTTTAAAATTTTCCTCTCATTTAAAATTTCAACATCCAAGCCACACTCTTTTCCGATTTGCATAGCAAAAGAGTTTATAAACATTTTATTCATGTGCTGGGCTATCACGATGATAGCTCCATTTAGTTTTACGTTTTTTAATAACTTTTTTAAATGCCCAGGCCCGCCAGTAGATGCCCCTATTAATATTAATTTTTGTGCCACAAATAGCCTTTAAAATTTTAATTTAATATTTAGCTTACGCCACTTTTTTGTATATCGTCAATATCCTTGCCACTCTTTATACGCCTTGCAAATTTTTAAGCAAATTTATAGATCATTTCTTTGTGATCTTATATAAAAAGCTAAAAATTTCAGCAACAGCTTTATATAAATTTGGTGGAATTTCTTGATCAACTTCAACCTTGCTTAAAATTTCAATAAGATCAGGATCCTCTTTGATCGGTATATCATGCTCTTTTGCTAGATCAATTATTCTATTTGCTATCTCGCCAGCGCCACTAGCCAGCACTCTTGGAGCATTATCTTTAGATCTGTTGTAGCCAAGAGCTACTGCTTTTTTCTTATTTACTTGCATTAAATTTTCTTATCAAAGCCCATATCAAGGCCACCAAATTTTTTAAATCTATCATTTAGCTTCACTTTTGACAAAGTTTTGATATTAAAGTTTGAAACTATAAGTCCAAGCTTTGATATTGCTTGTTTTAATTCGCTAGAGTTTGAGAGGATTAGCTCCTTAAACTCATTTGTTTGCGTAGCTACCGAAAGATCGATGTATCTTTTATCAATAAGTCCAACCATCACATTTATCTGTCCAAATTTCTTAAAATTTAGATCGATCTGAGCGTAAAATTTATCCTTTTTGCCTTGCTTAAATGCGATATTTCCACCCTCAACGCCATCCCAAATATAAGGCATATAAGTTTGAATCCCGCCTTGAAGGCTTGATATCATTTGATGCATCTCGATCTGTGAAATCATCTTATTTGCGGCATTTACGCTTTGCGGGTTTTGACTCTTTTCACTGATATTTAAAAGCGTGCTTTTTATATCTTGGCTTAGCACTTTTGAAATTTCGCTGCTATTTTTAGTCGTAATGTTATTTATATCGTTTGTGGCGAGATTTAACTGCTTTAAAAGCGCCTTGCTCTCACTTAGCTCATTTTTAGCCAAACTTGCCTTAGCATCAGCAAGACTTAGGCTATGAGCAAGACGCCTCGCTGCACTTTGGAGCTTATCTTGCAAGCTACCATCCTTTGAAACATCGCTCATCTCATTAAACGCTTTTACAAGCCCTGCTTCATCGCCTATGTTATTTAGCGTTTTTAGATCGTTTTTTATGCTATCAAGGATAGTTTTTAGCTCTTTGTGATTTTGGCTAAAACCAAAATTTTGATTTAGCTTTTCATTTGCTAGGCTTGCGACTTTCTCGCTTAAATTTGAGATGAAATTTTGCATTTTGCCTATTTGATTTTTTACTAGCTCGCCATTTTGATCTTTTGAAAAATTTTTATCTAAAAATTTAACCACACTATCAAGCTTATCAACATCTTTTAAAAGCGTTTTTATGCTTGAGTTATCAAGGATATTTTTTGCGTCGCTACTCGCTTTTTCAAGTATAGAAGCAAGTTTTGAAAAAGAGTTTTGATTGTCTAATTTTTCATCATTTAGGGTTAAAATTTGATTTAGTAAATTCCCGCTTGAGAGATTTTTTATATCACTTAGTAGCTTATGAACCGAGTTTGGAAGCTTCTCTGGACTAAGTGCATCTTTTAAATTTGCTTCAAGCATTACGCCTGAGTTTTTGATCTGATCATTTAGTGAGCCAGCCTTTAGATCAGCTATTGGTTTTAGAAATTCTTTTAGCTTTAGTGCAAGACTCTTTATCTCAGGGCTTTCATTTTGGGTTGCTTCTGCTTCTAAGCTTTTTGCAAGGTCTGATAGCTCGCTGGCTAAATTTGGAGCGATTTTCGTATCTTTTGCCTGAGATAAAATTTGTTCAGCCTTGCTAAGACTTGAAGCACTTTTTAGATCATCAAGCACTCTTGCAACGAGTTTTCCAACATTATCAAGTGTCTCTAAAACGCTCTGCTCACTAGGCGTTTGTACGCTTGGCTGATTTTTAAAAAGCGAGCTTTCATTTTTACGAACTGGCACATTTTGAGTAGTATTTTGCCCGGTTTGAACTGAAGTGTTTGATATATTCAAAGAATTTGCTACGTTCATTTTTTACTTTTTGTTTTTTCTATCGGCAAAATTTCCATTTTGCTCAATAGTAGCTATGCCAGCCGTCCTTGCAACGAGCCTATCGTTATACTCTTTTCTCATGTGCTGTGGTATTGTCTTTTGTGTTAGTGCAAATAAAATAAGTCCAGCAAAAAGCACCAAATAAACATAGATAAAGCCAAATGCTCCAAAAATTTTCATCGCATAGCTCATAAGAAGCGGCGAGAAAAGCGAAGCCAAAGAGTAACTAAATAACAAAGCACGTGCGACTTGCACGCTCTTTGTCTTGTCTGTGATCTCATCATTTGCTCTAGCCAAAGAAAGTCCGTAGGTGCAAAAAATTCCAGCTCCAAAAAAGAATGAAAGCAGATATTCAACCATTAAATTTTTGCCATTTAGCAAAAACAAAACCACACTTATTAAAGCCACACTGCTACAAAGCAAAATAGCTGGCCTTCTGCCATATCTGTCAGAAAAACTACCGATAAAAACTTGAGCTAAAAAGCCTCCGATCATCGCAACCGTCATAAAAAATGACGCCTCTTTTGTGCCGTATCCTTGAAGCAAAACAAAAAGGCTTGCCATCGAAAAAAAGCCATTTATTGCTAAGCCCGCAATGAGTGCGCCAACAAGAGCGAGCGGAACTATGCCAAAAATTTTTGGGATATTTATGGGCTGACGCTCTGGGATTTGAGGCTGATTTATACGGATCAAATTTAATGGAATGCTTGAGAGCATGATAAAAGCTGCACTTATTATGAAAATTTCAAAGGTATTAAGATTAAGCGCCAAGATCAAAATGCCAAGTCCAAAACTCGTGTAAAAAACGCCTTCGTAAAAGGCTATCACACGAGATCTTATTTTGTTTGGAATTTTTGCATTTAGCCAGCTTTCTATAACCATCAAAAGCGCGTAGTAGCAATATCCCAAAAATGCACGCAAGATCGCCCAGAATACTAAATTTTGATTTACCGCATGAAGCATAGCTGAGACTGCAAAAATGGCTGAAAAGATGGCAAATGCTCTAATGTGGCCAGTAGTTGAGATGACTCTATGAGCTGTAATAGTGCTAATTAACGCACCCACAAAAAAGCCTGTATTGATTAATCCAATCTCTAGCTCGCCCACTCCATTTTGTTTAAGAAGTGCGCTGCAAGATGCGATGACTAGGCCATTTCCGATAAAAAGCAAACTCATGCCCAAAAATAGCGGTCCCATCGAGCGGATGATCCTAAAGCTACTTGCCATCAGTATCCTTTGCGGTATTAAATTTATTCTCCATAAGTCCAAAAATAAATGCACCAATAGGCATCGGAGCAAGCCCCACTAAAAAACCAGACACATTTAGTAAATTTTCATTTTTTAAAAAAATGAATCCAAAAAAAAGTATCGCATAAGCCACCAAGCGGTAAGGCATAAAGGCTGCTGCGAAACTTTTATCTTTAAATGAAAATCTCTGCTTTTTTAGCCTTGCTTTCTCATCCTTTAGGCTAAAC
This sequence comes from Campylobacter concisus, assembly GCF_002913045.1. Taxonomy (NCBI): domain Bacteria; kingdom Pseudomonadati; phylum Campylobacterota; class Epsilonproteobacteria; order Campylobacterales; family Campylobacteraceae; genus Campylobacter; species Campylobacter concisus. Next base: position 203,951 of record NZ_PPAF01000026.1, on the reverse strand, counting down.
TCTTTTGCCTCCTTCTGGGGCAAATTTTCATCATACTCTTCGTCCTCTTCTTCTATCTTGGCTAAAATTTCATCTCTTGCATTTTCTAGCCTTGAGTTTATGCGGTTTTTATAGGCATAAAAGCTGGCCGTTAGGATGATAAGCGAGGCAAAAAATGAAATTTGCGAGCTTATAAAAAATTGATTTGATATAAATTTGCCAACCACGCTAAGGGCTAGCCAAAGCGCAAAGTAGCAAATAAAAATCCTGCTAATCGTCCTCGTCATCATCGTCTTTTTTATAGCCCTTATATCTAGTCTCATCCTTTAGCTCATCTAGGCTTTTAACCTGTGCTTTGTAAGCTTTATAGACATTTAAAATGGCAGCTGCGATGCCAATAGCAAAGCCTATCCAAAGAGCTGGCGTAAAATTTGTAGCCTTTTTTACAAAATACCCAAGTCCGGTGCCAAGCAAGATCGCAACTACGATTGAAACTCCAAGGCTTAGCTGCTCAGCACCCGCTACGATATCTTTTATCTTAAATTTTGCCATTAGGCTTTTATCTCCAAAAACGCCTCTTTAGCTGCGCTTACCGCTAGATCGATATCCGCTTCACTCATCGCATCGCAGACAAATCCAGTCTCAAACTGGCTAGGTGCAAGATAAATTCCACGCTTAAGCATCGTTTGGTGAAATTTAGCAAATAGCTTTGTATCGCTCTTTAACGCATCGTCGTAGTTTTTTACGGCGTGATCTGTAAAAAAGTAGCCAAACATAGAGCCACGAACATCAGTTTGGATAGTAATGCCAGCACTCTTTGCAGCCTCTTTAAAGCCGTCCATTAGTTTTTTAGCTAGTTTTTCAAGTCTAGAATATAAATTTGTATCGCTATTTATCTTAGAAATAGCCGCTATACCAGCACTCATCGCTACTGGGTTGCCACTTAGCGTGCCTGCTTGATAGACAGCGCCCTCTGGGCTTAAGCAGTCCATTATCTCAGCCTTGCCACCAAATGCAGCGACGTTCATACCTCCGCCTATAACCTTGCCAAATGTAATGAGATCAGCGTCCACTTCGTGAAATGGATATGATCCAAACCGAGAAGCTCTAAAGCCACTCATAACCTCATCAAGGATAAGCACAGCTCCAAATTTATCGCAAAGTGCTCTAAGCTCCTCTAAAAATTTCTTATCAGCTGGCACAAGCCCCATATTTCCAGCGATAGGCTCGATTATGACGACGCCTATCTTGTCTTTATTGTTTTCAAAGATGGCTTTTACGCTTTCTATATCGTTATAAACTGCTAGATAAGTGTTTTTCACAACATCTTGTGGCACGCCGCTGCTTGAAGCGTTGCCGTATGTCGTAGCGCCACTTCCTGCTTTGATAAGAAGTGCATCGCTGTGTCCGTGGTAGCAGCCTTCAAATTTTATTAGTCCATCTTTTTTAGCATATCCTCTAGCCACTCTGATAGCGCTCATAGTGGCCTCTGTGCCAGAGCTTACGAAGCGAATTTTATCTATTTGCTTAAACTCGTCACATATTAGCTTTGCTAGAGCGGTCTCTTTTGGTGACGGCGCGCCGTAAGATACGCCTTGTTTTACAGCAGAGATGATCGCCTCTTCGATATCTTTGTCGCAGTGACCAAAGATGAGTGGTCCCCAGCTTTGGATAAAGTCAAGATATTTTTTACCCTCGACATCGTATAGATAAGCTCCCTTTGCGTGATCGATCATCACAGGCTCACCGCCAACGCTTCCAAATGCACGTACTGGCGAATTTACGCCACCTGGGATATATTTTTTGGCTTCGCTAAATGCCTCTTTATTTGTCATTTTTTATCCTTTTGATTTTGTGTTTTTAAATTTGTCTTTTGATTATCTTTTTGATTTGTTACTGGTTTTACTGGCGACTTTGGTGCTTGCGTAGTAGCAGTTTTTGCTGACTCAGCTGGCTTAGCTGTGGTAGTTTTAGCTGGCTCTGTAGCCTTTATAGAAGGAGCGGCTTTAGTAGATTGCTCTGGCTGTTTTTGCGTCGTATCAGTGGAAACTGACTTGCCCAAATTTTGCGCTTTTGCTGCTTTTGAAGGAGTATTTATCTTATTTGTAATGTACTCATAAAGAATCGTTGTCTCCTCGTCTGTCAAAAAATAGCTTGGCATGACGCCTTTTGGCTTAGTTAGAGCTGCTTTAAAGCTTTCAAATTCTATATCATTTATCTTTGGTGCTCTAAGCTCATCGTCAACCGTTTTGTTTGCCTTTTTGTCAAAGTGTTTGTATTTAGAGATTAGACTGCCCTCACCCTTTGTGCCGTGACATTTGTCACATCCTATGCCACGTGGATTTAGGTAGAGCATCTTGGCGTATTCGGTCTTTGTGATAAAATCAGCACCAAAAATCACCACACAAAAAAGCAAAAACAAAAAAACAGACCGCATAAACCTCTCTTTAAAAATTTTAATTTAATTTTAGGTATGATACCACCCTTGTGATTAAAAAAGCTTTTAAATAAGGATCCAGTATGAAAATTTTAGACGGCAAAGCCGTATCTTTAAAGGTCAAAGAAAGCGTAAAAGTAAGAGCTGAAGAACTAAAAAAATTTGGTGTAGAGCCAACCCTAGCTGTTATCTTAGTAGGCGAAGATAAAGCATCTCAAACATACGTTAGAGCCAAAGAAAAAGCCTGCAACGAATACGGCATAAAAAGCGTAGCTCACCGTCTAAGCGAAAATACAACCCAAGCAGAGCTTCTAGCGCTTATAAATGTGCTAAATTTAGACGATAGCATCCATGGAATTTTAGTGCAGTTGCCACTTCCAAAACATATAGATACAAACACCGTTTTAGCAACGATCGATCCAGCAAAAGACGTAGATGGCTTTCACGCTGTAAATGTTGGCAAACTTGTCAGCGGCCTTGATGGTTTTGTGCCTTGCACACCGCTTGGCGTGATGGAAATTTTAAAAGAGTATGGCATTGATGTAGCTGGACTAAACGCGGTTGTTATAGGCAGAAGTAATATCGTTGGCAAACCTATGGCAAATTTACTTCTAAACGCGTCAGCAACCGTTACCGTGACTCACAGCAAGACTAAAAATTTAAAAGAAATTTGCAAAAATGCTGACCTAATCGTCGCAGCCATTGGCAAGCCATTTTTCTTAAAGGCTGATATGGTAAAAGATGGCGCAGTAGTCGTTGATGTAGGCATAAATAGGCTTGATGATGGTAGACTTGTAGGAGATGTGGATTTTGATGAAGTCGCACCAAAGTGCTCATACATCACGCCAGTTCCTGGTGGCGTGGGTCCGATGACGATTGCAATGCTTTTAAATAACACAATCCTTGCAGCCCAAGCTAAGATAGCTAGCCACAAAAGAGCCTAATAATGAAAAAATTTTTTACTAAATTTTATGACTTTTGCTCGAGCTGGACTGGCACGGTCATCATCGTGCTTTTTGTTATATTTTTCATAGCTCAAGCCTTTGTTATCCCGTCTGGCTCGATGAAAAATACGCTTTTGGTTGGTGATTTTTTATTCGCCAAAAAATTCGTTTATGGTATACCAACACCAAGAATTCCATGGCTTGAGGTAAAAATTTTACCCGAGCTAAATAACAATGGGCATCTTATTACAGGCGATGGTCCGGCAAGAGGCGATATAGTCGTCTTTCGTTATCCAAAAGATGAAAAGACCCACTTTGTAAAACGCTGCTTTGCCACAAGCGAGGACGAGATCGTCTTTACTGAAAAAGCCCTCTATCTACGCCCAAAAGAGGGAGATAGCTTCATAAAGGCAAACTGCCGTGAAAATTTAAACGGTAAAGAGAGTAAATTTGGCTACTCATGTAGCGATATAGCCGAGCTTGATGGCAAGCTTTTCATAAAAGAGCCATATAGATTTAGCGGCATCCACTATGACGAAAATGTAAATTTATTTGAGCAGATGATTTTCATGCTAAATACAAACAAAGATAGTGTTTTTATGAAGCCAGTAACCATTAGCTCATTGCCGCAAAATCCAAATTTTAACTTTAACGCATTTTACGTCAAAGTGCCAAAAGATGAGTACTTTATGATAGGTGACAACCGCGATCACTCAAACGATAGCCGTTTTTGGGGAAGCGTGGCTTACAAGGACATAGTCGGAGAGCCTTGGTTTATATATTTTAGCTGGGACAGCAACTACAATGTGCGTTGGGAGCGTATCGGACGCTTTGTAGATACGATAGAAAATGATGAGTTTTTTACAAAACAAGCTCTAAAAGAGGGAGAAGTTGATGGACTTCACTAATTTTGACCCCATAAAAGTCGCCACTATCGTCATCTCTTTAATAATCGCCATCGTCGGCCACGAAATAGCTCACGGCTATGTAGCATATAAATTTGGCGATAACACCGCAAAAAACCTTGGCAGACTTAGCATAAATCCTATAAAACATATTGACCCAGTTGGCACCATCATCGTGCCACTGGTGCTTTATCTAAGCACTGGCATGATGTTTGGCTGGGCAAAACCAGTGCCTGTAAATACCTACACAGTCGTGCGAAATGGCGGCTACAAGGCAGCTATCTACGTGAGTCTAGCTGGCATTTGCTACAACGTCATCTTAGGTATCTTGTCGCTTTTTGTGTTAAAGGCTTTATTAAATATAGAAACCTTTGAAATTTTACTTCAGTTTTTATTTACGCTTGCACTTTTAAATTTGATGTTAGCCATCTTTAACCTCTATCCGATCCCACCACTTGATGGCTTTCACGCACTCGAGTATGCGCTTAGAAATTTTGGCTTTCACGCACTGGCAGAGAAGCTTGAGGGTATCTCAAGATACGGCTTTGTCATCCTTATCATCATCCTCATTTCGCCTTTAAAAGATACTATCTTTTATCCGACAAGATACGTTTTAGATATCGCAAGCGCCTTTATAAATGGCTAAATTTAGAGCAAATTTGCTCTAAATTTTTGGCTTTGTGATCTTATAAGAGTACTCTTTTTTAAATTCCTCTTTTGGTGCAAGGCTAAATTTAAGCTCCACCTTGCCATCTTTGCTGATATCTTTTTTATCAAAGCCCTTTATCTCGACCTTTACCGCCTCGTCAGCAGATACTGGCACGCGATCGACCAAGGTGACATCAACACTCTTGCTTGAGTTATTTTTGACACTTATCTCATAGCCCTCTTCGCTTATGCGCTCTTTACCAAGAAACGAGCTCTTTTTAAATTTATTTAAGCGCTCTTTTTTAAGCTCGATTAGCTCGTTTTGTCCTAAAAAGAGCTGAGATGGCTCATCTTTAGCTTTCATCTCAAACTCGCTAGGACTACCAACACTCACACTATTAACATAAAACTGCGTTTTAGCTGGCGTTAGATCGTCATTTAGCTTAAAGCTAGCCACATTATATGCCTTTAGTGAACCGTAAAAATCAGCAAAAACGCTAAAATTTGCGTCCATTTTTTGCGTGTCGTAAGTTATATATTTGCTCTCGCCTTTTGCTAAATTTATCCCATCTATCTTCCAAATTTTGGCAAATTCATTTTCATCTCTTTGCACACGCATATCAGCGACCTCAGAAGTGACTTTTGCGGCTCTTAGCATATTTTTTGAAGCACCGTAACCATCAGCCTCCACCTCGCTCTCCTCGTACCAAGGGTAAAACTTGCTTGGAGCAAGCGCCTTTTGATATCTGGTCGGATAGATGGCAAGCTTTAAATTTTTAACATCATTAGCAAAAGGGTTGGTGAGCAAAATTTCTTGTTTTATCAAGATATTTTTATTTTTCATGTCTGCATAAATTTCATTTAGCGTCTTTGGCGCCTCATCATCCATATACGAAAGCGTCGCCTCTTTTGGGTCGCAAGCAAATTTCATATCAAGCTGCAAAAATCTAGCCATCTCACTCTTTGGCTCATTTTCTTTAAGCGTTTCAAGCTCGTCTTTGACAGCTGAAATTTTCTCGATATTTTCTAGGCTAAATTTATAAAACTCCTCAGCTCTTTTTGTCACATCGTTACTTTTATTTTCTACTATCAAAGCCTGCTCTATAAACCTACCTCTTGCATTTAGCGCCTCAAGTTTATTATTTAAATTTACAACTTCTTGCTTCCATTTTATGTAACTTGGACTATTTTCTTCGCTGATCTTTTTTAGATTAGCATTCGCGTCACAATCCCCATTTATAGTGATGTTCTCACTATCCACGCCCTCTGGTACAAAGGCGCTAAAAGAGCTATTTGCGTCATTAAATTTTTGAGTGATGATGGTTTGATCTGTATAGATCTCTATCAAATTTTCATTTGCAAAGGCTAGCACCGAAGCCATTAAAAAGAGTGACTTTTTCATATTTTTCCCTTTTAAGAATTTCACAAATTATAGCCTTTTATCATATGCAAGCAAAATTTTATTTTAATGCAACTTTCACTATAATCTGCAAAAAATTTATTGGATTTTTCATGAAAATAGATAAAATTTTTATCGCTTGCGATCACGCTGGAGTAGAGCTAAAGGCAGAGCTAAAAGAAGTCATAAAAAAGCTTGGACATGAAGTCATTGACCTTGGCACGAATGACAAAAATAGCGTTGATTACCCTGATTATGCGCATTTGCTAGCGAGCAAGCTTGAGCCTGACTGCTACGGCGTGCTCATTTGTGGCACAGGTATCGGCATCTCAATCGCTGCAAACAGGCATGAAAACGTAAGGTGTGCCCTTTGTCACGACGAATTTACCGCTAGACTTGCGAGAGAACATAACGATGCAAATGTTATCGCTTTTGGCGCAAGAGTGATCGGTGCTGGCGTTGCCACAGCAGCACTTGAAACATTTTTAAAGACAGAGTTTGCAGGCGGTAGACACGAAAGAAGAGTCAAAAAAATAGAGATTGAGGCAGACAAATGATAGGCGAGTGGATCGTTTTTACTGCTCTTGTTTGTGCTGCGATCTACCTAACTGTTATGGTTTTTTACTTCAAAACGCTTCTAAAAAAAGAGCGTGCAACAAAAGATTTTATGAAAAATAACCTCCAAGACACAGAGGTCGTCATAAGAAAATTTCAGATCCAACTTCAGCGAAGTCTTGGCAACATCGACATCTTAACAGACGAGCTAAACAAAACTAAAAATGACGTGACCTCGCTTCGCACAAGAAATTCCCAGTACCGCTTAGAAAACGACAAGCTAAGACAACGTATACGTGAGCTTGAAGGTAAGATCGAAGCGCTACTTTAACATCAAATTTAAGGAAATTTATGAAAATTTTAGATCAAAAAGGCAAAGAATTTTTACTAAACTCTATTCGCTGCATAAACGACTTTCCAAAGCCTGGCATAGTCTTTCGCGACATCACGACACTACTAAACAACAAAGAAGCATTTAACTTTTTGATAGATCATTTAGTGGCGAGATATGAGGGTGCAAATATCGACTACATCGCTGGTATTGAGTCTCGCGGTTTCATCTTTGGCGCGGCGCTTGCAGCAAGGCTAAGACTGCCTTTTGTGCCTATTCGCAAGCCAAAAAAACTGCCTTTTATCACGCTTTCTCAAAAATATAGCCTAGAGTATGGCGTCGATGAGGTGCAAATTCACATCGATGCTTTTGGAGAAAAAGCAGGTGCTAGAGTGCTTTTGATGGATGATCTCATAGCCACTGGAGGCACTGCAAAGGCCTCAGTTGAGCTTATCAATCAAACTAACGCAACCTGCGTAGAGGCGTGCTTTCTCATAGATCTAGTCGGTCTAAAAGGTAGCGAAAAGCTAAAGTCGCTTACTAAAATTTACAGCGTTTTAGAGGTTTAGAATGGAAGAGTTTTTTATAGAACTGCTTAAAGAGTACGGCTACATCATACTTTTTGTCTGGTGTATCATGGAGGGCGAGATGGCCCTAATAATGGCTGGAATTCTCGCTCACACCACGCACATGCACATCGCGCTTGCTATCTTTGTGGCTGGACTTGGAGGCTTTGTGGGAGATCAAATTTACTTCTACCTTGGCCGTTACAATAAAAAATACATCGCAAAAAGACTGCACACACAACGGAGAAAATTTGCAGTGGCGCACATAATGCTAAAAAAATACGGCTGGCCGATCATCTTTTTGCAACGCTATATGTATGGCTTTCGCGTCATCATCCCGCTTTGCATAGGACTTACGGGCTATGATGCTAAAAAATACGCCTTTATAAATTTAATCAGCGCTTGGTGCTGGGCGGCGATCACCACCATACCTGCTTGGATACTTGGCGAGCATATACTTGTGCTTTTGCAAAAAGCAAAAGAGCACTGGTATGTCGCTATCCCAGTGGTTGCCATATTTATGGGGCTTTTGATATATATATTTAAGCGCATTGAAAATAAAATTTTAAACGAAAGGAGAGACAGAAGACATGCAGTTTCAAATAGTTGATAAAAAGTTAAAAGATATAAAAGCTGATATTGAACTAATTTTCGTAGTAGATAAGGAGTTAAAACATAAATTTATAGGCGATAAAGAGGCTATTAAATTTAACAATTACAAGGGCGATAGCGTCCTCATCCTAAGCGAGGCAAAAAGGGCTTACGTGCCACTTTCTAAGCTTGATCTTGACGAGCTTAGAGTCGCAGCCGCTAAAGCTTACAATGCGCTAAAATCGCTAAATATCAAGAGCATAAAGCTAGCTTCTTACGTAGCGGAGTATCAAAAACTAAGCTTTGAAGCACTAGCTGAGGGCTTTTTGCTTGGAAGCTATGAATTTAACAAATATAAAGAAAAAAAAGAGAAATACACCCTTAAAGAGATCATCTTTTCTACTGAAGAATTTGCTAGTAAAAATGTCGATCTAAAGGCTGCAAATGAGGGCTTTAAAGAGGCAGAGATAATAGCAAATGCTACAAATTTCGCAAAAGATATCGTAAATGAAATTCCAGAAATTTATACACCACAAAAGATGGCCGAGGATGCGCAAAATTTAGCCAAAAACATCGCAAACATAAAGTGCGAGGTCTATGACGAGAAATTTCTAGCTAAAGAGAATATGAACGCATTTTTGGCAGTAAACCGCGCAAGTGTGCACAAACCAAGGCTCATCCATCTAACATACAAGCCTAAAAAGTCTAAAAAACGCATCATCTTTGTTGGCAAAGGTTTAACATACGATAGCGGCGGCCTTAGCTTAAAGCCGGCTGATTATATGCTCACTATGAAATCAGACAAAAGCGGTGCAGCAGCAGCTCTTGGCATCATAAAAGGTGCTGCGGAGCTAAATTTACCATTTGAAATTCATGCCATTTTAGGCGCCACTGAAAATATGATCGGCGGCAACGCCTATAAGCCTGATGACGTGCTTATTTCAAGAAGTGGCGTTAGCATAGAGGTTAGAAACACTGATGCAGAAGGACGTTTAGTGCTGGCTGACTGCCTAAGCTACGCACAGGACTTTAAGCCAGACATCTTAATCGATATGGCAACCCTAACTGGCGCTTGCGTCGTGGGACTTGGCGAATACACAACTGGCATCATGGGCAACAGCGAGAGCCTAAAAAGCGAGTTTAAAAATAAGATAAAAGATAGCGGCGAGCTAGCGACTACACTTGATTTTAACCCTTATCTTAGCGAGCTTATCAAAAGCCAGATCGCAGACGTTAGCAACTGCGCCTCAAGCAGATATGGTGGCGCGATCACAGCTGGCATGTTTTTATCTAAATTTATCAAAGACGAGTATAAAGATAAGTGGCTACACCTCGACATCGCAGGCCCAGCATACCGCGAAAAGGCTTGGGGATACAACCAAGCAGGTGCGAGTGGAGCGGGAGTTAGGATGAATTTATACTTTTTACAAGCACTTAGCAAGGAGAATTGATGGGACTTTCAGTTGGAATCGTAGGCCTACCAAATGTGGGCAAATCAACGACATTTAATGCACTTACAAAGGCGCAAAACGCCGAGAGTGCGAACTATCCATTTTGCACTATCGAGCCAAACAAAGCCATCGTGCCAGTGCCTGATAAGCGCCTAAATGAGCTTGCTAAAATAGTAAATCCTAATAAAATTCAATACTCGACCATCGAATTTGTCGATATCGCAGGTCTTGTAAAAGGGGCAAGCTCAGGAGAAGGTCTTGGCAATAAATTTTTATCAAACATTAGAGAAACCGAGCTTATTTTGCATATAGTTCGCTGCTTTGATGATGAAAATATCACTCACGTCGAGGGCAGCGTCGATCCAGTAAGAGACATCGAGATCATCCAAACCGAACTGATACTAGCCGACATCGAGCAGCTAAACAAAAAGATAGAAAAGCTCACAAGAGAGGCGAAAGCAAACGCAAAAGGTGCAAAAGAAGCGCTTGAGATAGCAAATTTACTTTTGGCTCACCTAAATGAAGGTAAAAGTGCAAGTAGCTTTGAGCAAAGAGATAGCGAGGCATTTTTAGCGTTAAATAGAGAACTAAGACTTTTAAGCGCCAAAGAGGTAGTTTATGGTGCGAACGTCGATGAAGAAGGGCTTAGTGAAGATAATAAATTTGTAAAAGCGCTAAAAGAGTACGCAAAGGCTTCAGATCACGAGGTAATCAAGCTTTGCGCCAAAGTAGAAGAGGAGCTAATAGGTCTAAGCGACGAGGAGGCACACGAGTTTCTAGCATCTATCGGCACGAGTGAGAGCGGTCTTGAAAAGATCATAAGAACGTCTTTTGCAAAGCTAAATTTAATAAGTTATTTTACTGCTGGCGTCGTTGAAGTAAGAGCTTGGACGATCACAAAGGGCTGGAAAGCACCAAAAGCAGCAAGCGTCATTCACAACGACTTTGAGAGGGGCTTTATCAGAGCTGAAGTGATAAGCTACGAGGACTACATCGCGCATGGCGGCGAAAATGGAGCTAAAGAGGCTGGCAAGATGAGACTTGAGGGTAAAGACTACGTCGTACAAGATGGCGATGTTATGCACTTTAGGTTTAATGTTTAAATTTAGCCCTTTTTTGGGCTAAGTAGTCAAAAATATTTAATCCTTTAGCTGTATAAGGTAAATTAAAACTTCCTTATTATAGTTGATAAAAATTCTTTTGAAAAATATACTATGTTATCTTATGTCTCATTAATATCTTTATTTATACATAAGCTTCTCTATACAAGTAATAATGCAAATGCCATCTCGGCTTTGTGATATTTATAAGTAAGGATAATAGCTTAGTTGCAGAGGTTGATGGCTCAATGAAGAACACATTAAAGCAAAAGAGGAAGATTTTGATAGATAAAATAATGCACTCATTATCTTTTACAAACTTTTAAATCTATAATATTTTTTTAAAGACTATATAAAACTTACCACTAAAATCTAAGCAAATAGGGCACCGGCCACGAGTAAGATATAAAAATTTTACTTATATGCCTAGCGTATTTATTTTATCAGTCCAATGGTCTCAGCAAATTTAAGCTCTTTATTTTCAAAGAGATTGTATTCGATTACATCTTTTTCGCTAAGTATCACAATAGTTGAGCCAAGCTCGAAATTCCCAAGGCGTTCACCTTTTTTGATATGTAAATTTCCATACTCGTAAATTTGTGTAAAATTTGCCATCGCATTTGTCTGTATACGCTCATCAAAACAAAATTTCATCTTTCCGACATTGAGCGCACCTACAAAAACAAGCCAAAGTTTCTTACCATTTTTTATCTCACAAGATAGCGCTACGCGTTCGTTCTTTGTATAAAGGCTGTCTACTTTTACAAGCCATTTTGTAGCCACGCTGTAAAGTTTACCCGGAATATATATGGCTTTTTTAATGGCAATATCGCAAGGCGCATGATAATGATGATAATCTTTTGGGCTAAGATAGATATTTGCAAAGTCATATTCGCCCTCAAGCTTACTCTGCCCCAATAGCTCACTTACACTATACTCCATGCCTTTTATACTAAAGGCCCTTAGCTCCTTTGTGCTACCAAAACTAAGACAAGTACCATCAACTGGGCTTATAAACATCTCATCTGCTGCATCAAAATCTCTTGGTTTTATGAGCCTTCTAGTAAAAAGCTCATTTAAATTTTTATATTCATTTGCTGATTTAAACTCGATCATATCTATCTTAAACAGCTTTATGTAAAAAGAATTTATGGCTTCTTGAAGTGGTTTGAAAAAGTTAATCTTTGCAACCTTTCCAAAAATTTGAGAAAACAGATTGTCTTTATTCATTTTATTCCTTACTTAAATTTAATATTGCAATCTCGCTTGGAGCAAAAATTCTAACAGGAGGCCCCCAAAATCCAGCGCCACTGCTAACATAAGCTTGCATTTTATCATTAATCTTATAAAGGCCATGTAAAAATCCCTGATCAAGTAAGACCAAAAGACCAAAAGGAAAAATTTGACCAGCGTGTGTATGACCGCAAAGCACCAGATCAACGTCTTGCTGCATTGATTTTATAAATTTTGGCTGATGAGAGAGCAAGATAGTAGGTAGCGACGGGTCACATCCTGTCAATGCCTCATCTAAATTTGGCTCTAAATGCTTAAATCTAATGCCAGCCAGATCGTAAACTCCAGCCAAATTTATGCCACCAATTTTTTCATTTTTGTTGCCAAGTACCCTAATGCCAAGCGAGCTTATCTTTTCTAAAATGCCATCCACTCCATGATAGTATTCGTGATTACCAGGGACGTAAAATGTACCATAAGTACTTCTTAGATATCTTAAGGGATCAAGAAAATCGCCAATAGACTGCGCACTCACATCGACAAGGTCTCCAACTATCAGAACAATGTCTGGTTTTGCTAAATTTATATCACCGACAAGCTTCGCCATAAAATCTTCTTGCAAAAACTCGCCAATATGTACGTCCGTTATCATGGCTATTTTTAAGCTGCTTTGTAAATTTTTTATTTTTATATCTACTTGCCTTATTTTTGGTGGCGTTAAAGCATTGAAAATACCTTTTAAAAAACAAGCAATTACAAAAATGACAAATGTAATGTCAAAGCAAAATTTTATAAATTTTCGTCTTGTTGGACTAAAGCTACTTTTAGAAAAAATGCTACGTAAAATATCGTAAAATAGACTAACAGCAAACAAAAATAGTGAAAAACCTATGAGCGTACCAGCGATCAAATAAATCTCAATGCTTAAAAATGAAAACCTGATCTGAAGAACAAATATAAACTCAAAGATACAAATAACATATAAAATTATTCTGATTTTTGCAAGATGTGGTATAAAAAACGAGACCTTTTTTATGAAACGGTTATACGAATAAAAATTTATAAGAAGACTAAATATAAATGCTCCAATAATAATTCTCAAAAGCCCCAAAAATTCTCCTTGTAAAAAATAGAAAATTATATTTTATGTTTTTAGTCTTAAAAATTATATAGTTTTGAATGTATAAAAAATAGTTAAAAGTTGAGTGAATCTAATAGCTATTTAAGAAAGCAAGGTGGGAGAAAACCCACCTTATAAAGAATTATTTAACTTTACCAGTTTCCATTCTTTGTTTGTAGATCTCGCGAAGTTTTCTAATATCATTTTTAACTTCGAATACTCCATGCCAGTGTGAGTAGTCAGGACCACCCATTAAAGCACCTTGTCTCATACGACGACCTTCATGGTGCCACATATGGTAGTAAACATCTTGGAATTCATCCTCCCAAGCGTCTTCAAGTAGCAAGTTTTTAGCTTTTAACTCTTCAAGCATCTTAGTTGCTTCAGCATTGTAAACGTTATAAAGCTCTACTTGTTTATCACCCATGATAAAGAAATTATCTGTATGAGTTGATGTATGGCAAGCTTTACAAACTAGCTTCATCTCAGCTCTTGCTGCTTCTGGTCCATTTGGATGACCTGCAAGTGGCGTTCCTATGGTTAGTTTGCCAGTTTTTTCGTAAACAACAGCAGCTTGTTCATCACCAGCTGTTCTTAGCTTACTGCTGACGCCCCATAGGTTCCATTTTAGTCTTCTTGAAACATTGTGAGTTGTTGTTGTTTCACCAACACCACTCATGTGGCAAGCTGCACAAGTTGGAGCTCTAAAGTCTGGTACATCCCATGTATCAGGAGCAGCATCAAAATTCCATTTGTGAGCTTCGCTATTATAGATATGTCCGTGCATTGAGTTGTTAAAGATCTCAATATCTGGGTGATCAGGTCCAAGGTGGCAAGATGCACAAGCAGCTGGTTTTCTAGCTTCAGCTATGCTAAATGTGTGTGCGCTGTGGCATGATTTACATCCGCCTACGCCACCATCAGGATAAACATTACCTATACCGTAGTTTGGCCAAGTCTCTTTTGTAGGTTTGTGATCAGCGTCTAGTTTGATGACGGTTCCGTGGCACTGTGTACAACCAGTAGCGTCTGGAGCCATTTTGTATTCTGGATGATCCATACCTTCATAGTGATACATTAGTTTTACCATCGCAGGGTTAGCATACATTTGCATAGCACCTCTTGCGTGACCACTCTTAACAAATTCTTCAACCTCATTTTCGTGACACTTAGCACAAGTTTTTGGGCTAACTAGCATTGAAACATGGTTGTTAGAATCTTTTGGATGCACCTTAACTGAAGCCATAGGATTATCTGCATTTACAGAGTGGCAATCCATACAACTTACGCCAACGTGAGCGTGGCGACTATTTTTCCAATCGGCAACTATGCCGGGTGTCTCTTTAGCGTGGCACTCAACACAGCTTTTTGATAAGTCTGACATTTTGTGAGCAACTTTAATGTTTTTTACAACATTAAGGTTTAAAGCATCAGATTTATTTGCATCCATGTTTGCGGCAAAGCCAAAAGACATTAGACAGGCTAATAACATTAGCGACTTTTTAAACATCTCTCCTCCTTACTTGGTTTTATTGTTTTCTTGTTTTTTAATTGCTTCAAATTTATCTATATGAAGTCCTAAATTTTTGTGGCCTACGTGATTATGACAATCAACGCACGATTTTTTATTAGGATTTCCAAGAACGAAATAATCTCTATGTGGCAAGAATGATTTACCAGCTTGAATAACATTTTTTAAATTTGAGTGGCAAGTCAAACATCCACTATCATAGACAAAGTGAGATGCATGCTCGCGTTTTTTGCGCCAGTCGATCTTGTCCGTATCTGTAAAAAATGTCTTATAACCATCATTTATCGATACTTTAAGTTTTGTAAGTACATAGGTATAGGCACTTGTATGATTTAGGTGACAGGCTGAACATTCAGCTTTTATGCCAAGCTTGTTATTGCCACCGTGTACATCTTCATGATATGCAGCATTCATAGGATCCATAGTGTGGCAAATGGTACAGATGTAGCCGCTACCAGTTGCATGAAGTGCATCAGCAATACCCATAGACGCAATAAGTCCGATCACAATGCCGATAATAACAGATGACCAAACAAAAAATTTCTTCTTAACTTCAGCCAAAATCTCCTCCTGAATTTATCAATATATCGTAAATTTTTACGAAAATTTTAAGTGAATGTTATCTAAAAAAATATAAATTTTTCTTTAAGTAAATAAAAATATTTATTTGATATTAACTTTCAATAAGAATAAATTTCTTGCAGTCCACCCACATCTTTTTCCAAAATTTGGTTCTTTTCATCAAGTTTAACTAAACCATTTGTTTTAAATTTATTTAAAATTCTCGAAAAAGTTTCTGGAGTCATATTAAGTATTGATGAAATTTTTGTGTGTTTTAGCTCGTTAAATAAATCTTCATGATCTAAAATAAACTTAGCCACTTTTTCTTCTGAGCTTAAAATTAACTCTTGATGAAGTAGATTTGTTGTGATTCTTATCTTTTCGGACATTGATTTTAAAAATTTCATACAAATTTCTGGTTTTATTAAAAATTCAGCCGCGAATTTTTCATAATTTATCTTTAACACCTCGCCAGATATGGTAAAAATGGCACTAGCTGGGTAGACAATATTTTCAAAATTTACGACTTCAGCTACAAAATTCATAGGTGCTAACTGATGAATAAAAATTTCTTTTCCGTTTGCCGTGGTTTTATAAAGCTTAACAGAGCCACTTATTAAAAATATTAACCATTTTGGCTCCTCACCTTCTATAAATAAAAATTCACCCTTTTTATACTTTTTTACGACACTTATGGCTTCAAGTTTGGCTAAATCTTCTTCGTTTAAGCCTTGAAAAAATGGGATTTTCTCTATCATATTTTCACTCGCCTTTTTGAAATAAAAAATATTTTAGCATATAAAAATAAGATAAATTTTAATAGATTTTCAAAGGGAATTTTCCCTTTGAATTGTATGAAATTATTTTTTAAGTAGATCTCTAATCTCAGTTAAAAGTGCAATGTCGGCTGGAGTTTCAGGCTCTGCTGGAGCTGGCTCTTCTTTTGGTAATTTATTTTTAAGTGTATTTAAAGCCTTGATGACGCAGAAAATACAAAATGCAATTATTAAAAAATCAACCATTGTTTGTATAAATGAGCCATAATTTATCGTAACGGCAGGTGCTCCATCCACCGCTTCTTTTAGTGTAAGCTTAAGATCAGTAAAATTTACACCGCCAGTTAAAACGCCAACAACAGGCATGATAACATCACCAACTAGTGATGAAACGATCTTTCCAAACGCGCCACCTATAACAACACCAACAGCCATATCTATGACATTTCCACGCATCGCAAATTCTTTAAATTCGCTTATAAAACTCATTGTTTCTCCTAAAAATGTTAAATTTTTGTTCGGATTTTATTCAAGAAATGCTTTGCTTCGGCTAAAAAAATCAAATTACATAACTTTAAATTTATCAAGCTGGTGTTATAATCCAAACTCAAAATTTAACGTAAGGAATGAGCTTATGTATCGTTTTGCACCCTCTCCAACAGGAGATATGCACATAGGAAATTTACGTGCCGCTATTTTTAATTATATTTGTTCTTTGCAAGATAAAAGTGGCTTTATTTTACGCATAGAAGATACCGACAAAGAGCGAAATATTGAAGGAAAAGAGAAAGATATCTTAGAAATTTTAAGCAAATTTGGCATAAAACCAGAGCAAATTTACATCCAAAGCGAAAATTTAAAATTCCACAGACAGCTTGCATCAAAGCTTCTCATCGATAAAAAAGCCTTTGCTTGCTTTTGCACCGAAGAAGAGCTCGAAGCAAAAAAACAAAAAGCAAAAGAGCAAGGCGTGGCATATAGATATGACGGCACCTGCGAGAGATTAAGCGACGCAGAAGTTTTAAACTGCGAAAAGCCATTTGTCATCCGCATGAAAAAACCAACACGCACGATGAGCTTTACAGATGCGATCAAAGGTGAGCTAAGCTTCGAGCCAGACGCCGTTGATAGCTTTGTCATCATGAGAGCAGACAAAACACCAACTTATAACTTCGCCTGCGCAGTCGATGATATGCTTGAGGGCGTAACCTTTGTCATACGCGGCGAGGATCACGTGAGCAACACACCAAAGCAAGACCTCATACGCGAGGGTCTTGGCTACACCGGCAAGATGAATTACGCTCATTTGCCTATACTTTTAAATATTGAAGGTAAAAAAATGAGCAAGCGCGAGAACGAATCAAGCGTAAAATGGCTCTTTGAGCAGGGATTTTTACCTGAAGCAATCGCAAACTATTTGATACTTCTTGGAAACAAAACTCCAACTGAAATTTTTACGATCGAAGATGCGGTAAAGTGGTTTGATATAACCAAAATTTCACGCTCGCCGGCTAGATTTGACGTGAAAAAACTTGAGCAGATAAATAGAGAACACATCAAGCTTGCCTCAAAAGAGCGTATAAAAGAAATTTTTGGCGTAGATGAGAGCAAGGCTGAGCTAGTTAAATTTTACACTCAAGAAAGCTCATTAGTGCCTGAGATAAAAGAAAAAGTTGAGGCTATATACTCACCAAAAATAGCTCCAGATGAGTACAAAAACGAATTTGAGATAATCAAAAAAGCAGCTCGTAATTTAAAGGCATGCGAGAGCTTTGATGAGTTTAAAAAAGAGCTTATGAATGCTACAAATTTAAAAGGTAAAAACTTTTTCATGCCACTACGTGCGCTTCTTACGAACGACCTTCACGGTCCTGAGCTAAGCGAGCTCTATCCTCTTATCAAAGATGATCTTGCGAAAATTTTAATATAGGAGCAAAAATGATACTTTCCACTCTATTTTCAGCGATCGCAAACATTTTGCACCTTATCATCACGGTCTATACGTGGATCGTCATCGCAGCAGCGCTAATTAGCTGGGTCAGACCTGATCCTAGCTCACCGGTCGTGCAGCTACTTTATAGGCTAACTGAGCCAGTTTATAGCTTTATTAGGCGCTATATAAAAACAAATTTTAGTGGTATCGACTTTACTCCGCTTATCGTACTTTTAGCACTTCAATTTTTAGATCAATTTTTAATAAGGCTTTTGTTTGGTTTTGCTGCGTCACTTTAGTATTCTCTCTCTTGCCTGCGTTGCTCTTTTAGCTAAAATTTATACCTACGAAGAGCTAAAAAATGAGCCAAAAAGCCTAGCAAAAGACTACTACATCAACCGCCTTATCAACGAGGGTAGTTATACAAAAGAGCAGATCGCAGATCTTTCGCGTGATGTATTTAGAAAAGCAGGCCTTGTTCAAAAATCAATCGATAAAATTTTACCTCCAAAAGCAGCTCCTAGCAAATGTCCTGGCGTAAATGCAAAAAATATCACCCAAGCAAATCTAACCTGCCAAAATTTTCTAACATCTATTGCTTTTAGTTTAAAGCTTGATAGTCATACTCGTGAAATTTTAGCAGCTAATCTTGCAAAGACAAATCCAGAAAAATCAAAAATTTTACTCGCATTAAATGAGCCAAATCCAGCTCAAGCATTTGTAAAACTAAACGATACAAAGAGCTTTCTAGAGCTATTTAACGTCTCTAACCCGCAAAATAAAAGTATACTTTTTAGCGAAAGCTTTGATGCAAATTTTATGACCAAGCTCTACTCACAAAAGGGCTTTACAAATTTATTAAACGATATTGTTTTTAATAAAAAATATGAAGGTTTTAGAAGAAATTTGCTAAGCATCGATCCAGCTGTCACTGAAAAAAATGACGCTTTTACACTTGGATTAAATGCGATTTTACTAGGACAAGACGATATCGCTTTTAGCCTTTTTTCAAGAGCCAAGAACACATTTGAAAGGGCGTGGCAAAGGGATAATGCGACCTTTTGGCAGTACCAGATAAGTAAAAACGAAAGCTTTTTAAAAGAGCTAAGTGCCAGCAAGGACGCAAATATCTACTCGCTTTACGCAAGAGATTTGATTGGTGGCGAACCACTTGAAGTCATCGTACCAAAACCTAGCAAGCAAAATATCGAAAATTTTGATGTGAGCGATCCGTTTTTATGGAACAAAACTGTAGCCCTTGCAAAAGATATGAATGCCACGCAAGCAAGCGAATTTGCGAAGAAATTTTATACAAACGAAAGTATCGGCGCCTATGCATACTTCATGCAAAAGGCGCATGGCTGGGAGAAGCAATACTTCTTGATGCCAAGTTCTCCTGAGCTTGAGGGTATCAGCAACGAGAGAAAATCGATGATCTATGCTCTAGCTAGACAAGAGAGTCTCTTTATCCCAAGCGTAGTTTCTACTTCATACGCCCTTGGCATGATGCAGTTTATGCCATTTCTCGCAAATGCGATCGGCAAAAAAGAGCTAAAAATCCCAAATTTTGATGAGGACGATCTTTTTAAAACAGATATTGCATTTAAATTTGCAAATCACCACCTAAACTATCTTGATAAATTTCTCTATCATCCGCTCTTTACCGCATACGCGTACAACGGCGGTATCGGCTTTACCAAAAAGCTTATCACAAGAGATGATATGTTTAAAGAGGGAAAATTTGAGCCATTTTTATCGATCGAGTTTGTCCCAGCCGCAGAAACTAGAAACTACGGCAAAAAGGTGCTTGCCAACTACGTGATCTATATGGCGCTTACTGGTTCCAATATAAAGATTTCGCAACTTTTCGAAAATTTAACAAAACCGGCTTTGACTGATAAATTTCGAAACTAAGAGTGAGGTCATCGCTTTGCTTGCTTGGTGCGGTCACTTCATAATAGAGCGCCCAAGGCATCGAAAATCCAGTAAATTTAAGCATCTTATCATTTTCATCAAGTAGCCTTGCATTTGTGGCATTTGAGTCGTTATTTACCTTGATATTATTTAGCTCATTAGCGTGCTCTTTTGGATTTATGGCCACCAAAAAGTGCTCTTTACTCTGGTCTAAATTTGAATTGTAGATCGGATTTAAATAGGTAGCGATGATGAGCGTCCTGTCAGCACCATCAATAATCTCACTTTTGCTCGTGTAAGCTAGAAGCTCATTTTTTAACGGCTCATGTACAATTACTTTTTCACCAGCACAGCCAAATATCATCAAAATAAATACAAAAAACGATAAAAATTTGCTCATAAAAACTCTTGAATTTCTAAAATTTCTGCCATTTTAGCATTTTAATTTTTAAATTTCACTCATAAATTTTAAAGCCAACATAAGTTATAATCGAGAGAAATTTTAACAAAAAAAGGTTCTTATGAAAAGACTTGCTATCGCTTTTTCTGGCCCTTCAAATAGTGGGAAAACGACTCTTATTTTAAAAGTTGCAAAGAAATTTATAGATGATGGTTTGA
The DNA here is from genome assembly GCF_002913045.1 of Campylobacter concisus. NCBI lineage: Bacteria > Pseudomonadati > Campylobacterota > Epsilonproteobacteria > Campylobacterales > Campylobacteraceae > Campylobacter > Campylobacter concisus. The sequence goes on along the minus strand of NZ_PPAF01000026.1, from coordinate 183,359 downwards.
AAGTCGCGATAGTAAAACACGATCCAGGCGATAAGGCCAAATTTGATGTTGAAGGCAAGGATAGCTTTAAATTTTCACAAACTGGAGCAGATGTGGTGGTGATGAGCCCAACTAGAACAACTTATTTCTCACAAAATCCACAAGAAATTAGCGATGTCATTAAAATGCTAGGCGAGTTTGATATGCTATTAGTCGAGGGGCTAAAGACGCTTCCACTACCAAGATTAAGCGTTTTTAAAGATGAAATAGATGAAAAATATCTTAGCTTTTCAGATGCGATCGCAACATATAAAAAACAAATTCCTTACGAGATAAAAAATATAAATTTAGACGATATAGACGCCATTTGTGCGTGGATAATCAAAAATGCAAAGGCTGTATAATGCAAGAATTAAATCAAATTTTTAACACCATAAAAGAGATCGCAAAAGAGATAAGCGAAGTGATAAAATACGCCGATCTTGGCTACACAACTCACGAAAACGCAACCGGCGACACACAGCTAAAGCTTGATGTCAAAAGCGACGAGATCATCACGGCTAAATTTAAGGAGCTTGCCTGCGTAAAAGCGCTAATTAGCGAAGAGAAAGAGGACGAGCTTGAGATCAATAAAAACGCTAAATTTATCATCGCTTACGATCCACTTGATGGCTCAAGCTTAGTTGATGTAAATTTTGCCGTTGGCTCGATCTTTGGCATCTACGAAGACGAGGTAAAACCAGAAAAATTAATAGCCGCAGCTTACAGCATATATGGCCCAAGGCTTGAGCTTGTAATTGCTGAGAAAAAGGGCGCTTTGCCTAAATTTTATAGACTTGGCAAAGATAACGAGTTTAAATTTGTAAAAGAGCTTGAGCTAAAAGAAAAAGGTAAGCTAAATGCCACGGGAGCTACGCAAAAAGGCTGGAGCCAAACGCATAGAAATTTTATAAATGAGCTATTTAACGAGGGCTATAGGCTAAGATACTCAGGTGCTATGGTGAGCGATCTGCATCAAATTTTACTAAAAGGTGGCGGCCTTTTTAGCTATCCAGCAACGAGCGATCATCCAAATGGTAAGCTAAGAGTAGTCTTTGAAGTGTTGCCATTTGCCTTCATATATGAAAACGCAAAGGGCGCAACAACAAACGGCAAAAACCAAACGCTTTTTGATGTAAAAATAGAAAAAATTCACCAAACAACGCCATGCTTTTTTGGCTCACGTGATGAAATTTCTCTTTTGCATAAATTTTACGAGCAAAAATAATGCAAGAAACACAAGCAAACGAGCCACTTGACGCATTTGAGCTAGCCTTAAAGCAAAAAGCAAAAATTTTGCAAGAGTGCCAAAGCCAAAAAGGGCAAAAAAGCTGCTTTAGCTGCGAAGTATTTTTTGACTGCGAAACAAGAAAAGAGTACGTAAATAGCTGCTACAACTCGATGTCAAAAGGCAATACTGGCAGTGACGGCGGATTTGATTTTTAAAATTAAAGGAAAAATATGAAAGAAAAAGCTTATATAACGACCCCAATATACTATGTAAACGACGTGCCACACATCGGCCATGCATATACGACTATCATCGCCGATACACTTGCTAGATTTAACCGCCTACAAGGCAAAGAGACCTACTTTATGACTGGCACAGACGAGCATGGACAAAAGATCGAGCAGGCAGCTCGTGCTAGAGGCAAGACTCCAAAAGAGTACGCCGACGAGATCAGTGCGAAATTTAGATCGCTTTGGGATGAATTTGAGATAAGCTATGACCATTTTATAAGGACAACCGACGAAGAGCACAAGCAAACCGTACAAAATGTCTTTGAAAAGATGCAAGCAAATGGCGACATTTACAAAGGCGAATACGAAGGCTTTTACTGCGTTAGCTGCGAAACTTTTTTTAATCAAAGAGACCTGCTAGAAGACAATCACTGTCCAGACTGTGGCCGCGTGACGTCTTTAGTCAAAGAAGAGAGCTACTTTTTCAAGCTTTCAAAATATGAAGACGCGCTTTTAAAATGGTACGAAAATGACGAGCTTTGCGTCATCCCAAAAGGTAAGAAAAACGAGGTCGTAAGCTTTGTAAAAGGTGGACTAAAAGATCTTTCGGTAACGAGAACGAGCTTTGACTGGGGCATAAAGCTACCAAAAAGCGCAAACGATGAAAAGCACGTTATGTACGTATGGCTTGATGCACTCATAAACTACTTAACAACACTAGGATATTCAAGAGATGACGCTAGAATGAATCTTTGGCCATACACTACTCACATCGTTGGCAAAGATATTTTACGCTTTCACGCGGTCTATTGGCCGGCATTTTTGATGAGTCTTGGCTTACCACTACCAAAACACGTAGCAGCTCACGGCTGGTGGACGATAAATGGTGAAAAAATGAGCAAAAGCAAGGGCAATGTCATAAACCCAAGAGAGGTTGCAAACGCTTATGGACTTGAAAATTTCAGATACTTTTTGCTTAGAGAGGTGCCGTTTGGACAAGATGGCGATTACAGCCAAAAGGCTTTGATCGAGCGTATAAACTCAGAACTTGGCAACGGACTTGGCAACCTGCTAAGCCGCATTGTTGGCATGAGCGCAAAGTATAGCGACTATAAAATTGGTTCAAAAGACGTGATCAAATTTCACAAAGCTGAACTTGACGAGGCAAAGGGCTATCTTAATGAAGCTATAAAAAATTTAGAAAATTTAGCAACAAACCGCTATTTAGAGGATCTTTGGAAGGTCGTAACCCTAGCAAACGCAGCCATTGCGAAGTATGAGCCATGGTCACTCGTAAAAGCTGGCAAAATTGACGAGGCAAATGCACTTGTGGCACTTTGCGCGAATTTGCTTGCAAAAGTGGCGACGCTACTTAGTCCAGCTATGCCAAAAACTTGTGAAAAGATAGCTGACACACTTGGTTTTAGCATAGATACGGCTTCTTATGAAAGTCTTGTCTTAAAAAATGAAATTTCAAATTTTGTGGCAAAAGCTACCGAGCCACTTTTCCCAAGGATAGAAAAAGAGCTAATGGGCGAGGCAAATGAGCCAAAGGTTGAGGCAAAAGCTGAGCCAAAAGAGGATAAAAAAGAGGACGAAATTATTAGCATTGATGACTTTGCCAAGGTAGTGATAAAAGTAGGCGAAGTGCTCGAGTGCGAGAGGGTTGAAGGTAGCGAGAAGCTGCTTAAATTTAAGATAGATCTTGGTGAAGATGAGCCACGTCAAATTCTTTCTGGTATCGCCAAATACTACGAGCCTAGCTCGCTTGTGGGCAAACAAGTTTGCGTTTTAGCAAATTTAAAAGAGCGAACGATGATGAAAAAATATGTCTCTCAAGGCATGATCCTAAGCGCATCAGACGGCTCGCTAACGCTTCTTGGTACGCAAGGCAAAGTTAAAAACGGCGCGATCGTTGGCTAAATGACAATAGAAAATTTAACTCGTCTAATAAATGCCGAGGCTCTAAACGCACCGACGATAACTAGCGTAAGCGAGTTTGTTTTCGAGCTAAAGTATGTAAGACGTGGCTTTGCGTATATTTGCTTAAACGCAAACGATAGTGACATAGAAACAGCGATTAAACAAGGTGCATATGCCATAATTAGCGAAGATAATGTGCCAATTATCGACAAAGAGATCGCCTTTTTAAAAGTTAGTAGCTTGCAAACTGCCATGATAAAGCTCATGAGATTTGAGGCTACTCACAAAGATTTAAAATTTTGCGCCGTAAATCCTTTTATAAATGACTTTTTAGAAAAATCAAAGCTTGGCTCTAACGCACACGTTATGTCAAAAAATATTACTGAGCTTTTTAACCAAATTTTTCACGCAAAGGTCTTTGATATCTTTTTCGGCAATGATACAAAAACACTTCAGCGAATATCGCCTCTTTTTGAGACCATTTACACAGATACAACTATGCACGAGATAAATCCAAGCTCGATCTTTTTTACAAACACAGTCTTTAAGCAAACATACTATCAAAACTTAAACATACCACGAGTTTTTGCTGGGATGTTTTATGGGCTTTTAAAATTTCTTGATAGTAATAAAATTTCATTTAAACCTTACGAAGGTAGGATTCACGGGCATTTTGACCCGATTTTTATAGATAAAAATTTTATTCCTACTAGTTTTGGAAATAGCTTTAGAGCCATAATTACTGAAAGTGATGAAGATTTATTCATAAGCCAAAGTATATTTTTAAATAAAAAATTTAGCCCTGATGAGATAAAAATTTGTTTGCCAGAAGGCTCTCTGTTAAAAGTACAAAACGCAATCTACTTTCAAAATTTAAGCGAGATAAAAAAGCTTAAAAATTTTATCTATATATTGATTTTATGCCAAAAAGAGGAGCTTTTAGAAGAGCTTCACAAAATATCTGAAGAAAATCTACTCTTTTAAATTTTTATTATTTATAAGATCAATTAGCCTAACATCCTCGCTTCTTACGATTAGACTTTTAGGCAGCTCAAATTTCTTGATAACCTCGCACTCTTTTTCTCTCATTTCGCCATCATCTTTTTCATGATCAAATCCCAAGATATGAAGTAATCCATGTGTAAAAAGTAGTGCGGTTTCGGCCTCTTCACTATGATTTAGCTCAGCAGCTTTCTCTTTTACCATATCTTTGTTTATAACGATTGAACCAAGTGGGGCATGAATGACAAGCTCAAGTGGAAAACTTAAAACATCTGTCGTTTTATCAATGCCTCGCTCAGTTTTATTTAGTTCTCTCATTTCTTCTTTATCAACAAAGACTAGCTCGATTTCTCCTAGTGTCAAATATTCGCAAATTTCATCTAAAATTTTTGGATAGCTCTCTTCGCAAAGTATCATTTTAGGCTCTTTCCTTGGTAACTTTTTGTATAATTCTAGCAAAAATAAAAGGCAAAATATGAAAAAAGCAGTTTGTATAATGAGCGGTGGTATGGATAGTACGCTTTGTGCTGTAATGGCAAAGAAGGCCGGATATGAGATCGTAGCGCTTCATTTTGACTATGGACAAAGAACGATGAAACGTGAAAAACGTGCATTTAACGAAATTTGTGAGAGATTAGGCATTACAAAAAAGATAAGTTTGGACGTTAGCTTTATTGCCCAAATAGGCGGAAATTCTTTAACCGATGAAAGCTTGCAAATAAGAAAAGACGGAGTGGAAAAAGATGTGCCAAATACCTATGTGCCTTTTCGAAATGGTATTTTTATCTCAGTCGCTGCCGCACTTGCTGAAAAAGAAAATGCACAAGCTATCTATATCGGTGTCGTAGAAGAAGATAGTTCAGGCTATCCTGACTGCAAAGAAAGCTTCATAAAAAGCATAAACGAGGCTATAAATTTAGGCACATCGCCTAGTTTTTCGTGTGAGATAATTACTCCACTTGTAAATTTAAGCAAGGCTGACATCGTAGCAAAGTCGCTTGAGCTTGGCTCGCCATTAGAGCTAACCTGGAGCTGCTACGAGAGTGAGGACGAGGCATGCGGGCTTTGCGATAGCTGCAGGCTAAGGCTAAATGGCTTTAAAAAGGCAAACGCTACTGATAAAATCGCATATAAAAATCAAAATTTTTCCTTATAAGTCTATAAAAGTAGCAAAGAGACATCTTGATTTGCTGCATTTTACTATATTTAAACATTTTGGAAATTGATATTTTTCCTAATCACCACATTTTATTAAGCAATGGCTTTTAACGAATTTAAAGATATATCAACGTTTAGGCTCTTGTTAGCTACCAAAAATATAAATTCTCGATCAAGTTTGCCAAAATTTAATAAAGAAGATTAAAAAGTAGTTGATAAATTTAGCCAAAAACGCTCCAAGCATAAGGTAAAAATTTCTAAATAAGTGGTTACTATCACGGCTTTTTAGTGATCTTTATTTTTCTTGTTGTCTTGTTTTTTTATTTTGATCACTTTGGATTTTTTCTAAATTTATATATCCCATTTCAACGAGTTTATTATAAATTTGAGCGATTTTTGGCCCAGCCGCACTTCCGCCATGGCCACCATGCTCGATAACCATTGTGATGACGTATTGCGGATCTTCATAAGGCGCATATGTAGTCATCCACGCATGAGATCTTTGCAAATACGCCATATCCTCTTCTTTCATACGTTTCTTTTCAGTTTGAGAAATTCCAACAACCTGGGCAGTACCTGTCTTTGCAGCAACTTTAACTAGGCTTCCAATAAAATGCCTATTTGCCGTACCTCTTGGATGATTTGCCACTTCATACATTGCATGCCTAATGGCTGGTAACTGTGATTTTTCAAACGGCGTAAAAGCATCATCTGTTGGTGTAAAATCAACATCCTTGCCATCAATGCTCTTTAAAAAATGTGGAGTCACATTTAGCCCAGTTGCAAGGCCTGCTGTATATTTTGCCACTTGCATAGGCGTGACCAAGAAATTTCCCTGTCCGATAGAAGTGATAAGGGTCTCACCTTGAAACCACGCTTTGCCATACTTCCTCATCTTCCACTCTCTACTTGGCAAAGTCCCTACAAACTCATTTGGCAAATCAACCTCGGTTTTTCTACCAAATCCCATACGCTCAAGTATCGGAACAATAGCGTCTATGCCGATCTTTTGACTACCTTTATAAAAATAATCATCACAGCTCTCTCTAATTGCCGTATTCATATTAACATTTCCATGTCCGTGAGAGTTCCAGCAGCGAAATTTACGTCCTCCAAGCTCATACGAGCCACTACAAAAAAAGCTATCGTATTTACTCATGCCATTATCCAAAAACGCAAGCGCCATACCCATTTTTACGACCGAACCTGGCGGATAAAGGCCGTTTATTAGCTTATTTGTAAAAGGATGATCGACGTTTTTTACAAGCTCTTCCCATTCAGGCTGAGAAATTCCAAGTACAAATGGATTTAGATCATACTCTGGAAAGCTACCAGCAGCTATAATAGCACCGTCTTTTAGACTCATAACGATAACGCTTCCTGCATCCTTGCCAAAGACATCGGCCACAAACTGCTGAAGCTCGAGATCGACTGCAAGCTTGATATTTTGACTTTGTGGCGCTTGATAGTTTATCTGCTCGATCTCTTCATTTAAGGCATTTACCTTTATCTTTTTAAACCCTTGAATTCCTTGTAAGATCGGATTATAAAACCGTTCCACACCACTTCTTCCAATGTAATTTGTAAGCTTCGTCAAAGGATCATTATCCATATCTTTTTGATTTGCCCTACCGACATAGCCGATAATGTGAGAAGCTAGATCATTATACGGATAATGGCGTTTTGAAGCGGGCCTTATCTCTAAATTTTCACGCAAAGAAAGCGATGCAAAAAATGGTAAAAATTTATCATAATCAATAAATTCGACCACATTTATAAAATCTTGATTATAAGCTGAGTCGTTTTTTATATATTCATTTTTAAGCTTTGTGACATTTAGATCACTAAATAATGAGCCAATGTAAGCTAGCTCATCATCTAAAATTTTTACCTTTTTATTAGCACTTAAATGAGGTCTAATGGATACTGAAAAGCCAAGACGATTAACAGCCATTGGTTTATCATGTGCGTCAAAGATGATACCCCTAACTGGCGGAATATAAATAGTTTTTATCGCGTTTTGCTCCGCAATCTCGTTGTAGTAAGTATTTGAGTTTATGCTTAGGTGATAAATTCGTCCCAAAAGTATAATCCAAAAAAGAGCGATCACACTAAAGACGATACGCATTCTCATAGCACTTTATCCCTAAAAAGAACGATAGCAAGGATACTTTCAAATGCTATAAAAAATAGATATTCAGTCGAAAATGCTAAATTTTGCTCATTTAAAACGTAAGCAAATAGATTATTTACAAGAAATGTTAAAGTATATCCAGCTGCCACAAAGATGATAAGTAGGCAGTTTCGCCACTTCATCGTGGTATAGAGCCAGTCTAGAATAAAATTATAAAAAAGCAAAAAGGCAATAATCGTTGAAAAAAGATGAAATCCATGAATTTGCTCAGCAAATATTATAAAAATTATCGCAAAGTACCAATTGTGCTTAAACTCGTCGTATTGCTTTTGTTTTCTTGAATACTCCAAAATCATATAAGTAAAAAAAATGCCGATGAGTGGCGGCAAAAAACCAAATTGCGTAGTTGCGATCTCATATGAGAATAAAAAAACAGCCCACCAAAATTCTTTAAAAATTTTAATATCTAAGCTGCTTATGGTTTGCATTTTATCTACCAAAAGCGTTATTTATGATAGCTTCTCTAGCCTTTTCGATACCGCTTTTATTAAGAGTTGAGACCAAGATACCGCTTGGATCAAATTTCATTACCGCACTCTTTTGGCTTTGATTTAGCTTATCGCTTTTTGTATATAAATTTAAAATTTTCTGGTCAGCCCTTAAGAAGCTCTTTAGATAAGCATCCACATTTACGTCTATATCTAAATTAAAATGCCTAGCATCAATTAGATGTATAAAAAGTCTAATGTCGCTTCTAAATTTCAAAAACTCATCTAAATTTTTACGCCATTCATCATGCTTTGACTTTGCCACTTTTGCATAGCCAAAGCCTGGCAAATCAACCAAAATGAGCTTAAATTTATCTTTTTCTTCCTGCTCATCTTTTTGCTCACAAAACTCAGCCTCAAAAAAATTTATAAGCTGAGTTTTGCCAGGAGTCGATGAGCTTTTGGCTAGATTTTTTTGATTTACAAGTGTATTTATGAGGCTGCTTTTACCAACATTTGATCTACCCAAAAAGACAACTTCGCTTGTTACGAAGCTTGGAGCCTCTTTTATACTTGGACTTGATGTGATAAATTTAGCACTTAGTGGCCTTATCACTTATCTTTTTCCTCTACCTGAAAGATAAATTTAACAGGTTTTTTCTCATCACTGTTTACGCTATATGTGCCATCTTTTTGATTGACAACGATCTTTTCACCATAAACATTCTTATCAGTTTCTACCTCATGCAAATAGCCATTTCCACTAACAGTATAGGTCTGTTTTGCTGGCTCGTATGTAAGAATATTGCCTTTGCCATCGTAGTGCTTATCTTTTATAAAAATTTTTGCTCTAGCATTGCCAGTAGCCACATATTTTATAGGTTGACGTTTTTTGTCAAAATAGACGACCACTTTATCTGCCTTAAGCTCATCAAATGAGCCCTTTTTGATATTTACATTACCTATAAATTCACTAGTTTGCTTATTCTCATCTGCAAAAAAATCATTTGATGTGATTTCAACTTGCTCTGCATTTAAAAATGTAAAACCCAATATCACCGCTAAAATCGCTGATTTTCTTCTACCCATGCCCTTAACCCTTTTACCTGCGTTTGTTTTTTGCCAAGATCATAGCTTCCACTCTCACCCAGTGCCTTATCATTATTTCTTATGAGCGTGAAATTTGCTTCAGATCTTACTATTTTTGTTTTTGTTCCATATATCACTTCGTCACTTATAAATCTCAAACTATCGTTGTTTTCATAGTTCGCATTCTTTTGAAAGATGATTTCGTCATTTTGTGAGATTGCTTTGTCTGAGCTTAAAAAATGTTTTAAATTTCCTCTTAAAATTTTTGCTTTAAAACTCAAAAATTCATCTTTATCATTGTATCTATTTAGCTCATCAGCCTCGTAGACTCCGCTTATTTTCGTGGAATTTATCTCATAATCTATCACATCATTTATCTGCATATTTGATATCTTTGTGTCGATCTTTAAAACATTTGCAAGGTATGGATCTTGAGCTGCCAAAAATATCATCACGACACTAAAAATAGCCACGACGAAGTAGAAAATTTTTACAACCAACGCTTAGACCACTCGTCATATAAATTTTCTGATTTTATAATAAGCTCGATCATCTCTCTAACCGCGCCATTACCACCTTTATGCTTTAGTTTTGTCTTTACATCAAGCTCTTTTATCGCGTCTTTTGGCTTAAAGCTCCAAGCAACTGCATTTAAAATTTTATAGTCATTGTAGTCATCGCCGATAGCTGCTGCGTTTTTAAAGCTAAGCCCTTCAAATTTTAATATCTCACTCGCTACTTCAAATTTATCACCAACACCTTGATAGACGTGATTTATCTTTAGATCTTCAGCCCTTCGCTCAACGATGGCTGACTTTCTGCCAGTGATGATAGCTACTTTTTTGCCAAGCTTTAGCCAGCTTTCTATCGCGTAGCCATCTTTTACATCAAAAAATTTAAGCTCTTCACCATTTGCATTGTATATAATCTTGCCATCAGTCAGGCAGCCATCAACATCTAAAAATATAATCTCTATCATAAAACACCCTTTGTGCTTGGTGTGCCTATCCTTGCGTTTTTAGCAAGCGCTCTACGAAGTGCGACAGCGAATGATTTAAACGTTGCTTCGATGATGTGGTGAGTGTTTTTACCACGAATTTGATTTAGATGAAGCGTGATGGCTGAATTTATAGCAACTGCCCTAAAAAACTCCTCCACAAGCTCCGTGTCAAACTCCCCTACTTTAGCGTTTTGGTTAAAATTTTCATATACGAGGTAGGCTCTATTGCTAAGATCTAACGCACAAAAAACAGCTGCCTCATCCATAACAACACTCGCCTCACCAAATCTTTCAACACCACTTAAAGGATACAAGGCCTCTTTTAAAAGCTGACCCAAAACTATGCCGACATCCTCAACGCTGTGGTGAAAATCCACATACGTGTCGCCCTTGCATGAAATTTCAAGATCGAGCAAAGAATGCTTTGTAAAAGCTTCAAGCATATGGTCAAAAAAACCAATGCCAGTATCTATCTTTGCAACCCCAGAGCCATAAATTTTAAGCTTCATTAAGATTTGTGTCTCTTTTGTATTTCTAGTTAGTTCTAAAATTTCTTCTCTCACGCCCTAACCTCTTACTATAAATGCACCTTGGAATTTACCGCTTCTTGCATAATCCCTGGCCTCGTCCTCACTTCTAAACCCATTTAAAAATACTCTATAAATGGTCGAGCCATCTATAGTAAATGTCCTAACTACCGACTTGTAACCATCTATGCTTTGATGCTCTCTTTGATATCTGTTTGCGCCCTCAAGGTTTTTAAATGAGCCAATTTGCACCATAAAATCTCCACCTACGACTCGTTGCTCTGACGAAATAATAATGCCTCCAGTTGGAGCTGTCGGAGCGACTGGATTTGGCACTTTTATGCCAGTGCTTGTCGGTTTTGCTTGAGTGTTAATGCTTGCAACAGCATTTATATCTTCATTAAAGCCTATGACTTCCATACTGACTGGAGCTGTGCCTGTACCGATAATATCAAGTTTAGTTGCAGCCGCCTTTGAAAGGTCTAAAACTCTATCAGCCACAAAAGGTCCACGATCATTTACGCGAACAATGACGCTTTTTTGATTTCTTAAATTTGTTACCTTAAGGATCGTATTCATCGGCAAAGTTTTGTGTGCTGCAGTCATGTTGTACATATTATAAATTTCGCCGTTTGAGGTTGTTTTACCATGAAAATTTGGACCATACCAGCTTGCTGTGCCACTTGCCTTATCACCAACGCTTACAACGGTTGGGTAGTATGTTTTGCCATTTATCGTGTAAGGCCTCATTGTTGCTTTTTGGATAGAAGCTGAATTGTTGCCCTTTACATTAGTTGGGCCACTTGGTGTAAATGGTGCCCCGCTCCAAGAGCAACCAGTAACTAGAAGAGTAAAACTTAGTCCTATATAAAATTTTAGGCTCTTATGGTATGACAATATTTGCTCCAACATTTAAATTTGAACTAGCAAAAGAATTTGCATCTTTTAAATCTTTTTCGCTCACATTAAATTTTTTAGATAAAGAAGCTATTGTATCACCAGTTTGGACTATATAGTTTTGAGATTTATTTTGGGCGGAAAATGGAATAATTAGTTTTTGATTATAGCTTACGGCATTTGTGCTAAGCTCGTTGTAGTCTTTGATCGCTCTATGACTAACACCTGTTTTTTTAGAGATAGAAAGTAGTGTTTCGCCTTTTTTTACAACATAGGCATAAAAATTATTTTTACCATTAAATGGCTTGAAATTTTCTGCAAAAAGCTGTTTTTTATTTTCAGGGATATAAACATAATAATCTTTTAGAGTTGGCGGAGTAAATACAAATTTTAAATGCGGGTTGTTATTTTTCATCTTTTTTGTACTAAGGCCGATACTATCGCCTATTTGAGCTAAATTTGTACCGCCAGGTACTTTTACTTTTACAAGCTTTAGTCCTCCGTTTATGCTCAATAAAGATGAATCTTTAGACATCAAGAAGTCTGCGTCTTTTGCGGTATATGCTGCTCTTAAAATTTTGATAACAAAATTTCTAGTTTCGGCTGGAAGGTATTTTTTCTCAGCATCAAGAAGCGTTACAAGATCATCTGTGCCAGCTTTTTGTATGGCTCTTTTTAAGGCTCCATCGCCGCAGTTATAGGCCATAGCTGCTAGATACCACTTACCAAATTGATTTTTAAGCGACTTTAGATAATTTGTTGCTGCAATAGTAGACTCTACTGGATCTTTTCTCTCATCGACATACTGTCCTACCTTTAGGCCATGCAGTCTAGCCGTTTGTTCCATAAACTGCCACATACCAGTAGCTTTTGCGTTTGAGACTGTGTGATTTGAAAAGCCTGATTCTATCATAGCTAGATAAAAGAATGACTCAGGTACGCCTGATTTTTTGATCTGCTCTTTTACCATCGGTATATACATATAACCATTTTTTAGAGATTCCGTAAATGTTTCAAGTTGTGATTGTTTGATACCTTGCCTCATCTTTGCATAGTGAGAAGTCTTCATAAAGCTAGCGTCAATATCCAGCTCTTTTAAAATTTTTACCTGAGTGTCGTATGAGCTCTTTTCAGGTGTATTTGCTAGTAGTAAGGTACTACATGCAAACATTAAAAATATTTTAAGCATTGCTTTCATTTCTATCCTTTTTCGTGTCAAAACTTAAGATGCTAGCATCTTAAACAAGTGCAATGCACAAAATTTAAGCAAAGCACTTAAACAACCTTTTGGCATTATTTGAAGTTTTTTCACAAATAACTTCAAACTCAAGGTTTAAAATTTCAGCTATCTTTTTAGCAACAAATGTCGTAAACGCCGGCTCATTTCTCTTGCCGCGATTTGGTTCTGGCGTGAGATAAGGAGCGTCAGTTTCAATAACTATCCTGTCAAATGGGATTTTTGGCAAAATTTCGACTAAATTTTTAGCATTTTTAAATGTTAAAACACCGCCTATACCAAAATAAAAATTCCCAAATTTACAAAGCTCTAAAAGAAGCGGCGAAGCATTATAACAATGCAAAATCGCTCCAGCTTCAAGCTTTGATGCATACTCTTTTAAGATGTTAAAAGAGTCCTCATTAGCCTCCCTAATGTGAAGAATAACGGGTTTTTTTAACTCAACAGCTAAATCAAGTTGAGCTAAAAAAATACGTTTTTGATCCTCTTTTTCTTTTATCTTTTCATTTTCATCTTTTGGCAAGCGAAAGTAGTCCAAACCACATTCACCAATCGCCACACACTTTTCATCTTTGGCAAAATTTCTTAAAATTTCAATGCTAAAACTCTCTTTATCATATGGATGAACTCCAGCGGCAAAGAAAATGTCAGAATTTTCACGCGCTATTTTAGCCGCTTTTGGTAAATCATTGATATCAGCTCCCGGGATAATAAAGCCTTTTAGCCCTAAATTTCTAGCTTCATCTAAAATTTTATCAAGGTCAGGATCATAAACTTTACTATCCAAATGACAATGTGTATCTATAATCATAAAGCTATTTCTACTCTGTTTCTACCATTTTCTTTTGCGGTGTAAAGCGCTGAATCGCAAGCCTCAATCATATCGTCTATCTCGCAATGCCCATTGCCAAAAGATACACCTATTGATATAGTAACTTTTACTTTTTCCTTTTTTATAGTTACTTCATTTTCAGCCACTTTGGCTCGCAAATTTACAAAAAATTTAACAGCTTCTTCTTTATTTATTTTTTTAAGGACAACGCAAAATTCTTCGCCGCCAAATCTAGCAACAATATCACTTCCTTTTGTATTGTCATTTAAAATTTTTGCGATTGATTTTAGTATCCTGTCTCCACCATCATGGCCATATGTATCATTTATCTTCTTAAAATAATCAACATCAATCATTGCAAAAGCATAAGACTCATTGGTCTCTTCAGCTGCTTGGATATACTCTTCCACGTCGGAATAAAAAAATCTTCTATTATAAACTCCAGTCAAGAAGTCACGATTTGCAAAATTTGCTATCTTGTTTATATTTTCCATCGCTTCAATCGTATTATTAACACGACATATTAGCTCTTCTTTTGAAAATGGTTTTGCTATAAAATCGCTCGCACCATTTTTTAAAAATATTGATGCGTCAGTCTTTTCGCTAGGAGATGTCATAACGATTACGCCAAGACTATTTTTATCTTTTTCTTTTCTAACCTCTTTTAAAACTTCAAGACCATCTTTTACCGGCATTCTATAATCAGTTATTATAAGATTTATATCAGGATTATCTGCAAAATAACTCATTGCCTCTTCGCCGTGAGCTGCAGCCAAAACTTTAAACTGAAGGCTAGTTAATATCTTTTTTATCATATTTCTAAAAGGGAGCGAGTCTTCAACAACCAAAACCTTGTATTGTCTATTTTTGCTCAGTCTATTTATCATTTGAAAGATATAGTTGATATCATCCATATTTCCTTTATAAACATAATCAACGATATCTTTATTTATAAAATTTTGCCTTGTTTCATCATCAATGCTGCCTGTTAAAACAATAGCTGAAAGTCCTTTGGAAAGCGCATAATCAACAATCTCTCCGTTTGGAGCATCTGGTAAATTTAAATCCAAAATAGTCATAAAATAATCTTTGTCATGCTCGCTAATTAACGTCTTAGCCTCGGCAAAACTGTATGCGACATCAATTGTCATATCATCAATAGTCTTTTCCATTTGCATAACAATCAGCTTTGCTAACGCCTTATTATCATCAACTACAAGGATTCTTTCCATATTATTCCTACAAAAATTTTTATCAAATTAGTGGCGATTTTATCAAATAAATTTATTTATAAAGCTTAAATTAATAATTTAAATTAAGCTACTTTAAAAGCCCTTTCGCAAAATTTATTGCCTCTTCACTTATGTGCTCACCGCTTATCATACGTGCTAATTCGCTCACTCGTTCATCTTTATCAAGCTCTCTTACGACCGAGTTTTCCTCGTGACGCTCTACCAAAAAGTGTGAATTTGCCTTTGAGCTAAGCTGCGGCTGATGTGAAATGGCAAAAATTTGATAAAAATTTGCAAGCTTAAGCAAAACATTTGCGATACTCATCGCCTCTTTTCCGCTTAAATTTGCATCTATTTCATCAAGTATGATGACATCACCGCCCGTTTTTGTGATCTCACTAGATGCGGCTATAAAAGCCAGTCTTAGGCGGTTTAGTTCGCCTGAACTTAAATTTTTAAGCGAAGTCTCATTTAAATTTAGACAAACCTCATCAAGCCCTAAAATATCAAGTCTTTTTTCTTCTATTTTTAGCGTGATATCTGGCATATAAAGCTCTTTTAAATATGAATTTATCATACTCTCAAGCTCTTTTAAATTTACGCTCCTTGCCTTGCTTAAAGTGCCGGCTAGCTCATTTGCCTTTTTACTTAAAATTTCAAATTTCTTCTCAAGTTCACTCTTTTCAAAGCTTAAATTTTCATATCTAGCAAGCTCTTTTTCCTTTTTAGCAAGCGCTTCTAACGCCTCTTCCTCGCTGCCGTATCGCCTGATGATAGCATTAAGAGCTTCTATCCTATCAAGCACGCTCTCCACATCGATATCGTCAAGTTCTTCCATATTTAGGCTATCTCTTGCGACCCTTAACTCATTCATCGCATCTTCAAAAAAGCCATTATCAAGGTCACTGATGCTTAGCGCCTCATTTACACTGTGTTCTAGCTCAAATATCCGCTCAGCTCTAACCCACGCCTCATTTATCTTATCCTTTTTACTAAGCCTTTTTTTAGTCTCCATAAGCTCTTCAAACTCGCCTTTTTTAGGCCCAACGCTTCTTATCTTCTCGATCTCAAAGCTAGCAAGCTCCTTTAGCTCCTCGACCTTTTTCTCTTCCTCTTTTATAGTGGCTAGCTCTTTTGAAATTTTAGAAAATTCTAAAAACGCCTCTTCAAATTCCTGCTTTATCTCTTTAAATTTCTCATTTTTTGAAATTTCAAGCCTATCAAGCAAATTTAGAAATTTCTCATTTTCAAATTCATTTGCCTCTTTTGCTGAGAGGTATTTGATGTGCTCGCGCGCCACTTGGGCTAAATTTTTCTTTGAGATGGCTTGTTGGTTTATAAAATATCTCGTGCTTTTATCTTTTAAAAGCTTGAAAATATTGACCTCTTCATTTTCTATGCCAAACTCATCAAGCTCAAATTTATGCTCCACGTCAGCTTCTATTAGCCTTGCCTCGCTATCTTTTAGCCCAAAAACAGCCATTATAGCGCTCATTAGCACAGACTTGCCAGCACCGCTAACGCCCGTAAATACGCTAAGACCCTCTTTGAAATTTAACTCAACATTTTTAAAATTTAGATAATCTTTAATCAAAATTCGATCAATCATTATAACCCCAGTGAAGTTTCTCTTTTAAAATTTGAAAATAATCCCTGCCAATATGGCGTATCAGCCTAGCTTTTTTATCACTAAGGCTCATGCTAACGGCTGAAATTTTACTCATATCAAAGCGGTCTTGGCCGTCTATTACTAAAATGGCATTACTTTTTGTTTTAAATTTAACCGTGTGATTTTTGGTAAGCACGACTGGACGTTGCGTGAGCGAGTGCGAGCAAATGGGAGTTAGTGCAAATACCTCGCTTAAAGGATAGATGATCGGGCCATTTGCGCTCATATTATAAGCCGTAGTGCCTGCTGGAGTCGCTGCTATGACACCATCACCGTAATATGAATTAAAGTATTTTTCATTTAAAAACGCCTCAATATGCGTCATTGAACCACCATTTTTACTAACTATAACAGCGTCGTTAAAGGCTATCTTTTGCTCGGTTTTGCCATCACTTTTATGAAGCGTGACATCTAGCATAAAAGGCATTTCTACCTCAAATTTATCATCAAAAAAGTCTTTAAAAAATTTCTCACTCTCATTTATTGTAATATCTGTCAAAAAGCCTAGCCTACCAGCGTGTATGCCAAGGACAAGCGGCGAGATATGAGCTAGTTTTCTACAAGTTGAGATTATAGTGCCATCACCGCCAAGCGTGATTAAAAATTCGCACTCTTTGGCTAGTTTTATTAGTTCAAAACCATTTTTTTCTATACGCTTGGCACAATTTTTCTCAAATAAAATTTCTACACTATATTTTGATAAAATTTTTTCTAGCTTTTTTAAATCTTGCCTAAACAATGGATAATCTTTGGCAATAAGTCCCACTTTTTTGGCATTTGTGGTATTAAATTTTTGTTCATTTTTCATAGAAATGATTGTAACATATTTTATTTTAACAAAGCTTTTCAAAAGAAAAAAGCGATTATAATTGCCTAAAAAACATTGCAAAGGAGCATTTTATGCGAAGTCATTATTGCACCGATCTTAGCAAAGCTGATATCGGTAAAGAAGTAATACTT
This sequence comes from Campylobacter concisus, assembly GCF_002913045.1. NCBI lineage: Bacteria > Pseudomonadati > Campylobacterota > Epsilonproteobacteria > Campylobacterales > Campylobacteraceae > Campylobacter > Campylobacter concisus. The sequence goes on along the minus strand of NZ_PPAF01000026.1, from coordinate 165,732 downwards.
TGTGGCTGGGCAAATACATATAGAGACCATGGTGGCGTTGTTTTCATCGACTTAAGAGACGTTAGTGGGCTTATACAATTAGTTTGCGATCCGGCTGATAGCAAAGAAGCACATGACGTGGCTGCAAAAGTAAGAGATGAATATGTCTTAAAAGCAAAAGGAAAAGTAAGAGCTAGAGGCGAAGGACTAACCAATCCAAAGCTAAAAACTGGTGAGATAGAAGTAATAGTAAGTGAGCTAATCATCGAAAATCCAAGCGAGCCACTACCATTTATGATAGGCGATGAGAGCGTAAATGAGGACATCAGACTAAAATACCGCTTTTTAGACCTTAGAAGCGAGCGCTTGCAAAATATATTTAAAATGCGTTCTCGTGCAGCGATCGCAGCTAGAAACAGCCTAGATAAAATGGGCTTTATCGAGTTTGAAACTCCAGTTTTAACACGCGCAACTCCAGAAGGTGCTAGAGACTACCTAGTGCCAAGCCGCGTATATCCAGGCCAGTTCTATGCACTCCCACAAAGCCCACAGCTATTTAAACAGCTTTTGATGTGTTCTGGCTTTGATAAATATTTCCAAATCGCAAAATGCTTCCGCGACGAGGACTTAAGGGCTGATCGCCAACCAGAATTTACCCAAATAGATATCGAAATGAGCTTTGTCGAGCAAGAAGATATCATAAATATGGCTGAGACGATGCTAAAAGACATCTTTAAAGCCTGCGGATACGATATCAAAACGCCATTTAGACGTATGAGCTACAAAGAGGCAACCGAGACTTATGGCTCAGATAAGCCTGATCTTAGATATGATCTAAAAATGATCGATGTAATCGATATTTTCGAGCGCTCAAGCAATGAAATTTTTAGCTCTATCGCAAAAGACAAAAAGAAAAACCGCATCAAAGCGCTAAAAGTGCCAAATGGCGACAACATCTTTAGTAAGCGCGAGATGAATAGATTTGAAGAATTTGTACGTAAATTTGGCGCACAAGGGCTTGGCTACTTCCAAATGAAAGAAGAAGGACTAAAAGGCCCACTTTGCAAATTTTTTGAGCAAAGCGATCTTGACGAGATCGTCTCAAGATGTGAACTAAAAGTTGGTGACGTCGTATTTTTTGGCGCTGGCAAGAAAAAAGTCGTGCTTGACTACATGGGACGATTTAGAATTTTCCTAGCCGAGCAAATGAATATCATCGATCAAGACAAACTTGAGTTTTTATGGGTGCTTGACTTCCCAATGTTTGAGCAAAATGATGATGGCAGCTACTCTGCGATGCATCATCCATTTACTATGCCAAAAAATATAGACGAGCCTGATCTTGAGGATATCCTCTCTATCGCTCACGACGTCGTACTTAACGGCTTTGAGCTTGGCGGCGGAAGTATAAGAATTCATAAAAACGATATCCAACAAAAGGTCTTTAAACTTCTTGGCATAGACGAAGAGGAGCAGCGTGAGAAATTTGGCTTCTTGCTTGATGCATTGACATTTGGCGCGCCTCCACATGGCGGTATCGCGATAGGATTTGACAGGCTAAATATGCTTGTAAATAAAGCAGGCTCGATCCGTGACGTCATAGCCTTCCCTAAAACACAGCGCGCTCAGTGCCCACTAACAAAGGCACCAAGCCACGCTAGCAACGAACAGCTTAGGGAGCTAGGACTAAGGATAAGAGAAAAAGAACAAAAAGCTTAAAATTTTTGCAATAAATTTAGACTTTTAGATGTCTAAATTTGAGTTATTTTATTTAAAGATCAAATTTTTGAGATGATTTTGGTTGTTGTGCAGAAAATTTCACCCCAAAGCTAGACATATAGTCTGCTACAGGGTGAAATTTTCAAACTCATTCAAAGGTGCTCAAAAAATATAAAAAGGGAAAGAATGAAGAATTTATTTTTAATCATCGGCGCTCCAGGCAGCGGCAAAACAACAGACGCATCGATCATCGCACAACAAGATGAGAAATTTGCACACTTTTCAACTGGCGATCTTTTAAGAGCTGAAGTTACAAGTGGGAGCGAGCTTGGTAAGCTTATAGATGGCTTTATCTCAAAAGGAAATTTGGTTCCACTTGACGTTGTCGTAAATGCGATTGTATCAGCCATTAAAAGCTCAAATAAATCAAACATCATAATAGATGGCTACCCAAGAAGTGTTGAGCAAATGACTGAACTTGATAAGGTTCTAAGCGAACAAGATGAAATTTCTCTAAAAGGTGTTATCGAAGTAGATGTTAGTGAAGATGTGGCAAGAGCTAGAGTGCTTGGCCGTGCAAGAGGCGCTGACGATAATAACGAAGTCTTTAACAACCGCATGAAAGTATATCTTGATCCGATCAAACCTATCCGCAATTTTTACAGCGAAAAAGAGCTACTTCATGTGGTAAATGGTGAGCGTGGTATAGACGAGATCGTAGCTGATATCAAAAATTTACTAGCTAAACTTTTATAAATTTACAGACCTTGCATAAAAATGTGCAAGGTCCCAAATAAATATCATTCAAATATACTTATTTTTAATTTTATTTTAAATGTAACTTCCCTACAATTCTAAACTTATTTTTAACAGACCTAAACAAAGATGAAATTATGCATAAACTTAAATTTACAATACTACTTGCGATCATAGCCATTTTTACTTTTACAGGATGTGCAAAAAAAGTATATAGAGATGGTTGAAAAGGATACCACACATAAGTACAGCAGTGCTAAAGCGGTTTGTGGCGAAACTGAACTTGATAAAAAGCTAGAAGGATACATAAATACATTTTTAAAAAAGAAAAACCAATACGGTGACGACCTAATCATAAAATGCGATATACAAAGAACAAAAAATGGAGTTAGGATCCTTAGACACTTAACCCTAGGCATAGGTGGTGCTGGTAAATCTGAAACTCTCGCAGTCATAAATTTAGTCGATCAAAGTGGTAAAGAGGTAGCCAAATTTAACGTTACTGTCGAGATTAGATATGGCTTTCTTGGTGGCAATGCAGATAGAGCACTACCGATTACCGCTAAAAACATCTATAAGATTGTTACAAAAGATTTTATGTAAAAACTTACCTTTTATTAATATCATAAATGTACTATCCCTTAAAATTTCACAACCAATTTTAAAGGATAAAAATGAAAAAAATTATAATCGCTGCAATATCTGCTAGCATTGCAATGGCTGGAGGTTTTGTCTCAAAACACCCAAGCAAAAATATTATAAGCGTAAAAGATACCTTAAAACTAAACGACGACACCAAAGTTGTGCTAGAAGGTAAAATAAAATCACATATAAAATCAGACAAATATGAATTTATCGATAAAAATGGTGATGTCATTGTCGTTGAAATCGACAATGACAAATGGGGCAACATAACAGTCAATGAAGATACACCTTTACGAATAAGAGGCGAGATAGATAAAGACCTTACAAAAACAGAGATCGACGTAGATAGCGTAGAAATCATAAGGTAGTTAAAATTTACACGTATTTAATGCAAAAAATACTAAAATCACGAAAATTTCTAACATAAAGGACGAATATATGGACGTTTCAAAAATCAAAGCTGGCTCAAACCCAGACAAAATCAATGCCGTAATCGAAATACCTTATGGCTCAAATATCAAATACGAGATCGATAAAGATAGCGGTGCAGTCGTGGTCGATCGCGTACTTTACTCAGCGATGTTTTACCCAGCAAACTACGGCTTTGTGCCAAACACACTTGCGGCTGACGGCGATCCAGCTGATATTTTGGTGCTAAACGAGTATCCACTCCAAGCTGGCAGTATCATCCCTTGCCGCTTAATAGGCGTTTTGGTGATGGAAGATGAAGCAGGTATGGACGAGAAGCTTTTGGCTGTGCCAGTTACAAAGATCGATCCAAGATATGAGACGATAAAAAGCTACGAAGACTTACCAGTTGCAACGCTAAATAAAATTAAAAATTTCTTTGAAACTTATAAAATTCTTGAGCCAAATAAATGGGTAAAGGTAAAAGAATTTAAAGACGCAAACGCTGCAAAAGAGATTTTAGACGCTGCGATAAAAAATTATAAATAATTTATAAGCCCTATTTTAGGGCTTTTCTTTTTAAATTTGTTTGTTTTATACTCCACGTAAAAAAGGCTATTTTTTATATTTAGATAAGCTTTTTCTTGTATAATACGATTTTCTTTCAACTGTGGGTTCATAGCTCAGTTGGTTAGAGCATCCGGCTCATAACCGGATGGTCCCAGGTTCGAGTCCTGGTGAACCCACCACCTACTTCACTAACATTACAAGATCAAAAATTTTTCGTCGTTTTTTCTTTAAGCTTTAAAGTATTTTTCAAAACATAAAAATACAAAAAATGTTTAATAGCCCAAAATTTAAGCCAAATTTTCTAAGCTCTTTCCAAAATTTCCTTGCGTTTTTGCCAATCAGGCATATAAAGCGCTAGATAGTCATAAAATTTCTTTGAGTGATTTGGATACAGCAGGTGAGCAAGCTCGTGAAATACGACATACTCGATGCACGATTTTGGTTTTTTGATGAGTCCTATGTTTAAATTTATATATGATTTATAAGGATTGCAACTCCCCCATCTTGTCTTCATCTGCCTTATCTTTACGCTTTTGATATCTTGTTTTACTATCTTGTTAAACTCTTGCAAGATATTAAAAAAATATAGCATCGCCTTTTCGTGATACCACTCATAGACCAATTTTTCTTTTCGTTTTATATCGCCTTTATCTTTTACAAATAGCTCAAGATAGCCCCTTTGTAGCTTTACGCGCTCCTCTTTAGACTGCACCACTTTTAGCCGATAACTTCGTCCAAGATATTTAAAGTCCTCGCCGCTTACGTATTCTTTTTTACTCGTCTTAAACGAGGAAAAAAACGCGCGCTTTTGCACTATCCATTTAGCTCTTTTTTTTATGATAAATTTTATATGCTCATCGCTTGCCGTTTTTGGCGCCGTTAGGATCACTTCGCCATTTGGTCTAACTTTTAAGGTGATATTTTTCACCTCTTTTTTGATGATTTTCACCTCATTTAACATAAAAGCTTATCTCTATTCCACGGATAGTTTGGTAAATTTTCTCCTTCTCATCGATAGAAACGTCATATTCGTCCTCTATCTCCCAAAGAGCATCCTCCATCTGACTTGTTATCTCGTTTTCTACGTCTTTATTTTTGTGCCATTCTGGTTTTTTTGAGGCTTTTTCGTAAATTTCATAAAATTTCAGGCTCAAATTTTTAGCTACCACCTCGACATCCGCAAGCCCCACATCGCCCAAAATATCAAGTAAATTATCATAAATAGCAAACAAAATTTTATTAGCATTAAATTCTTTTGGATACCTGTCTTCATTTGGTTTTAAAGCACCTGTTATAAGGTCTTTTAGTAGTTTTGCTTTGGTAAGTTTTTCTTCCTCGCTTAGCCTTTTTGCCTTGTATTCGTCGATGATATCTTGTATTTGCTGCGCTATTGATTTATAAAAGGCTGGATTTGAGTCCATTTTCTCTTTTACCACCGCGCTTATGGCGCTAATGATCGTGTCGGCCTTTGCGTTTTTGCCCTCTACCCTTTGCACCTCATCGTCAAATTCCGTCTCAAAGATATTTACGAGTTTCGTAAGCTCATTAACCCCTTGTGCATTTACGTAAGTATCAAGCAGCTTTTGCATCTGCGCTTCATATTTTCCAAAGTCGCAAGCCTCGTGATACCTTAGTTGCACAGCCTTTCTTAGCTCGTTATAAAATTTAACCCTCTGCTTATAAGCTTTGATCTCCTCTTCGCTTAATATGTCATAAATTTTCTCACTTGAAAGCGCTAGTTTAAACGCCCTTGCAAACTGTGATAGCCACTCTTTAAAGTCATCTCGTTTTTGCACGTCCTCTAAAACCGCCGCGTAGCTTTCCAGATCGTCTTTAAATTTCACGCTGCTAAAAAGATCATCCAGATGAGTATAGTAAGTCTTAGCCTTTATTATCTCGCTTCTTACGTCTATCACGGCTCCAGTTATATCTTCTGGGTCAAAGCCACTTAGCGACGCATAGCTAGTAAGCGCCTGATCAAGCTCGCCAAGAAGCCCTCTATAATCAATAATGTAGCCATAATCTTTCCCGTCATAAAGCCTATTTACTCTAGCTATGGCTTGGAGCAAATTATGCTCTTTTAGCTGTTTATCTATATAAAGCGTGCTTGCTCTTGGTGCGTCAAAGCCAGTTAAAAGCTTATCCACAACAATAAGCAAGTCTATCTCGTCGCCATAAATAAATTCATCCTTCACATGCTTTAGATACTCTTCCTCGCTGCCGTAGCCCCTTATAGTCTCTTGCCACGCTTTTGCGACATACTCTTTATGTCCGCCCTCAAGCTCCTCATGCTCGTTACTTGATATCACATAAGCACTTTTTATCTCTCCAAATTCTTCAAATATCTCATAATATTTTATGGCGTCATATTTTCTTTGCGTTGCTAGCATCGCTTTAAAGCCACTTTTTTTCAAAGTCTTTTTGATGTGCTCATTTATATCAACAGCTATTAGCTCTAGCCTTTGCTCGCTTGATGCCACACGCTCAAACCTTGCCCACTTTTGCTGCAAGTCCCTCTTAGCTTCATCGCCAAGCTCTCTTGATATGAGGTCAAATTTCCTAGTTAGCCCCTCAGGGTCTAGCACCTCTTGACCCACGTATCGCCCCTCGTAAAGTAGCGGCAACACAGCTCCGTCTTTTACCGCGTCATCTATCGTATATCTATGAATTTCTCCGCCAAATTTAGCAAAGCTGTTTTTCTCACGCTTTAAAAGCGGCGTGCCGGTAAATCCTATATAACAAGCAAGAGGCAGCGCTTTTTTCATAGCCTTATGTAAATCTCCGCCTTGCGTGCGGTGGCTCTCATCCACTAGCACAAATATATCGCCATCTCTTATCACTACCTTTTGATTTTTCACCTTTTCAAATTTATGCACGAGCGTAGTTATCACGCTAATGCCGCTTTGTAGCTTTTCTATCAGATCGCTTCCGCTACTTGCTCGCCCTGCTTTCATGTCCGTATTTTCAAAAGTCTCGTGTATCTGTCCATCTAGATCTATCCTGTCAGTTACGACGATGATCTTTGAGTTTATGTAAATTTGCTTTAAAAGCTTTGTTAGCATCACCATCGTGAGCGACTTGCCGCTTCCTTGCGTGTGCCAGATGAGTCCGCCCGCTCTTGCTCCGTCTTTTTTCGCCGATACCCTCTTTAGCGTCTCTTCGATAGCGAAGAACTGCTGATATCTGCAAACTTTTTTCATCCTTTTATCAAACACTATATAGTGCCTAACTAGCCTTAGCAGCCTATCTTTAGATAGTAGCGCAAAGAGCGTCATATCAAGCGCGCTTACCTCTCTACCATTTATCACGCTTTTTAAGCTCTCTTTTGCCTTGGCTTCGTCCTGCTCTTTCCACACGCTATAAAATTTAAACGGCGTACCAGTAGTGCCGTATCTTGCCCCACTTCCATTTGCCGCGATGGTTAGCTGGATGTATTTAAAAAGGTGCGCTATCTCATCTTTGCCCTGCTCTTTTTCAAGCTGCTTTATGCCGTTTTCAAAGCTCACGCTTGATTTTTTAAGCTCGATCACGACTATTGGTATGCCGTTTATAAAAAGCACGAGATCAGGCCTTCTGTGCTTTTGTGCGTCGCTCTGGCTTACTCTGCTTACTTCAAATTCTTCCGTTACATAAAAATCGTTGTTTTGTAAATTTTCAAAGTCTATAAATTTAAAAGAGAAGCTCCTTTTTGTCTCATCTTCTAAATTTTCTTCTAAACTAGTGCCAAGCAAGAGTAAATTTGTGATCCTTTCATTTGCGACCATTAGCCCTTCGTTTAAAGATACCCCAGCTAGCTCATCGACCGCTTTTAAGACATTACTTTGGCTAAATTTATACCTCTTGCCCTTATACTCGTAGCCGTTTATCTCGCCAAGCTTTTGGGTTAAAATTTCCCTAAACAAAACCTCGCTTGATTTACCGCCACGAAGCCTTAAATTTTCCTCCCTGCTTATAAATTTATAGCCCAAGCTTTGAAGTAAATTTATGCTGTTTTGCTGGATCTTATTTTCTGAAGTATCTGGGGTCATTTGGTATCCTTATTTGGCTAACTTCTCTTTAAAGATTTTTTTACAATTTCATTATTATCGTATTTATTAGTATTACTAATATCATTCAATAAAAACCTCAATGCCTCTTTAGTCTCTTCATCTATCTCATCTTTTTTAAAGCGTATAACAGAGAAAAAATCATCATCTAACTTATCAAAATTCTTCTCCAGTAAATCTGCAGTATGCTCATTTTTATTTTGATTTAATTTCGCTATTTTAGCTGTTCCAATATAATTTCCATTATTCCATATATAAAACGAGGTTTGATATCTGTGGTCATCCCATGAATATTTTTTTAAATATATTTTATTTGTTTTGTTAGTATCTTCTAATTTAAATCCTTCCGTTTTAAGAACACTTAAATAATATTGTTTATTCCTTGCTTGATTATTGGATTTTTGTATGTTTTTTTCTACAGTATTTTGCTTATTATATATTTGCAATTTTCCATTTTTTAAATTTAAACTAATTCTATCTATCGTAGATTTTATAATAGCATCTATCTCCGATCCATCAGTATAATCAGCTTTGGCAATATAATTAACTCTATTTTGCTCCAAAAGTGTTTTGGCAGTCTCTTTATTTTCATCATAAACAGCAATTGAAGTTCCACCATTAGTTTTTAGTAACTTCATAGCTGGAACATCAGTTTCTCCATCACCTATATATATCATGTTCTCAAATAAAATACTTCTTTCATTCTCTGGTATATATTTATTAATTAGTTTATTGTCCCAAGCGTTAAGAATTCCTTTGCTTATCCTGTATAAATATTGAGTTTTTGTCGTATAGTTAATTGCCAAAGCTGGCCAAGTCGGTTTGCCGTATTCATCATACATAAATGATGACGCATAAATATTTTTAAATTTATTCGCTATAGTCGTTCCATCGATCATTTCTTTGGTACCTGATGATACTATATAATGCTCAATCGATATCCCCTTTTGTGCAGCATAATCATTAATCCTTTCAAAAAACTCTTCCACGCCGTTAAAGTATTTAACAGTTTTACCGTGTTTGCTAAGCTCCTCTCTTGTAATTTTTGCACCAGCACCATATGCTTTTGTCACAATCAAATACATATATGACAATATCTCATCCATATTGTTTTCTTCAGATAGTTCCTTTACGTTGTTCCAAAAATCTTCTTTTTTTATACCTAGCGTTGTTGGTATAAAAGAATTTTCTTGTATATTGCCTCTTGCTAGTGTTCCGTCAAAATCATATGCGATTGCCATTATTACATTGCTTTTTTCACATAACATGTTCTTATTTCTCCTTTTAGTAGTTTTTGCATCAAGCCTTGTTTTTGTTTTTTCAAATTTTCCAGCTTTAAATTTAGTAAATTTATCTCATCATCGCAAGCCATTAAAACCTCTGCGATTTTTTGTTGCTCGTCTAAATTTATAGGCACTAGAATGCTTCTTGATAAAAAAGTATCATTACTAATATTTATGGTGTTTTTTGCCCCCTTTTGTATAATTGGCTTCAAATAGTTATTTGTCCTTATTGATGATTCAAAAAAGTAATGCAATAAAGTACCTAAAAATTTATTTATCGGCTCAAATACTCCATACAATGGAGAAACAATAACATTAAAAGGGTTTAAATTTTGCTTTATAATGCCGAATGGAAAGTCCCCCGTTGGACTTTTTGTATACACCAAATCAAATGGCTTTACCAAATTATAATTTGATGTATCTTCAGCTGAAAAACTACGTCCCAAATGTTCTATTTGGTTAATAATCCCCTTATGAACAGATACAGAAAAAACCTCACTTTTGTTATCACTTTTAATTTTATGCTCTTTTAAAATTTTACCCAGCTTTGTTTCCTTCCACTCGTCTTTGAACTGGGGAAAGCGGATCTTGGCCGTGAGTAAATTTTGCATAAGAGCTTTTTTAAACTGCTTTTTGCTTTCTATCAAATTTATAGTTAAATTTATAGCCTCATCCCAAGTAGATAAAATTTCCGCTATCTTTTTTTGCTCGTCTAATGGCGGAAGTGGAATTTTAAAATTTAATAAATTACCATTATTGATTGAATTTATCGTTGCCCCAAGATCGTTTTTTACTTGTTTAAAAAACGTATTTGTTTTAAAGATATGTATCAAGAATAAATTATAGTTGCTTCGAAAAATAGCCATAAACGCACCAAATGCTAAATCCTTATATTTTTCTGTAATTAATGCACTTTTACCAATTAAATTTTTACTACCATTTCTCACGCAAATTAAAATATCATTTTCTAGCGTTTTATTAAATTTTGATATGCCTTTTACATATACATCATCACTATTAAGAACAATAGAATTATCATTTATGTTTGATGAGCGTAAGACCAACAATCCATTATTTGAAACATTATCAGGACTATACGTTAATCCATTTATCACTTTACCAATTTCCCCAAGCTTCACGACCTTCCATTCACTCGGTAAATTTTTAAATTCGCTCATAGCCCAAGCTCCTCAAGATACTCGCTCATCTTGCTTTGAACGCTTTTTAGCTCGGCTTCTAGGCGTGAGATCTCAGCCTTTGTAGCCTCGATATCTACAAGCTCTTCTTCTTCAAAGGTATCGACGTAGCGAGGGATGTTTAGGTTGTAGTCATTCTCTTTTATCTCGCTAAGGCTTGCTAGGTGGGAGTATTTTTCTATCTCGCTTCTGTTTTTGTAGGTAGTGACTATCTTTTTTATATTTTGCTCGGTTAGCGTGTTTTGGTTTTTGCCTTTTTCAAATTCCTTGCTAGCGTCGATAAATAGCACGTCTTCGTTTGCGCGGTTTTTCTTAAAAACGAGTATGCAAGCAGGGATGCTCGTGCCGTAAAATAAATTTGCCGGTAGTCCGATGACGGCGTCTAGTAAATTTTCTTCGATTAGCTTTTGGCGGATCTTGCCCTCATTTGCCCCGCGAAATAGCACTCCATGCGGAAGCACGACACCCATTTTGCCGTTGTTGTTTAGACTTTTTATCATGTGCACGACAAATGCGTAGTCGCCCTTGCTCTTTGGCGGCAAAGCGTAGCTAGCAAATCTCATAAAAGGATCGTTTAGAGCAAAGTCAGCACCCCATTTATCTAGGCTAAAAGGGGGATTTGCCACGACTATGTCAAATGTCTTTATAAGGTTGTCTTGTAAATGAAGCGGGTTTCTGATCGTGTCGCCCCACTCGATCACGGCGTCATTTATCTCGTGCAAAAACATATTCATCTTGCAAAGTGCGTGAGTTTGTCCGTTTTTTTCTTGTCCATAAAGGCGGAAATTTTTGCTACCGACCTCTTTTGAAGCCTTGATAAGAAGTGAGCCAGAACCGCAAGTAGGATCGTAGATCATATCGCCCTCTTTTGGCTCAACTAGCTTTGCAAGAAGCGTCGAAACCTCGCTTGGCGTATAAAACTCTCCGCCTTTTTTGCCAGAGTCACTTGCAAAATGAGCTATAAGATACTCGTATGCGTCGCCTATTATGTCGTTGCCCTCAAGCATAGAGGGGCGAAGATCTAGCCTAGTGTCGCTAAAGTCTTCAAGCAAATTTTTCAAGATAGCGTTTCTCTCTTTTGTGTCGCCAAGCTTGTTTTTGTTGTTAAAGTCGATGCTTCTAAAGATACCTTCAAGCTTGTCTTTGTTGTCTTCTTCGATCTTTTCTAGAGTTTTGTTCATTATCTCGCCTAAATTTACCGCCTCTTTGTGCGCTAAAAGATACTCAAAGGTGCAGCTCTCATCAAGCTTAAATTTCTCTTTCTTTAGCTTTGCTTCGATCCTCTCGCACTTATCGCCATACTCGGCTCTTAGCGACTCAAGCTTTTCTTTGTAAAAATCAGATAGATATTTAACAAAAAGCATCGTTAAAACATAGTCTTTATAGTCGCTTCCGTCCATCGTGCCGCGAAATGTGTCGCAAGCCTTCCAAACTATGTTATTTATAGTATCTTGTGTGGTCTTTTGCATCTTAGTTCTCCTCTTTTATTAAATTTTCAAATACGCTTTTGTGGTATCTTTGCTTTACAGCTACTAAATTTTGTAAAATTTTGCTCTCCTCGCGAGCTAAATTTAGGTATTTTACTATCTTGTTTTGGGTTTGCAAATTTATGGCTGGTATTTTTATATTATTTATGCTTGCAACGCCTATCATCGCTATGGTAGTGCCTGAAACATCTGGCGCAAGAGCTCTTTTAACGGCGCTGCTGTTTAGATAATGCGCCACAAAACGCGGATCAAATATGTCGCTTTTAACCCTTATGCAAACCATCAAAGATGTGTAGATAAGGTCTTTATAGTCCTTGTCTATATAAACGGCGAAATTCGGCTCTCTAAGTCGCAGCAAAACATCGCCAAGTCTTACTTTATACTCATCGCTTATTTTTTCGCTTGATATAAACTCATCGGCAAATGTGTCATCAAAGAGTGCATTTTCATTAAAGGACTTTAGCGAGACTACTTTATAGCGAAATTTCTCATCTACGTTTTTGTCTGCCTTTTTACGGTTTAAAACTAGACCGGTTTTTATATCAGATATGTCGCCTATTTTTATCATCTTAAGATACTCCTTTCTGTATTATTTTAAAAATAATACTAATGATTTTATGAGCGAAGTATAACAAAAAAAGTAAAAACTAGCAATATATTTTTATATTATTTACAAAATAATACATCAAATTGACGACTAAAATCTTAATTATTTTTTAAACGATAAATTTACTTTAGCAATTTTACCCCTGCGTTTTTTAAATTTATCTCGATTTTTAAGCTAGCATTTGGCTATAATCACTCAAATTTAGATTGCGGTCGCAATTTACATTTGCATAAATTTACCTTCAACTACCATTTTTGCAAATTTCAAAAGTCAAATTTCACAAGTTTCGCGTGCCGAAAATATCAAATTTACATTTCTTAAATCCCAAAAGGAGATTTCATGGAATTAAAACAAACTGGTATATCACGCCGTGGCTTTTTAAAAGGTGCTTTAGCCACAGCTGCTGTTGCCACTCCACAAACGATGCTAGCTGGCTTTACGCCATTTAAGTCTGACTTGCTTCAGGTTTGGTCGTGTGGAGGCCTATCTGAAGCATTTAATGAGCTAAATACCATTTACGAGGCAAGAACAGGGCATAATATCCAATACACCGGCGCCTTTGCTGGTGCTCTTGGCAAGTCGCTTTTAGCACTTCAAAGCACGACCGAGCTCTTTGGAGCAAGGGTTTTAGAGCTTTCTAAAAAACTTCGCAAAGCTGGTCTTAGCCTTCATTTTAGACCGCTATGCTTTACTGACTACGTCCTAGTCGTGCCAAAAGGCAATCCAGCAGGCATTCGCGACTTAAAAGACCTTGCAGAGCCAGGAGTTAGAGTGATGCTGCCTCTTAGATCATCGCCCCCTGGCAGTGGCCCAGTCAAAGGGATATTAAAAAACTCAAACCTCACTGATGCGGTGATGAAAAACATGGTCGCAAACGGATCATGCGTCATAAATATGATGTGCGAGCTAGTTGATGGCAAGGGCGATGCTTCGATCATCGAAAAACGCCTAACAACGCATGATAGGTTTAAAGATAAGATCGAGTATATGCCCATCGATGAAAAGCTCATCCCGCCTGGACCGCTCACTTTTACGCTAAATATAATGAAATATGTAAAAGATGAAAGGCTCGCAAATGACTTTGCAGACTTTGTTTGCGGCACCGAGGGGCAAGAAATTTTTGAAAAACATGGCTTTACCTCCATTTATTCAGCGCGTGGGCTAGAGCTTATAGAAAGGTTTGGTGTAAAAGATGTGTAGTAGCTGTAATAGCGCATGCTCTAATAGCAGTGCATGCGGTAACGTAAATTTAAAAAAGAGAAGCAAAAACTCCCCCACAACAAAGATAAGACGCCTAGTGCAGCTCATCTTTATAGCTGGCATCGGACAATGGGCGTATTACGGCATTTTTAGATGCCCTTTTGTAGTGCCTTTTGTAAATTGCCAAAACTGCCCTATCATCACCTGTTGGGGGCGGATCACGTTGCTGTTTTTTGGATTTTGGCTATTTATCCCAGCGCTTGTCATCCTCTTTGGTAGGGCATTTTGTGGCTGGGTCTGTCCAGCTGGCTTTGTCAATCAAATGCTTGGTAAATTTGCCTTTTTCAAGCTAAAAATTCGCAGCAAAAAGCTAATATTCGCTCAGATAAGCATGCTAGCCACCATAGTAATCAGCCTTTGGGCCTATTTTATCTGGGGCAATCCTCGCATGATGATACCTATAAGAACGAGCGATGAGTACCTAACCGCTCTTACTTTGTCACTTCGCTTTGGCGAATGGGAGTGGGTCACTCGCACAGTGATCATCATCTCAGTCATGCTAGCCTCGCTGATCGTAGCTAACCTTTGGTGCCGTTTCGTCTGTCCATCAGGTGGTGTGCTTGAAATTTTGCGTAAATTTTCGATATTTCGTGTCTATAAAACAAGTGCCTGTGACGACTGCGACGCATGCTTACGCAAGTGCGAGATGGGAACGAGACCTGATGAGATAAACTGCACAAACTGCGGTGACTGCCTCAATGTCTGCCATGCAAATGCTATTAAATTTGGAAGGAAAAAGAGCTAATGATCTTTCGCACTAAGGCTGAACTAGACAATCACCCATGCTTTAACAAAAAGGCCTCCGCTAGCTACGGACGCGTGCATCTGCCAGTTGCCCCTCACTGCAACATCCAGTGCAACTTCTGCAACCGCATATATGACTGCGCTAATGAAAATCGCCCTGGCGTAACGGCAAAGGTGCAAACGCCAGATGAATCGGTGAAATTTTTAGAAAAGCTCTTTAAATTTAGACAAGACATCTCCGTCATCGGCATCGCTGGTCCTGGCGATCCAATGTGTGACGCTGACAAGACGCTAGCAACCTTTGAAAAGTGCAAGTCTCACTTCCCAAATGTCCTGCTTTGCCTCTCAACTAATGGACTAGCGCTGCCTGAGCATGTTGATGAGATCGTACGTCTTGGCGTGAGCCACGTGACAGTGACGGTTAATGCCGTGACGCCAGATGTTGGCTCGAAGGTCTATTCGTGGGTGAGATATGAAGATAAAAACTACTACGGCGAGGAGGCTGCTAGGATACTGCTAGCGCGCCAGGATGAGGGCATCCGCAAGCTAAAAGAGGCTGGCATGCTAGTAAAGATAAACACCGTCGTCATCCCTGGGGTCAATATGGATCACGTCCAAAGCATCTCAGCAAAGGCAAAGCAGTGGGGAGCTGACATAATGAACTGCATGGCGATGATACCGGTGCATGACACCCCTTTTGAAAATTTAAAATCCCCTTCAACCGATGAGATCCACCGCATCCGTAGATCAATAGGTAGTGACATAAATCAAATGTCACATTGCAGTAGATGCCGCGCTGATGCATGTGGAAAACTTGGCGAAAGATAGCGATAAAAGGCACTGAATTTAGTGCCTTTTGCATTTTTGTTTTTTGTTTTTTGTTTTTTGTTTTTAATTGTGGCTCTCGGCTAAATTTTGTAAATTTTGTTAGATATCAAAGTTATAAAAAGACATTAAGAAGTGTGGTTAATTTGCAGTTAGAGCAAGCTTTGCTCAAAAACAAAGTGGCGAAAATTCTTTACATTACTTTGAAAAATATCTTTTTACAAACTCTTTTAAAAGCCTTTTAAATAGGCTTTTAATCACGTATCTTAATGCTTTACTTACTATATAGACCTCAACCGCTACTATCTTCATCTATCTCGTAGCTTTGATAGTCTTTATTGATGCTTATGATATGAGCATGCCCTAAGAGCTCTTTTTGAAGCAACCTAACCATGAAATTTCTGTAAAAGTTTATGACTTTAACTTTGTTTTAAAAATATAGACGCCGTTTTATGCGGCGTTTAAATTTATACTCGTATTTATTTGCTATTTCATAAATTTTGTCTTAGCAAACTGCCTAAATTTTCACTTCTTTTAAATTTACAAGCTCAAATTCTGCCCAAAATTCGCTTCCAGCTCTAGCTTCACTTTTTACGCCAAGCTTTGCGCTGTGAATTTTAGCTATATTTGCAGCGATGGCCAGACCAAGGCCACTGCCTCTGTTTTGGCTTTTGTTTCTTGAGCTTTCAACTTGATAAAATTTATTCCAGATTAGCTCGCTATCGTTTTTAGAGATGCCCATGCCATCGTCTTTTACAGACACAAGCGCATGCGTTTTTGACACGCTTAAATTTAGCTCGATCTTGGCCGAAGCAAATTTAAGAGCATTGCTTAAAAAGTTATCCACCAGCCTTGATATCATCAGCTCATCGCCGAGGATTACGGCATCTGGTGCTATCATGCAGTTAAATTTTAGATCCTTTACGCTTGCAAGCTTTTCGTAGTCGCTGGCTAAATTTTGCAAGATAGAGCTTAAATTTATACGTTTTAGCTCCAAATTTCTGCCAGATTCCAGTCTTGAAAGCTCCAAAATTTGATCTATAAGCGAGGTTATTTTCCTTGACTGCCTAGAGATGACCTCTAGCGACTCCTTGGCCTCGCCCAAATTTTGTGAGTAATTTTTAGCGTAGTCGCTCTCAGCTATGATGACAGATAGTGGCGTTCGTAGCTCGTGCGAGACGTCTGAGGTGAGCTGTTTTTCGCTTTGATAGACCTTTTCAAGCGAGTCAAGCATCTGGTTAAAAACGCTTGCAAGCGCGTGCAGCTCGTCTTTACCAGCAGGTAGATCTATGCGCTTTGAAAAGTCCCGGCTGCTGCCTATCTCAAGCACAGTTTTTGACATCGTAGTGACTGGTTTCATCGCGTTTTTTATCGTTTTGTAGCCGCCGTAAAGCACAAAGAGAAATAAAACCGGCACAAAAACGCCAAGCGCTAGTAAAAATAGCCCCTCTTTTTTGAAAAATTTCTCCGCATTTATCACGCCTCTGACCCAGACATCTTTGCCTTTAGCTGCGATATCGTAGTAGTAAAAGCGGTTTTTGCCTTCTTCATAAAGCTGCACCGCACCGCTGTTCATTTGAAGTGAAATTTGAAAGCGCTTTGGCGCTAGACCACCGATCACATCGCCTTTTGCGTTATATTTTATAAAAAATATCCCATCATCATATGGCTCAAACTCATCCATATCATTGGCGATTTTGGTGACTGATTTGGCTAGCTTTTTTTGGCTCGCATCCTCAAAAACCTCATCCGCCACGACCGCCGAGATAACAACTAGAGCCGCCACGATAACGATGATAAAAAACGAGTACCAAAGCGTTACGCGCGCGGTTATTGGGATATTTGCGAGAGCTTGCTTAATCCTTAATAACATAGCCAAGCCCTCTTTTAGTCTGGATCACATCGCACTCGCCAAGCTTTTTCTTATGTTTTTTATAAGCACATCGATGACATTTGAGCTACCCGTATAGTCGAAGCCCCAGACGTACTCTTTGATCTGGTCGCGGGTTAAAATTCTGCCCTTGTTTAGCATCAAAAACTCTAAAATTTCATACTCTTTGCCAGTTAGCTCGATCTGCTCGCCGCCAAATTCGACCGACTTTTTTGAAAGATCGATCTTTAGCTCGCCTGCATAAATTTCATTAGCCACGTTGCCGCTGTTTCGGCGAATGAGCGTGCGTACCCTAGCTAGTAGCTCCTTAAAATCAAATGGCTTTACCAAATAATCATCCGCACCCGCGTCAAGCCCCTTTACAACGTCATCCACATCGTCTTTGGCTGTCAGTATCAGCACAGGGGTCGCTAGCTTTGCGGTGCGCGATCTTTGCAAAAATGTAAGTCCGTCCATCACTGGCATCATGATATCAAGCACGATGAGATCGTAGTGCGCGACGGCGGTAAAGTCCATCGCCTCCTCGCCGTTAAACGCGCTATCGACACTATATCCGTTTTTCTTTAGGTGCCTTGTGATGACGCTATTTAGGTCTATTTCGTCCTCAACGACTAAAATTTTCATCTTTGCCTCTATTGGTTTTGCTAGCTATTTTATCAAATTTGACTTTTTATTTTTAGATTTAAAATTTCGCCATTTGCTGCGCCTATCTTAAAATCATACAAAAAGCCCTTATTTTTAGCCCTTGCGTTATAAAAATACTCCGTGCAAAATGTGCCAAAACTTTGTTTTTTTGCTAGATAGATCGGCGCAAATTCCACCTCGTTTGGCTCTACTTTTAGGCGCTCTAAAATGAGCTCTTTAACTCTTTCTGGTGTGATGCAAGCCAGCCCTTCAAATTTGGCCTGCCCTTCATTTATCTTTGATAGCTCCGCTCTTTTCACCTCGTTTTTTAGGTGGTTTGAAGCGTTTGATAGCCACACTCCAGCCTTGCCTGCGTAGATGAGCAAATCCGCTGCACCTTGAAGTGAAAGCTCAAGCGCATTTTTAAAGAAATTTTGAGCTTTGCATTTCGGAGCTGTTTGGCTTAAATTTTTATCTAAATTTTCAGGGCTTTGCTCGCTCTTGTCTAAATTTTTGTAACTATTTTTATTAGCAGCATTTTTACTTAAATTTTCTCTCTCGTTTTTGCTAAAATCAGCGACTTTATTTTCGTTTAAATTTTTATTCAAATTTCTCTCTAAACTCTGCTTGCTAACTTTCTCATTTAAATTTTGAACTAAATTTTCACTCATCTTTTTCACCTTTATAAAAATTTAATGCCCAAAAAAGGGCGCTAGATCACTTTGTATAGTTGCCGATTATCTCGCCAGTTTGAGCGTTTATGATCACTTTTTTCTCGCTCCTGTCGCGCTTAAGCTCTACTTTGTATATCCAAGCACCATTTTTATTATCAAGGTCTACCTCATCAAGACTCCAGCCAGCTTCAAGCGCTTGAGCTTTGGCCACAGCCTCGTCGATGCCAAGAGCAAATTTTGAAAAATCTACCGCTTCGATCGGCAAGATATATTTTTTATTTTTATTCTCTACTTTAACGATCTGATCGCTATTAGCGTCGATCTTAATCTCTTGTTTAACGCTATCTCTAAAAGACTCTATCTTGTAAAATGTCGCACCGTTTTTGACATCCATCTCGATATCTTTGACGCTTGAGCCTGGGAAATTTTTCTCAGCTATGTTTAAAGCATCCTTTGATGTGATAGCTGCTTGCAAGCCTGTCACTCCCAAAACTGCTGCTAAAACTGCCGTGCCTAATATCTTTTTCATTTTTGATCCTTTTATTTTGATTTCCAACTTTCGTTTGGATGAGCGCATTATAAAAGCCTTAAATGAAGCTAGAATGAATAAAGGAAAATTGTTTTAACTTCGTCCAAAGATGAATATCTAATCGCATTTTGACCGCAAACAGAACGATATACTTTGAAACAGAAAATAAAACTGAGGGGAAATAAAGGGGAAAAATACAAAAAATAAGAAAGCTTAAATTTCTTGAAACATCGTTAAAATCGGGATTTTAAAAGGATTTTTGAAGATAAATGGCTCCGGATGCTGGGTTCAAAAATATATAATTCTTAAATACTCCAAAATACTCTATAAATCCCTAAAATACGCCATTTAATAGCTTAAGCATATTCTAAGTTACACTAAAATATCATACATTTTTACAAATTTTGGGAACAAATAGGGAATAAATTTAGGGGGTATTATGGCAGGAAAACTTAAAAATTACAACTCTGCTTTTGGAGTCAATAAATATCCCGGAATTTTCTTTAATAATCTAGCTAACGGCGATGTAGTTTTTTATATGAGAGTTACGCTTGAAGGCAAAAAGGCCGACGTAAAAATCTGATCAAAATCCGAAGGCGTAAATATAACCTACGCATATAATAAAAAGAAAGAATTCGACGCCAAACAAAGAAACGGTGAATTGCCGGATAGCATAACCAAGAAAATAACTGCCAAGAATAACAAAAACTCGCTTAAATTTGACGAGATATCAGATGCCTTTTTTAGTTTTAAACTAGAAAAAGAACCGGGTAACGCCATCAATATAAAAGAGCAACGAAGGGATTATGAAATTTACCATAAGGATAAGTTAGGCGGTCTAGCCACGACGCAAATGACGCCCGAGATGATAAATAAGCATCATAAAGATATTTCTCAAATAATCTCACCTAAAACAAAACGAAAGCTGTCGCAATCCAGGATCGACGCCATCATGGGTATCGTTAGGACGATTTTTAACCACGCTATAAAAAATGATCTTATTAATCATATTAGCCCATATAAGATAGAGCTAAAAAAGCCAAACAACAAACGAGAAAGGTTTTTAGAGCTTATAGAGATAGAACTTTTGCGCAAAGAAGTAGCTGTCAAAGAAGACTTCGCCCTAGGGCTATTCGTTGAGCTTGCTTTATGTACGGGAGCTAGATTAGAAGGAATTTTAAATATCAAGAAAAAGGATTTAGCACTATCTACCAAGTCGGTCACCATAAGTGATTTTAAGACAAAGAGCACGTATACGGGGTTTTTAAGCAAAAGGGCTTTGGAGATGATCAATCAAATTTATACTGCCCTATCCCCGAACAACTTTTTGGTAAATAAACCAAAAGCTACTATTCAAAACGTCTTGCAGCCGCTACTTAATAAGCTTTTTAATCAAAATTTAGATATAAGAGATGCTACTAATAGAGTAGTTATCCATACGCTTAGACATACATTCGCTTCGCATCTTGCCATAAAGGGCACTCCGATACTAACGATAAAAAAGCTAATGAATCACTCGGATATCAATCACACCCTAAGATAAGCTAAGCTGATGCCAGGTAGCGGAAGAGAGATGGTGGAGAGGCTTTATGAATAATTTTATATCAAGTTGTTTATTTAGCAATAAGCATATAAAACAAACTGCATTTTATATCATATATGGTATAATAAGACTTAGTCACATAAAAGGGTTACGATGTGGAGCATAGAATTTGCAAACGAAGCCATAAAAGATGAGTTCTTAGGATTACCCGTAGGACTTGGACAAAGAGGCTATAAAATGTTCGAGCTTTTAGAAACTAGAGGCAATAGCTTAGGAGAGCCGTATACCAAAAGCCTAAAAGGCGGACTATTTGAGATACGCATAAAGTCTGATGAAGGTATAACTAGAAGCATATATTGTTATGAAATCGGCAAAATGATAATAATCCTGCTAACTTTTGTTAAAAAAACGCAAAAAACGCCTAAAAGTATACTAAATTTGGCAGAACAAAGATTAAAGGAATTTAGAGATGGGAACCGTTAATTTTAGAGAAGTTTTAAAAGAAGAGCTAAAAAATCCGGAATTTAAAGCGCAATACGATGCGCTGGAGGACGAATATAAAGCCATAGAAGCTTTAATAGACGCCAGAAACGAGGCTGGACTAACTCAAAGCGAAGTAGCTCAAAGGATGGGCATAACTCAGTCTGCCGTAGCTAGAATAGAAAGCGGAGCGTATAATATCAAGTATAAAACGTTCTTTAACTACATAAAAGCTTGCGGTAAAAGAGTGGCGATAGTTTAAGTGAGATTAATTCTAATAAATACTCAAACCGATACAGAAGAGAAAAATATTAAGCTTTGTCGGTTCTCAAGACGGAATTCTTACGGATACGATAGTTGGGATTTGGAAAAATAAGGCTCTTATAGCATGGACATATTTAAAACATAACCAAATCGAAGGTTTTAATACGACTGCAAAAACGAATACGGCTGTATTATAGCGATGCTTGTTTTGTCAAATAATCTTAACCCCGCACAAAATACTCTTCTTTTTGATTCTTATTTCTTGCTAAAAAACAATCTATACTTTAATCTTTATTTATGTTATAAGGAAACTAGCAACATCTTAATTTTGAAAATTTGTGCTAAAATACCAAATAAAAAAATAAAAGTAAATTTCCATATAAACCAAAATTTACTTTAACTTAATAAAAAACAATAGCTTCTAATTCCATCATACAGTCTTAGAACTTGATATCATTTATCAAAATATTAAGAACAAACAACCCCTACATATGATAATATGTTAATACTTACTTAGCAAACTCAAATGAGTTTGCTGTAAGGTCTTGGCAGACGGCCGATATTTTTCTTTGACCGAGCAAAAGAAAAATATAAAAACTTAGACGAAACTTTATCGCTCGAAAATGATTTTTCATCGGCAAAATGTCTAAGTTTTCATATAAAAAGCCCTTAATGAATATAATTAAGGGCTTTTTATATACGGTCGGCGTGTTTGAGTCATGCACGGGCCATATAACAGTAAAATACGGCTTGATAAAATTAGTTTTTTGACTCGACTCTATAATATAAATTTCCTTCTCGGTCTTACGTCAGGCCGCAAATTATATTTATAATTTTTCAAAATTTAATCTACATATGCAGCAAGTTATGTGCGATCTCGTTCTAGCCTTATGCTATTTTTTATTATTCCTTCATTTCTTATGCAAATAATAGATAATGATAAAATCGTGGTCAAAAATATCTTAAGATATATGCTAAATTCGCATATACAAATCATCATCAGATACCGATAAAAACGCGCTAAAATACGTTTAAGTTTTTGCTTGATTTAAGCAATAATTCACTACAATCAAATCTTAAATTTAGATTTTCAAGCTATCATTTCGCAAAAATTAAGGAAAATAATGCAACCTATTTTTACGACCCAAATCACCAAATTTAAAGGCGCGCAAAAAAGCGCCGTTGATGATATTTTGGTGCGCGAGATCAAGCTTGAGATCTACATAAACGGCAAGCGTTTCGGCGCGCTCATGGCGACTCCGACCGATCAGGAGGCTCTGGCTGCGGGCTATCTCATCAGCGAAAATTTGATCGCAAGCCCTGAGGATATCGAGAGTATAGAGCTCTCAAGCGACGCTTTAAGCGTGCGGATAAAGGCTAAAATAAACGAAAAACGCCTCGAGCAGTTTGACGAGGAAAAGGTGATAATCAGCGGCTGCGGGCGTAGCTCAACGGCAAACATCGACCCTGAGGCTATGGCGGCGCGTTCCATAAAGGCCGACGTCAAATTTAACAAAGACGAAATTTTGCGCCAGATGGGGCAGTTTTACACGCAGTGCGAGCTTTACGAGATGACTGGCTGTGTGCATACGGCTAAGCTTTTTGTTAGCGGCGAGCAGTTTTACATCGGCGAGGATATCGCTCAGCACAACACCATAGATAAGGCCGTCGGCAAAGCTATACTAGCAGGCTCGCAGCTACAAAATTCGTTTTTGATGGTGAGCGGCAGGCTCAGCTCCGAAATGGTCGCAAAGGCCGTCATGCACGGCATCCCTGTGCTCGTCTCGCGCACGGCTCCGACTAGCCTTGGCGTCGTGATAGCGCGTAAATTTAACCTCACGCTATGCGGCTTTGCTCGCGGCGAAAACATAAACGTATATAGCGGCGCGGAGAGAATCTATGAGTGAGCAAATCCGCGAACTGATCGCAAAACTGCTAAATCCAAAAGGCAGGCTAGACTGCGGCGCGGCGTTTAAGATCGCCTCAAAACTAGGCGTAGAGGTCGGGCTGGTTAGCGACGAGGCCGAAAAAATGGGCGTAAAGATCGACAACTGCGAGCTAGGGCAGTTTGGCGGGCTGGAAAACGGACGCGGTAAATACACCGTTATGACGCAGCTAAAACAGATGACCGACGAAAAGGGCAGAATACTGTGCAAAGACGCTAGAGACACGGCTGCGGGCATGGGGCTAAAGACGATCCGCTCGACGCTAAAAGACTATAAAATCGACGTAAAATACTGCCAGCTGGGGTGTTTTAAGGAGAAGAAAGGAAAAAAGATGAGAGTAAAAACCAAAACTTGGATAGAAAACGACGAGGGCGAGCTGATATTCGGTAAGGGCAAAACCGAAGTCCTGGACGTCATCGCCGAGGTCGGCTCGATCTCAAAGGCCGCCGAAATCCTAGGCATGAACTATAAAAAATGCTGGACTCATCTGCAAATTTTGCAAAAAAATCTAAAAGAGGAGCTTTTTACGACTAGGCAAGGCGGCGGAGAAAACGCAGGCACGACGCTAAACGAGCGCGCGCATGAGCTCATAAACGCCTATAGGCAGCTACAAAACGATATCGAGGACTTTGCGGATAAGCGCTTTAAGGAGCTATTTTTGAAAAAAGACGGTGAGAAAAAGGACTCGACCAAAGACGACGCAAAAGATAAAAAGAAATAAAACCACATCAAATTTAAGGGAGAAAAAATGTACGTAAAACTAAACGATAGGGTCTATCTAAACAAAGACAAGATCACTAGAGTAAAGGTAGATAGCGTCCAAGACGGTATCAGGATTCGCTTCTACGAGGGGCAAAATCAGGTCGCTAAAAGCGGACGCTTCGAAACCGAGGCAAAAGCTATCGAGTGGCTAGAGAAAAATTTTATAAATAAATAATAAAATGGTCGTGAGCCTCTGTGGCTCGCGATTCTCTGCTTTATTAGGCTAAATTTGCCGCTTTGCGGTTAAATTTAGCTTGCTCAAATTTAATCTCCAAATTTACTAAATCATTTCCACCGCAAAAGCCCTAAATTTGCGAAAATTTACTATAATTACCGCATCAAATTTAAAGAGTAAAAAATGCTAAATTTAGACGAAATTCGAAAAAATATCATCCTAAAACCGGGCGTGCATTATTTTGATTATACCGCTTCGGGGCTTGCTTACGAGCCCATAGAGCGCGAGATGGCAGACGCCCTCAAAACCTACGCCAACACCCACTCCGACAGCAGCTCCAGCGCCATCATCACGCAGCGACGCTACGAGGGCGCGAGAGAGAGCTTAAAAAAGCTACTGGGGCTTGACGAGCGGTTTTATCTCATCGCTTGCGGGCAGGGTGCGACGGCAGCGATCAAGAAATTTCAGGAGCTGCTAGGCATCTACCTGCCGCCTGCGACCAGAAGCGCGATCGGCGAGGCGAATTTACGCGCCGCGCAGCTTCCGCTCGTGCTCGTTTCGCCATACGAACACCACTCAAACGAGCTTAGCTTTCGCGAGGGTCTTTGCGACTACCTGCGCGTGCCTCTTAGCGAGGGCGGCGAGATCGATCTGCTGGCACTCGAGCGCATCTTGAAGATTAACGCTGGACGCCGCATCATCGGCTCGTTTAGCGCCGCCTCAAACGTCACGGGCATCGTTAGCGAATACAAAAAAATCAGCGAGCTAATCAGAGCTGCGGGCGGTATCGTCGCCTTTGACTGCGCGGCGCTGAGCTCGCACGCAAATTTAGACTGCGATTACTTAGACGCGATTTTCCTCTCGCCGCATAAGTTGCTAGGAGGACCTGCTAGCTGCGGGCTTTTGGCGATCAAAAAAGAGCTGCTTAACAGCGATGTGCCGACCTTTGCCGCAGGCGGGACGGTCGCCTACGCTAGCCGCGAAGGGCACGTGTTTTTGAAAAATCCAGAGCAGCTAGAGGAAGGCGGTACGCCGCCTATTATCGGGCTTATGCGGGCAAATTTGGCATACGCACTGCGAAACGAGGTGGGCTTCGAGCAAATAAAAAACGACGAGGACGAGCTAGCGCGGCTTTTTGAGAGCGAGCTAGCAGGCATTGACGAGGTCATAAACTACGCTCCAAAGGGCGCGCCGCGGCTGCCGATAATTTCCTTTAACGTGCGCGGCGTTTCGGCGTATGATTTCGCCGCGAGCCTTAGTAATGACTTCGGTATCCAGACGCGCGCGGGCGTGATGTGCGCGGGGCCGTACGCTCACGATCTGCTGGGTATCAAGGAGGGGCGCATGCCAGAAAGCAAGCCCGGCTTCGTGCGCGTGAGCCTGCACTACACGCACACCAAGCAAGACGTGCTATATCTCGCAAGTGCGATAAAATCCTGCATCAAAAAACACCGCGAGCTTTGGGGCGAGGAAAAGGCGATGTATGAGATGTTCGGCGGGAAAATTTTCTAAGCAAAAAAATAAAATTTAATATATAAAAATTGGAATTTATACAAATTATATAAACTATTTGGAGTATAAAATGAAGATTCAAATACTAACTAAACGCACTTGCTTTTTGAGAGATGAAAGTTTTTGTATAAGCAAAATAAGCGAGCCGAGAAGTTTTGATGAATTTGACTTTAATATAATAGATTTTAATGATGGTAAGCTCTGGAAATCTGATAAAAGGAAAAGTATATGTTTGGACATTAAAGGATTTGCTAGCTTATTATCAGAAATACTTAAGGAAACTAAAAAAAGTAATACTTTGATAATAATGCCACAAAATATAACAACAGAAGAAATTGGTGACGATGGCTGGACAATAAGTATTTCCAATATAAAAATATCTAGTATAATCCAATATTTTCCGGATTCTTTATCGCCAATGATACGTAATTTTCCAACTATCAGATATGAAAGAAGTGTAACTAAAATAGATGATTACACATTCTTATCTGATTTTGTTTTTGATGAGTCTATACACAGATCGTTAAAAAAATCAAACGGCGGAAAAAATGTTATATTGGAGATTAATGGCGTATATATAACAACACTAGACATAAAAGACAATAATGCGGCTCGCGCGGTTCTCTATTTTATATTGTCTAAATATCAGAAGTCTGTAGCTCCGGAATGGATAAACAATATAGAGCATTTTAGTAATATAAGTTATTTGAGTGAAAAAGATGAAATATTAAAACAACTTGATGTATTAGAAAAAGAAATATCTAAAAATAATAGATTTAAATCAATCCTATATTCAACAGGAGATGAGCTAGTTGGTGTAGTGAAGGAAATTTTAGTAGATATTTTCAAGCTAAAAGACAGTCATTTTACAGATGTGAAAAAAGAAGATTTTAGATTCGAATTTGAAGATGTTAACTTTATGGTAGAGATAAAGGGAATAAATACAAACGTCAAAAATAGCAATATAGCACAGTGCAAGAAACATGTAACTGATTTAATAGCCGAAGACGATACCAAGTCTCCTGGCAATGTAAAAGGCCTGCTAATAGTTAACCCTCAACGCGACATAGAGCCTGGCAAAAGGGAGCCGATACATGCCAATCAAATAAGCTATGCAAAAAGTGAAGGTATATTAATAATAACGACTTTAGAATTACTAAAATTATATCAAGCATACACTAAAGACGAAGTTGTTAGTAATAAATGTTTTGAGACGTTTAAAAATAACGTCGGAGAGTTTAAATTTGAAGAAGAGGCAAAATAAATTTTGATTTATAAAAAGGGCGCAAAGCGCGCCCGATTCACGCAAATTTAAGCCATAAATTCGACCCAAATTTGTGCGTAAATAAAATTAGTTCTTGCGAGTATTCGCGTCAGGCGTGAAAAGCGGCTTATCTAGCAGCTTAAAGTCGCCGATAAATTTCTGACCCTCTTCGCTGGTCGCCCACTCGATAAATTTATTCGCGTTTTCGATGTCGGCCTTAGCGCAGTGCTTCGGATTTACTGCGATTAGCGAGTAGAAGTTCTTTAGGTCGTTGTCGCCCTCGTTGATGATAACCATCTCAGGCGCGCCTTTTTTGGTGTCCTCGTATTTGATGTAGGTGCCGCGGTCAGTGAACGTCACGCCCTTTTGCTCGGCTGCGGCGTTGATAGTAGCTAGCATGCCTTGGCCTGTTTGCATGTACCAGCTGTCTTTTTCAGGCACTTCGCCGATGATTTTTTTCCAGATACCTTTTTCTTTGTTGTCAGTACCTGATTTATCGCCGCGAGAGAAAAATTTGATATTCTCTTTTTTGATCAGCTCAAAGCTCTCTTTTATGTCTTTGCCTTTAAATTTATCGGCGATAGATTTATCGGCGATAACGACGAAATCATTGTACATTACGGCTTTTCTCTCGACGCCAAAGCCTTTTTCTACGAATTCTTTCTCAACTTTTGGCGAATGCACGAAAAGTATGTCCGCATCGCAGTTTTCGCCAAGTTTTAAAGCAGCGCCCGTGCCTACGGCGGTCCATTTGATATCGACGCCGGTTTTTGCCTTATACGCAGGGTAGATCGCGTCTAGTAGCCCCGTGTTATCGGTGCTGGTGGTGGTAGCCATGATGAGTTCGCTATCGCCCGCAAACGCCAAAACGCTCGCGATTAGCGAGCCTAATATTACTTTTTTCATTTTTCTCCTTTTTTAAAAGTATGCTATTATAGCATATTAAATTAACCATATAAACATACGGAGAAATAATATTTGGACTTTCTACTAAACGGATTCTTAGAGGCCTTTAGGCTGCTTTTTAGCGGCGATGAGGAAACGTATTCGGCGATCAGGGCGACGCTTTACACTTCGAGCGTTTCGATATTTTTTACGATTTTAGTCGGTTTTCCGCTAGGCTTTACGCTGGGATTTTACGATTTTAAAGGGCGCAGGATTTTGAGACTGCTCAGCGATACGGCGCTTGCGATGCCCACCGTTGCGATCGGACTTATTTTGTATGCATTTATCACGCGAAACGGCCCGTTTGGCGAGTTTGGGCTGCTTTTTACGCTAAAGGCCGT
This sequence comes from Campylobacter concisus, assembly GCF_002913045.1. Classification (NCBI taxonomy): domain Bacteria; kingdom Pseudomonadati; phylum Campylobacterota; class Epsilonproteobacteria; order Campylobacterales; family Campylobacteraceae; genus Campylobacter; species Campylobacter concisus. Next base: position 137,257 of record NZ_PPAF01000026.1, on the reverse strand, counting down.
GATGCTGGGGCAGTTTGTGCTAGCACTACCTATCATCATCTCGCTAAGCGCTAGCGTCGTGGAAAATATGGACAAAAAACACTATCTAACCATCCTAAATTTACGCCTGAGCGCGCCGCGGCTAGTGGGCTGCGTGCTTTACGAGCTAAGGTATGCTCTGATGGTGGTCGTAGCGACGGCGTACGGGCGTATCGTGGCCGAGGTCGGCGTGGCGATGATGATCGGCGGAAATATCAAATATTTTACCCGCACGATCACGACTGCAGTGTCGCTGGAGACGAACAAAGGCGAGTTTGCCATGGGTATCGCGCTGGCTTTGGTGCTCATCTTTATCGCGTTTGCCGTAAATTTGGCGATACACGCGCTAAAAAGGCTTGACCGATGAAATTTGACAAATTTGAAAAATTTACGCTCGCAAAAAGCGCGCTAGGCGCGTCAAACTTGAGTCTTTTCGTAAATTTAACGAGAAAGGCGCAAAGTGATAAACGTTAGAAATTTACGCCTAAACTACGGCGCGAGCGAGATTTTAAACATCCCGCGCCTTGATATCGACGTCACCAAAATCACCGCGCTAACTGGTAGCAACGGTAGCGGCAAAAGCACGCTAATGCGAGTAATGTCGTTTTTACAAAAGCCCACTAGCGGCGAGGTGCGGCTGTGGGGAAGCAGCGCGCCGAGTCTAAATTTACTGCGCGACGTTAGCGTTTTGTTGCCAGAGCCCGCGCTTTTAAAACGCTCCGTGAGGGAAAATTTTAGAGCCGTTTTAAAAAGCCGCGGAGTACTGGGAGAATTTGACGAGCGAGCGAGCGAGGCGTTAAATTTGGTCGGTCTTGACGAGAGCTTTTTAAACAAGCGCCACTTTGAGCTTAGCTCGGGACAGACGCAGCGCGTTAGCTTTGCGTTAAATTTAGCGCTTAGATCGCGGCTTTATCTACTCGACGAGCCGACAAATAGCGTGGACGTGGGCACCTCAAAGCTGTTTGGCAAGGCGGTGCTTTATATGCGGCAAAGATACGGCTGCGGCTTTGTGATCGCTAGCCACGACGACAAATGGCTAAGCGCGGTCGCCGAAGAAAACGTCTTTTTGCACAAAGGTCGCGTGTGCGAATTCGAGTACAAAAATATATTTGACGCGCGGGACGGAGTTTTAAAATTTGACGAAAATGCGAGCGTAAATTTGCCGCAAAATTTACGTAACGCCGTAAAGATCGCCGTAAATCCAAGCAAAATAATGCTAAGCAAAACGCCGATAGAAGGCTACTTAGACGGTATCTTGCACTCGGTTTCGCTCTATCTTGGCAAAGATCTTTTGGTAAAAATCAAAATCGGCGACTTTTTGATAAAAACTCTGGCGCCAAATTCGCAAAATTTTAACGTCGGCGAAAATATTTATTTTAAATTTGACGAAGGAGCGTTTTTGGGGCTTGAATGAGCTTCAAATTTTGCAAATTTCGCTCCAAGTTTTAAATTTAGACTCGTTTAACGCCCGTTAAAAGAGCCTAGTTAAAAGTAAATATCAAAATGAAGCGTAAATGCAATATATATGCTGAAATTTCATATTTATTTTACCTCCTAAAATTCGCCGTAAGCAATATGCAACTAAGGCATATTTAAGCATATATTAATTTTTTTGATTTATTTTTTTTTAAGTATAAGAAATAAGCCAAAAAGTAGTATAGTTTCACAATCGAGAAAAATCTCAAAAAATAGACAAAAATGATAAAGGAAGGCGATGACTAGCAAGGGCGAATTTGCGGCGGGACGTGGGCTTTACTACTCGCTATTTTCGCGTTTTTTCGTTTTTAGCCAAGAAGCCGATAGATTTAGCGGCGTAAACGCGATGCTAGGCCTTGCCTCCGCGCACGCTCTAAACGAGGAATCGGCCGCTGCGATAATGCGCATACAGGCAAAATTCGACGAAAAAAATTCGCAAAATTTAGCGGATGAATTCGATGAAATTTTCCACGCTCTGCCAAGTCCGCTTAGAAACTCGCTGTCCTACTACGACGAGGGCTATGAGGTCGGACACGCCTGCGCAAAAGTGCGTAAAATTTTAGCCCGCACAGACATTAGGCGCGACGAGGCTAAATTTAAAGAAAACGAAGACAACGTGGGTTTCGTGTTTGCGCTAATGAGCGAATTTATCGCGCAAGAGAGCGAGCTGGAGCTATACGGCGAGCTTGAGGAGCAGCTTTTTAAAGAGATCATAAACCCAAACATCGACGAGTTTATAAATGATCTTTTTAACCACGAAAGCAGCGAAATTTATAAAGACGTCGCAGTGCTTTTGCAAGGATTTATAGAGTTTGAGCGCGTAGTTTTAAGCGCGCCGCGTCCTATAAATCAAGGCAAAAACAAAAAGACTTTGGACGGAGTTTCAAGATCTGAGGCCATAAGAAGACAAAAAAACCGAGTGAGAAAGATAAAAGCTATGGAGGAAGAAAATGCAAAAAAATAGGCGAGAATTTTTAAAAAAGGCGGGGCTAGTCGGCGCGGCAGCGGCTACGGCCGGAGTAGCGACGGCAGCGGCGTCAAACCTAAAATACGGTAAAAGCAAAAAGACCGAAGTGCTTTATAAAAGAAGCAAAAACTGGGATCTATACTACGAACAAGCGAAATAATAAAATTTAAGAAAGGATAAATATGTCTGAGGCAAATTTACGTCTTATGCCCCACTCAAACGCAGTCGGGCGAAGATCGTTTTTAAAAATGGCCGCGCTAGCAGGCGTAGCAGGCGGCATGAGCGGGCTGGCTGCTAGCGGCGTAACTAGAAGCGCCACAAAAGAAGAAATGGCAAATCCGTTTCCAAACTCTAAAATCGTAAAAACCGTTTGTACGGTTTGCTCCGTTGGATGTGGAGTGCGCGCCGAGGTAGAAAACGGCGTTTGGGTACGCCAAGAAGTAGCCCAAGATCACCCGGTAAGCGCTGGCGGCCACTGCTGTAAGGGTAGCGACGTCATCGATATGGTGCGCTCTCACTGCCGCGTAAAATACCCGATGAAAAAAGTAGGCGGCAAATGGAAACGCATCAGCTACAAAGAGGCTCTTGATGAAATCGGCGCCAAACTAAAAGCGTATCGCGAAAAAAATCCTGAACAAGTGATGTTTCTAGGCTCTGCAAAAGATTGCAACGAACAAAGCTATTATATAAGCAAATTCGTAGCGATGTTCGGGACTAATAACCTAGATCACCAAGCACGTCTTTGACACAGCTCTACAGTCGCCGGTGTGGCGAATACTTGGGGTTACGGAGCTATGACCAATCATCTTGGAGATATCCAAAACGCGAAGTCTATCTTTATAGTAGGCGCAAATCCGGCGGTAAATCACCCGGTCGGCTTTAGACATTTTCTAAAAGCGAAGGAAAATAACGGCGCAAAGCTAATCGTGGTCGATCCAAGATACACGAGAACTGCGGCTAAAGCTGATTATTTTGCTCAAATTCGCACCGGCACGGATATACCTTTTATGTACGGCATGATGAATATCATCTTTGAAAACGGCTGGGAAGATAAGGAATTTATAAACGACCGCGTCTACGGTATGGATCTGATCCGCGAAGAGGCTGCCAAATGGACGCCCGAAGTCGTGGCCGATGTTTGCGGGATCAAAAAAGAGACGCTTCTTGAGATAACCGAAGTTTACGCCAAAAATCGCCCGGGATCGGTCGTTTGGGCGATGGGTCTAACTCAGCACACCATAGGCAGCTCAAACACTCGTATCGCTCCGATCCTGCAACTAGTGCTAGGAAATATGGGCGTATCGGGCGGCGGCTGTAATATTCTGCGCGGTCACGACAACGTTCAAGGCGCGACGGATATGGCGAATTTGCCGACCGAGCTACCCGGGTACTATCCAAAAAACGAAGCCAACTGGAAATACTTCGCTAAGATGTGGAAGGTCGATTTTGAATGGCTCCAAAAGAATTTCGTTAAGCCTGAAATGATGTTTAAACCCGGATTTACGCTATCAAAATGGTGGGCGGGCGTGCTTGATGGTAAAAACGGCAACGAAGCCGTAGATAATGCCGGCGACAGTATAAAAGCCTTAGTAGTAATCGGCAACGGTATCACCTCTACCGCGCAACAAGTAAAAGTAAAAGAGGGGCTAGACGCGCTTGAGCTTTTGGTTCTAGTAGATCCTTTCGTAAACGATGCCGGCGTGATAACGGACAAAAAAGACGACGTCTATATACTGCCTGCGGCGACGCAGTTTGAAACTAGCGGTACGGTCGTGGCCACAAACCGCAGCGGCCAGTGGAGAAGCCAGGTCGTAGAGCCGCTTTTTGAGAGTATGCCGGATCACGAAATTTTGTTTGAGCTTGCCAAAAGGCTAGGCTACTATGACGAGCTAACGCGCACGATCAGAGACGCTGAAGGCAAGATTGAGTGGCCTGAAGTCGCTACTCGCGAGATCGCAAATATAGTTAAAACTATCGGCATGACGGGTTGGACTCCGGAAAGGCTCAAAAAGCACCAAGAAAACTGGGATAAATTTGACGAAAAAACAAGCCTAGGAAAACCGGGCACCGTAGTTGAAGGCGAGTACTACGGTCTGCCGTGGCCTTGCTGGACGGAGGATCATCCGGGCAGCCCGATACTTTACGATATAAACAAATCCGTTAGGCAAGGCGGTATGGGTTTTAGAAACCGCTTCGGCTTAGAGCATAACGGAGTTAGCCAATTAGCCGCAGACGGTAGCGCGCCCGTAGATTCGTTTGTCAAGGGCGGATATCCGGAGATCAAAAAAGATAATATCGAAAAGGTGCTAGGCATCACGCTAACCGAGGATGAAAAAGCCAAAATAGGCGGCAGTTGGATACATGACGATAGTAATATCATCGCTAAAAAATGCATGGAGAAAAATATCGCTCCGTACGGCAACGCGCGAGCTAGGACGATCGTTTGGACTTTTGCGGATCAAATTCCTCTTCACAGAGAGCCGTTGCATACGCCTAGATTCGATCTGGCGCAAAAGTATCCGAGCTTTGAGGATAAGAAACTTCAAAACCGCGTCGATACGAAATTTAAATCCGTCCAGCTAGCAAAGGACTACTCAAAAGAGTTTCCTATCATCCTCACGACGGCTCGCCTCGTAAATTTTAGCGGCGCGGGCATGGAGACGAGAGCTAGTATGTATCTAAGCCGTCTAACGCCTGAGATGTTTGCCGATATCCACCCTGAGCTTGCGGCTAAACACGGCATTAAAAACTGGGATTTCATCTGGGTTCATTCGCCTGAGGGCACTAAGGTTAAGGTGCGCGCTAGAGTAGTACCGTCCGTTAAACCCGACACCATCTTTATGCCGTTTCATTATGCGGGCTATATGCAAGGCGCCGATATGACTGGTAATTTCCCGGAAGGCACAAAGCCTTATGCGGTAGGCGAGAGCGCAAATACCGTCACTAACTACGGATATGATATAAACACTCAGATTCCTGAAACCAAAAGCGGTCTATGCCGCATAGAAAAGGCGTAAAATGAGCGAATTTAACGATAACAATAGACTTAAATTTTACTGCGACGACGATAGATGCATCGACTGTAACGGCTGTGCGGTAGCTTGCGACGAGGCTCACGAGCTGCCTCTTGGCATCCGCCGCCGCCGCGTCATCACGCTAAACGAAGGCGTACCCGGCAAGGAAATATCGACCTCGATAGCTTGCATGCACTGCGAGGATGCGCCGTGCTCGCTGGTTTGCCCGGTCGATTGTTTTTATATCAGAGCCGACGGCGTAGTACTACACGACAAAGATATCTGCATCGGCTGCGGATACTGCCTATACGCGTGTCCGTTCGGCGCACCTCAGTTCCCGCGCGAGGGAGTGTTTGGCGCCAAAGGTTCGATGGATAAGTGCACGATGTGCGCAGGCGGTCCGCTACCGACGAATAGCGAAGCCGAGCGGGAAGAGTACGGCCAGGATAGAATTTCCGAAGGCAAAGTGCCGGTTTGTGCGGCGATGTGCTCGACAAAGGCGCTGCTAGTAGGAGAATCGGCAATGATAGAAAAAATCTACGGCGATAGAGTCAAGGCTCGCGGCTACGGCTTTAAAGACCTAAAACAAACTCTGACCTGGAAGCTCGCCTACTATGCTGGCGATAGGCTTAAAATAAAATCTTAAAATTTAGCTCGCTCTTGCCGAGATTGCGGGAGCGAGTAATCTCATCAAATTTGACGCGGTTTGTCTGCGTCAAATTTGACTCATGCTTCTTTGATTTCATTAAATTTTACATGGGTAGTTCGTCAAATTTGAATGCGGGTAAATTTAAAATAAAATGGATAAATTTAAGTATAAAAGGGCAGTCTCCCGCCCTAAATTTACGCTCTAACAGGCGATAAATACGGATTTGCCGAGTGCATCGACATCTCGTTTTGCTCTCTAAATTTGATAAATTCCTCTTCGCTTAGACGCCTGATGTTTGCTATCGTCATCTTTAGCGGCGTGATGCCTGAGAGCGGATCGGGATCGCCGGCGTTTGCTAGCTCGTTACCGTCGGCCTCGCTATAGTGGAAGGTCGTAAATATCGTGCCTTCTTTTAGATCCGGATTTACTCGCAGTTTGGCGGCGATCTGACCGCGTTTGTTTTGTACGAGCGCGTAGCAGCCCTCCTCTAGCTCCCTCTCGCGAGCGATATCGGGACTCACCTCTATGAGCGCGCCCTCGATGCCAGCACCGTATTCAAGAGCCGGACACTCTCTAGTCATCGTGCCGGTGTGGTAGTGATAGACCTTGCGTCCGGTCGTAAATAGGCACGGATATACCTCATCAGGCACTTCGCTAAGCGCGCCGCTACCGACCGGGTAGCCATCCGGGATATTCATCTTGGCTCTAAATTCGGCCTCAGCCTTTGCGCGCCCCTCTTTATCGTCTACGTAAAGCACCGGCACGAAGCGAAATTTGCCGCCCGGCAGCATGGACTTGTGATCGGAGTAAAGTACCGGCGTGCCAGGGTGTTCCTCGTCCGGGCATGGCCAGCTGATACCGCCTAGCTTGCCTAGTCTATAGTAGCTGATACCGCCGAAAAATTTAGGCATAAGCTCTCTTAGCTCGTTCCAAATTTGCTCAGGGCTCGCAAAATCAAACCCCTCTAGCCCCATGCGGTTTGCGATGTTGCAAACGACCTTCCAATCAGGCTCCACGCCGCTAACGGGCTCGCTAGCCTTGCGAGTGCGTTGGACGCGGCGAGAGGTGTTGATAAAGGTTCCGTCCTTTTCGCCCCAGCCCGCGGCAGGTAGCACTACGTCGGCCTTGTGCGCACTCTCGGTAAAGAAAAGATCCTGCACGATAAAGCAGTCTAGATGGTGCACGGCGTGGACGAAGTGCTCGGTCCAAGGATCGCTCATTACGGGGTTTTCGCCGTAGACGTAGAGGACTTTTAGCTCGCCGCTATCCATTTTATCCGGTGCTTGCGTTAGCTTAAAGCCCGGAACCGGATTTAGCTCAAAGTGCCATACTTTGCGCGCTTGCTCCTGTGCGTAAGGACTGTTTACCGCGCCGGCCGGGATGACGTTAGGCAGCGCGCCCATGTCGCATGCGCCTTGGACGTTGTTTTGACCGCGCAGAGGATTTACGCCCGCACCCTTTTTGCCTAAATTTCCCGTTAAAACGGCTAAATTTGATAGCGAAAAGACGTTTGACGTGCCGTCGCTAAACTGCGTGATACCCATCGTGTAGCAAATCGCCGCCGCGCCTGCTTTAGCATACATTCTAGCTGCCTCTATGATGAGCTCTTTTTTTATGCCCGTTTCTCGCTCGAAACGCTCAGGCGTAAAGTCCTTAACCGCTTCTTTTAGATATTCAAATCCCTCGGAGTACTTCTCGATAAATTCGCTATCTTGCAAATTTTCGGCGATGATTACGTGCATCATCGTATTTAGCGTTTTGATATTCGCTCCGATCGGGATTTGCAAGAAAATATCGGCTTTTTTAGCCATATCGGTGCGCTTTGGATCTACGACGATCATCTTTGCGCCGCGCTGAAGGCCGCGCTGCATCTGCATAGCGATGATCGGGTGGCACTCGCTCGTGTTGGTACCGATGAGTAAAAATACGTCCGTATCGGTCGCAAATTCGACCAAATCGTTCGTCATCGTTCCGTTTCCTAGCGTGCTGGCAAGACCTGCCACTGTAGGAGCGTGTCAAAGACGTGCGCAGTGATCGACGTTGTTACTGCCCTGGGCGCGGAAAAATTTCTGGAAAACGTAGTTATCTTCGTTGTTTGAGCGCGCGGAGCTAAAGCCCATGATCGAGCTTGGGCCGTATTTTTCGACGGTGGATTTAAATTTATCCGCAAGGAAATCATAAACCTCCTCAAAACTCACTTCTTCAAGCTCGCCGTGCTTGTCGTAGACGCCGTTTAGCTTTCTCATCATCGGTCGGCTTAAGCGTTTAGGAGAGTTCACGAACTCCCATCCGAACATTCCTTTTAAGCAAAGCTCGCCGTCGTTTACGTGGTGGTCTTTGCTAGGTTTGGCATCTACGATTCTACCGTTTCGCACGATAAGATCGATGCCGCAGCCCGTACCGCAATATGGACAGGTGGTCTTTACGATCTCTTCCATTTTCGCTCCTTTCTGGTATTACTGAAAATTATGAGATTATTATACAACGGCAAATATAAATTTAGTTTTAAGATTAGTATATTTTTTTAAGGATTATTTAAGTAATATGCAAATTTAGAATATTACTTTTTTGGCTAAATTTGCCTTTAAAATCGTATTTTGAAAGCAAAATCACATATTAGTCATTTTGATAAAATTTGTCCTACCGGTACCACTCTATAACAATCTATTAAAGATTTCTTGCTGCCGATAACTTGCTTGTATCCCCATCTCACCTCTACTATACATCTTGCCTTTTATCTCATTTTTTATTTCTCTAGGCTCGTCATCTAGCAACCTACTAAAATTCGGTATTAAATTGCTTATTTTGAGATAAAATTAATAACCTTCGTTTTAAAGTTTTCTAATATAGTTAACTTATCCTGTAAATTTTCTATCCTTTCGTCTTTAACTTTTACTTCTCCTTCCAGCTCGGATATTCTTTGATCTTTTCCACTTATAGAAGTTTGTAGTTTAACGATTTGTAGTCGCTTGCTATCATTGTCTTCCTTTAAGGCATTCTCGCTACTTAGCGACGCCTCCAGCTTTTTGTTTCTTTGTTTCAAAGACTGATTTGTTTTTTCTTTGCTTTCTAGATCTGCATTAGCTTCTTCGAGCTTGATTTGTAGGACATCGCTTTGATCGGCTTTTTGTTTTAGTTTATCTATTTGCGCTATGTCAGCTTCAATATTTTCTAATCTACTTTTTAGTTTATTGTTTTCATTTTCTTTTTGGATTAGCTCGGCCGAGAGGTTGCTTATTTGCAAATTCCTATCTTTTATAATATTGTCTTGATTGTTTAGGTTCGCGTTAATCTCTTTTAGATTTTTATTTTCTTGGATTAGATTTTCATTGGATTGATCCAGCTCGTTATTTTTTGCAATTATCTCACCCTTGTTTATTAGTTGATTCGTTAGCTCGTAAACCCTTTGTTTTAGTTCTACGTCGGTAACTATACTTATATTATTTTGCATTTGATCTAATACTAAATTCGTAAGACTCGTTATAAAAGTCTTATCGTCCTCGATTTCCAATCTCAAATAGTCTTTGCCGAACATAGACTCTTTCTTTTTTATATACTTTCTTGCTTCATCGACTATGGATTGTCTAATTTTATTTTTAAACTTTTGCTCATTACTATACTCTTTTTCGGTTTTGTGCATTTGTTTTATATTTTTATGCCTCATCTTAGAGCCTAGCTCGCCGCGCAATGCTATGCCCTTAAACGCCGCCCCTCCCATTTCTTGCATACTTCTGCCGAATTTTAGCGTTTCACCCTTGCCGTTAAACCTAAGATTTTTATGGTTTTCAAATTGGTAGTTCGTAAAAATAAGCTGATAATGCTTGGTCTTTTCGTCGTTATGCTCAGTGATTAGTAGGCATTTAACGCCGTATATTGCACAGTACGATCTCGCAAATTTAAGAACTCTGTCAAGCGAAACTTGAGCATTAACAAAATTAACTTCGGTTTGATTTAGTCCTTCTTTGGGGTCTTTGGACGCTCGGTGCCGAAACTTATGATCACTTCGGAAAACCCAACCATGTTGTTTCGCCAACAATTCTTTACCGCCTTGCCGTTTTTATAGATTTTAGTTTGGGCTTCGTAGTCGGCCTTCATCTTTTCGTGATATTCCAGCAAGAGTTTTTTTATGTATTTTTTATTGTTAAATTCCTTGTCGCTACTAGGTATCTCTCGCATATTACCGTTATCATTATATTCGCTAAGCACTATGTATCTATTATTACGGCTGTTGCCTCTAATATATCCGATCTTAGAGGCGTGTTTGATCTCTCTAACATTGTGCTCATACCTTATAATAGCCTTTTTGAGCGTCAAGAATTCGCTTCTTACACAAAGAACTAGGCTGTGTCCACCTATTTGAAGGGCATTACTCATTTTTAGTCCTTTTCTTTATTATCTACTATAGAAATTAAGAGCATGTTTTAACCCTTTTTTGAAAAATATAAGTCGCAATGTCCGTTATCGCAAACGCTATGCGAGAATTCTTTGCATCTCCCATCTTTATATAACGCGGAATATCTCTGCCCTGCGATATACGAAGATCAAGAGTAGATACGCCGATGCCAAGAACCCCTGCGGTTTGCTTTCTGTCTAGAACTACCTTTCCTTTATATTGGCTAGATATGTGCTCAAGAAGCGTTTTGTACTCTACATCGTTATATAGTTCGTTAAGCATCCCATTTTCTCCTTATGCTTATTCTTATATAACTAATTATATGTACTTTTCATTTACTCTTGCTATTTTGAGTAGTTTTTGGATAGTTTTTGAAAAATTTTTAATACCCTATGATTCCTTAGGGTATTTTAGAGTAATTTAGGATAAAAAATGTTTTCTTGTTTTTAAAAACAAAAATAAAGCATCTTAGATTGACTTAGAAAACATGGCGAGAAATTGGAATATTAAAAAATTTCGGGAACAAATAGGGAACAAATTTTATAAAACTAAGAAAACTTAAAGTTCTTAAAACATCGTTAAAATCGGGATTTTAAAATGATTTTTGAAGATGAATGGCTCCGGATGCTGGGTTCGAACCAGCGACCAAGTGATTAACAGTCACCTACTCTACCGCTGAGCTAATCCGGAACACTTGAAAAGAGCTCGTATTATAGACGAAAAGACATGTTTTGTCAATAAATTTTAGCTTAATTTATAAAAAATCGTACAGAGCCCAATAAATTTTTATAAAAGGCTAAAGCTAGCCTTTTATAAATCCACTTGCAATAACCTTATCGCCATCATACATCACACAAAGCTGGCCTTGTGCCACACCAAGTGCATTTTGATTTAGCGTTAGTTTCGCTGTTTTATTCTCTTTATCAACCTCAACAAAAGCATCAAGTTTAGGGCTTCTATATCTTATCTTGGTTTCGCACTCAAATTTATCTTTATCTATAAATAAATTTACGTTTTCAAGCTCGACTACCTTTTGAGCCAAGTCATCTTTTGTTCCTACAACGATCTCATTTTTATCGGCATTTATCTTTATAACAAAATGTGGCTCATGGGCGCCAAAAACCTCAAAACCACGGCGCTTGCCGATAGTATAGTGCATATAGCCTTGGTGGCGGCCGATTATTTTGCCATCTTTATCAACTACATTTCCTGGCAAATTTGTATTGTAATGCTTATTTAAAACTTCGATATAGGTATCTTCCACAAAGCAAATTTCACTACTTTCTGCCTGCGTAGCAAATTCTTCAAGTACTTTTACACTTCTTGCAAGCTCTTTTATATCTTTTTTAAATTTATCCCCAAGCGGGAAAATAACATCTTTTAATATCTCTTTTGGCACTTGGGCTAAAAAGTAGCTTTGATCCTTGCTAGGATCTTTTGCACATGTGATAAATCCATCAATAACTTGCACATAATGCCCAGTAGCAAGCTTCTCACAGCCATTTGCCTTTGCAAAATCAAGCAACGCACCAAGCTTTATAAATTTATTGCACAAAGCACAAGGATTTGGCGTCTTGCCCTCTTTATAGAGCTTCACAAAAGGATCATAGACAAACTCGTTAAATTTATCTTGAAGATCCAAAATATGTACCTTTATGCCAAGATACTCGCCTACTTTTTTTACTTTTCTGATATTTTCTTCGTGATATCCTGGCTTTTGATGCAGCATCATATAGCAACCTTGCACTTCATGACCAGCTTCTTGCAGAAATTTAGCCGTCATAGTGCTATCTACACCACCGCTCATTGCGACCATTACTTTCATATTTTTTACCTCTTTGAAATTTAAAAGCGGATATTTTATATCTTATTTTTAAATAGTCAAAATTTCGTTTGCGATAAGCTCTAAATCATCGGTGATTTTGTATAAATTTATATCTTCTTTTTTTATTGTTTTTTGGCTAACTAGCGTATTTTTTATAAACTCATCAAGCCCTTGCCAAAACTCACTCCCAAAAAGAAAAATTTTTACTTTTTTGCTACCAACTTGAGCAAGTACTAAAATTTCAAAAAGTTCATCAAGAGTGCCAAAGCCACCCGGAAAGACGACAAATGCGACTGAACGATCGGTGAGTGCAAATTTTCTTGGGCTTAAATTTGAAAAGAGATATTTTGCTGTGACGTAAGGGTTTGTATTTTGTTCAAACGGAAGTCTCACATTTAAGGCTATGCTTGGCGATTTTGCACTATCAAATGCGCCCTTGTTCGCGGCTCTCATTATGCCGTCTCCGCCACCAGTTAAGATGGCGTATCCTAGTTCGTTTAGCTTATAAGCTAGTTCATAAGCCTTTTTGCAGTAGAAATTTTCTTCATCAAATCTAGCCGAGCCAAAGAAGGTAACATTTTTATTTTTATATTTTAAGACGTTTGGAAAATTTAAAAGATCGCTAACTAATTCATTCATTATTTTAACTGTTGAAGCCTCTCGCGTTTTGAGCCTATCTGAGTGATCTGGATGCCAAAGTTTCCATCTATTATCACCACTTCGCCAAGAGCTATTACCTTATCGCCGATCAAAATTTCTAGTGGATCGTTTGCTAATTGATTTAACTCGATAACTGAGCCAATATCCATGGTAAGCACATCTTTTAAGAGCATTCTTTTTGAGCCGATACGAACACGAATAGGCAGCCTAACATCCATTATAAGACCGATATTTCTCATCTCTTCAGCGCTAAAATCGCCCTTAGCTACGTGAGGAGTGCTCGCTGGTGCAGCTGGTGTTTCAGTCTTTGTTGGCTCAAAAAATTTCATTAGCGAATGATCGCAAGCAAAACCGATATGCTCACTTAGATCTTCGATTTTTACATTAAATAAAAATAGCTTTTCATAAACACTAAAATCAAGCGAAGAATTTTCATCTAAAAAATTTACATTTATTACTTCAAAATTTATCTTTGGCATGCCCTTTTGAGCGCCCAAGGATGTACTAAAAGCACTAAAAAGATTTGAAAATATCTCTTTTGCGGCGTCAAGCTCATCACTGCCTAAATTTTCATTCTTTGAAATTTCCTCTTCGCCCATCATCCATTCGCTAATGGCACTTATTAAAACTGGAGTACATACTATCTCTGTTTTAGCATTGAGGTCGCCACTTAAAGAGATATTGGCCATCACTACCGGCGGTTTTATACCATTTTGCGTTGGTGCGTCAAATTCATTTCTTTCACCAACCTCTGGAGCTCTGCCCGTAAGTCCTTCGATAGTAGCTTTTAATTCATTAGAAAATATATTAAAAAAATCATTCATCATCTTCGTCGTCCTCTTCTTCTTCCATTTTGCGCTCATTAGCTTCATACGCCATCAGCTTTGCTTTTCGCTCTTCTTCGTATTTTTCTAAGATATTTTTGATCTCATCTTTATCAGAGCGTATTAACTGCTCAATCCTTATAGATTTTCTAAATCTATGAAGCCCAACCTCAGCTAAGAAAACTTCTTTTTTATCGATACAAACGATCGCCTTATCATCAGCTCCTCTATCAAGCCTTAAAATATCGCCTTCTTTTAAATTTAAAAACTCATTTACGCTGATGATCGATTTGCCAAGTATGGCTTCATATAAAATTTCTGCTCGTCCGATAAGTGTTTTTAGCTCTTTGTTTCTACTTTTTTTTGCACTTGTTTCACCAAGCATAATGTCTCTGTTTGCAAGGCGTGAGAGTATCGGCTCAAGGTAGATGACTGGATAGCATAAATTTATCATACCGCTTGAGCCACCAACTATGATCTCCATAACGACCATAATAACAATCTCATTTTGAGAGACGATCTGTACGACATTTGGACTGCTCTCTTTGGCCTCCACATTTGGGTACATATCAGTTATCATTGACCAGCTCTCTTTAAGACGCTGCATGATCATTCTAAGCACCGCATCAAGCAAATTTACTTCAATGTCTGTTAGCTCTCTATTTGCCTCAAAATTTTCACCAGTTCCGCCAAGCAAACGATCTATCATCGGAAAAGCAATGCTTGGATTTATCTCCAAAACACAGTTTCCATCAAGCGGTTTTATAGAAAAGACATTGAAACTAGTTGGACTTGGCAAACTCATCAAAAATTCGCCATAAGTCATTTGATCAACACTGTGAAGTCTGATCTCGACAATGCTTCTCATCACACTAGAAATTTGACTAGCCAAATTTCTGGCAAGCTTATCATGGATACCTTTTATCGCGCGAAGCTGCTCTTTACTAACGCGGTTTGGACGCTTAAAATCATAAATAATAATCTGCTTTTGTTCGCCTTGCGATCTCTCTTCAACCTCGATATTACTCGTATCGCCGTCTTCATCAACAACTTCAAGTAGCGCGTCTATCTCTTCTTGACTTAAAATATCAGCCATTAAACCCCCAAGCTACGCCTGATACGATCAAGCAAACGTTTATGAATTTGTGAAATTCTACTCTCGCTGATATTCATGATCTGGCTTATCTCTTTTAAATTTAGCTCTTCATAATAATAAAGCTGAACCAACATCTGATCTCTTTCGTCAAAATCTTTTAAAGCTTCTTCTATTTTTAAAATAAGATCCTCTCTCTCAATACTTTTCTCGACATCATTTTGACCAATTAGCTCCATTTGCTCGTCTATTGGCAAAATAGTAATGATACCGCTAACGCCTCTTGCCTCTCTTATCTTCTCAATATCTTCATTAAGCTTTTCGGCCAAATACTCATCGCTTGGCTCTTCTTCAAATTCATTAAAGTAGTTATCTATCTCGCTATTTATGCTCTTTACTAGCTTTCTATCGCTTCTGCTAACAACATCGAGCGTTCTTAGATAATCAAGCATAGAGCCATAAATTCTCTTTTTGCCATATCCCCAAAAAGAGTCATTTTGCTCCTTGTCATACTTCCTGCTAAGTTTTATCATCTCTTCAACGCCAATGCTTATTAGGTCATTTGTATCTATACTTGATGGCAGCCTCTCTTTAAGCCTAAACGCCATTGCACGCAGTGCTGGCATATATTTTAAGACGATCTCGTCTTGTTCCTTTTTTATCGTATTTTTATAAGCGTTAAGCTGCTTTTGCTTTAACTCGTGCATTTCGTTTACCAGAATCAAAATTTTCAGCAGTCATTTTTACCATTATATTTTCCATACGCTTTTCTCTAGTATTTAGCTCAGAGATGAGATAGTCTGCGATCTCTTCGTGTTTTTGTTTGTCAAAAATTTTAGTTAAAGCCCTTTTCACATCGATGTAGTTCATGATAACAATGTGAATTATAAGATAAAAAAACAAAGTAATAACTAGTGTATAAACTAGCATTTCGATAGGCTCACTCACCTTTAACAAGGTAAAAACTATACCTATAAAAAAGCCACAAACCGTAAAAAATGCTATAAAATTTTCTGCACG
This sequence comes from Campylobacter concisus, assembly GCF_002913045.1. Classification (NCBI taxonomy): domain Bacteria; kingdom Pseudomonadati; phylum Campylobacterota; class Epsilonproteobacteria; order Campylobacterales; family Campylobacteraceae; genus Campylobacter; species Campylobacter concisus. The sequence continues at coordinate 121,318 of NZ_PPAF01000026.1, read as the reverse complement.
CAAAGCTCAATCTCCATTAAAATTGTTCTATCAAACGCTTAAAGAAGCCCCCAAAGCTCCTGCTTTGCTCATCGTTAAGCACTTTTCGTTCCAACCTATAAAGTAAATTCGAAGCTATCTGTTTTATCTGAGTACTAGGCTCAGCATAAGCAGCATCGTCTGTAAAAAGCGTTCGTTGTTTTATACTTCTTGAAACATTCTTATCAGAAGCCACAAATCCTATAAGCTCTAAATTTAAGCTAGACCCGATATTTGCATTAGCAACACGTTTGATATTTTCATAAATTCTAGTCGCTTCTGCTTCATTTTTTACCATATTTAAAAGCAAAAGCTCACTATTTTTAAACCTTGAGACGATCTTTATGACGGCGTATGCATCGGTTATCGCTGCAGGATCAGGCACAGTTACCACCACGACCTCATCAGCCGCTTCTAAAAACAGCTGTGTGCTACCGCCTATGCCAGCTCCGGTGTCAATGATCAAAAAATCAAGCTCATCAAGCTCGCTCGCCTCATCCAAAAACCTCTCAAATAAAAATTGGTTGTTAAATTTCAAAATTTCATCGCCGCTTTCGCCAGGAATGAGTATCAAATTTTTATTTATAGGTATCAAAATATCTTTTAGGCTGCACTCGCCTTTTAGCACGTGAAGTAAATTTTTACCCATTTTTACATTTAGGATGACATCAAGGTTTGCAAGGCCGATATCAGCGTCAAACAGCCCTACTTTGTAGCCATTTTTTGATAAAACATTTGCTAAATTTGCGCTTATCGTACTCTTACCAACACCACCCTTACCGCTAGTTATCGCAATAAAATGCGTATTTTTGCTCTTGCTTTGAGACTGGACTAAACTTTGTAATTTTTGCGCTTGATTATTCATCGCTAGCCTTTTGCTTTGTAAAGCCGTCAAACACGCACTCTACTAAAAATTCACTCTTTGCCTCCACAAGATCATCAGGCACCTCTTGACCCACGCTAAAGTAGCTAACTGGCGTGTTTGTCTCATATATCAGCGAAAAGACATTGCCAAAAATTTTTGTCTCATCAAATTTGGTGATTATCAGCGTGTCAATATCCAAAAATGAAAACCCATTATAAATTTCTATCAGATCCTCAACCTTTGAGCCAGCCGAAAGGACCAAATTTACATCAATCTTTGCGCCGCTATGCTTTAAAAATTTATCAAGCCTTTCAAGCTTTTCTTTGTCATACTGCGAATTTCCAGTCGTATCAATAAGTATCACATCACAATAATTAAGCTGTTTGATAGCATTTTGAAAGTCATCTATCTCGATAACATCAAGTATAGGTAGCTTCATCATCTTTGCATACTGAAATAGCTGTTCAACCGCTCCGATACGGTATGTATCAAGCGTGATGATACCCGTTTTATAGCGTTTTTCATTACCGTAAGCAAAACGAGCAGCTAGCTTTGCAAGAGTCGTCGTCTTACCAACTCCGGTTGGACCAACTAGCATCATGATACGTTGTTTTTTATCGCTTGGCTCTTTTCTACAAGGTAGCATATTGCGTAAGAGTGAGTAGAAATATCTCTTTACAGCAGTTGGATTGCTCTTCATCGAAACTGGTAAATTTTCAAGCGTCGTTTGCATGATAGCCTCTAGATGCTCCTCTTTCATGCCGCTTTGTTTTGCGAGTTTATAGATGCTAGCAAACTCCGGCGGGATCGAAAGATTATTGCGATTTGGTGCTTTCTCGTCCCAGATCATGTCAGTTATCAGCCCTATTTTCTCGCTTAGCGCACTTACTTGCTTTGCCACATCGTCTATTTTTTTATTCATGCCGCTTGGTATGCTTGACTCTTTATCTTTGACATCATCGATGTTTACATTTGCGATTGTACTTATCTCTTTTGCAGCAGCTGAGATATTTAAAAGCACGCTCTCGTTTGGATCGTAAGGCTCGGGCGATGCTGTCTTTGCCTCAAATTTAGCCGGCTCTTCTTTTATCTCAAATTTTGGCTTAGCAGGTTCATAGTTTTTATTAAATTTAGAATAGGCATTTTCGTAGTTTATGGCTTTTGCATTTGGCTTTGGAGGCTGTTTAACGTCGTCTTCTTCAACGCTTACTAAAATTTCATAAAGCGGCTTTTTATTTATCGTTTTGGCTTGAATTTGCTTTGTTGTAACAAGTATGGCCTTCTCGCCGCACGCCTCTTGAGCTTTTTTTAAAGCTTCAATGGTGCTCTCACCTGTAAAAGTATGAAATTTTGTAGCCATTTATATCCTTTTAACCTCTCATAAGCCCTAGTGGCACGATCACGCTAAGCCTCTTATCAGCCCCAGGATGTGGCACGATAAGGCGCGGCGTCTTATAGACTTTTTTACTAAAATACAAAATATCTAGATCAAGCGTGCGTGGCGCATTTTTAAATGTCCTCACGCGCTTAAATTTACTCTCATAGTGTCTTAAAATTTTTAGTAAATTTCTAGGCCCCAGAGATGTTTGTAAATTTATAACAGCGTTACTAAAATCATCCTGTGCTTCGTAGCCAAACGCCGCATTTATAAGGATCGACGAGACTTCAACTACATGAAACCTGTTATCACTTGTAATCGCTCTTATAAATCTATCAAACCTCTTTGCGCTGTCGCCAATGTTGCCACCCATGCCAACTAGCGCCTCATACTTAAACTCATCTCTTTTATGAAAAAAACTAGGGCAAAAACGGCTTTTTACGATCTTTCTTGCTCCAGCTAGCTTCATAAAATCTCGCACCCGCCTTCTCTTGCGACCACCACGTCTTCTATGCGTACGCCAAATTCATTTTCTAGATAAATTCCAGGCTCCACGCTAAAGACCATGCCATCTTTTATGAGCGTTTCACTCCTTGCTGAGATGACTGGAAGCTCGTGTATATCGACTCCAACGCCGTGTCCTGTCGAGTGAAAAAAGGCCTTTTCATATCCAGCCTTTGCTATGACATTTCTTGCCGCAAGATCTATCTCACATGCCCTAATGCCAGCTCTAGCGACCTTTATCGTAGCAGCCTGAGCCTCTTTTACGATCTCGTAAATTTCTTGCATTTTGGCGTTTTTAAATTTTTGCTCCTTTGAGAAATTAAAATTTTCATCAAAGCAAGCAGTTCTGGTGCGATCAGAGCAGTAACGCTTAAATTTAACCCCAGCGTCAAGTAGCAGCAAATCGCCCTTTTTTAAAATTTTATCCCCAGGCAGCGCATGCGCCTTTGCGGCGTTTTCATTTATCGCCACGATCGGATCAAAGCTAAGACCTAGCTCGTTTTTTTGCCTAAAGATGAGTGAGGCGTTAAAATGAAGCTCTTTTTCGCTCATTCCCTCGCCATTTTCACGCACAAATTTAGCAAATTCATCAAAGCATTTTGCTCCAAATTCGCTAGCCTTTTTTAAAATTTTTATCTCATCTTCGCTCTTGCAAATTCTCTTTAGCCTAGAAAAATTTGCCTTTGGCTTGAAATTTATCTTAAAACCTTTGCTAAGCGCGTTAAACTCGCTTAAACTTAGCTCTTCAGGGTTAAAAGCAAGGCTACTTGGCTTCATCTTTCTTAAAAATGCCCTGACCTCGCTTATTAAATTTCTCTGCGCTAAAAGAACGACCACGCCTGAATTTACGCAGCTTTTTGCCTCAAAATAATACCTCGCATCCGTAAAAAAGTATTTTACGCCATCAAGGCATAGCAAAAACTCATTGTCGCAGCTGTAGCCACACTCGTAAAATACGGCGTTTTCGTCCTTTAAGATGAAATTCATTGTGCTTTTTGATTTGCTCTTACTGCTTTGATTTGCTCAAAAATTTGAAGCATGCCTATCATTGCTAAATGATAACCAACTGGTCCAAAGCCCACGATCTGGCCTGCTGCAACTGGTGCGATAAGGCTTTTGTGGCGGAACTCTTCTCTTCTATAAACGTTGCTGATATGCACCTCGATAACTGGTAGCGCAACCGCACTTAGCGCGTCACGGATAGCAATAGATGTGTGAGTGTAAGCAGCAGGGTTTATGATGATGCCATCAGCATCGCCCAAGCACTCTTGGATCTTATCGACTAGCTCGCCTTCAAGGTTGCTTTGAAAAAACTCGATCTCAACGTCATTTTGATCGGCAACGATCTTCATTTGAGAGTGGATGTCCTCCATCTTCATAACGCCGTAAATTCCTGGCTCTCTAGCGCCAAGCATATTGATATTTGGCCCTTGGATAACCATTATTTTTAGCTTCTTGTCCATGTCACTCCTTTTTGATTAAATAGCCCAAATTATACATTTTCGTTCCTAAATTTTCGCTACAATAACAAAAATTTAAGGCTCAAATGTGGAAATTTTAAAAGCAAAAAAGATCATCACTGGCGGAGAAAATCCAAAAATCTTAAGAAATTCTTGTGTTGTCATTGATAATGATAAAATTTTAGAAATTTTAAACGAAAAAGCAGCGGTTGAGAAATTTAAAGAGGCAAAAATTTGTGACTTTGGCAACAGCGTGATCGCCCCAGCCTTTATAAACTCGCACGTTCATTTGGAATTTAGCTCAAACGTTAGCACACTAAAATATGGCTACTTTATAAAATGGCTTGGCTCTATCGTCGATAAAGGCGGCGAGCTAGCTAAAATGGACGCTAAAAAAGCGATGAGTGGGGCTATAAATTCGCTGCTAAAAAGTGGAGTTTGCACCATTGGCGAGATCTCTAGCTTTGGCTCTGAGCTTGAAATTTTAGCCGCTAGTCCGCTAAAAGTCATACTTTTTAGTGAAATTTTGGGCTCAAGCGAGCAGATGACTCATCAAAATTTGCAAAATTTCTTAGCTAAATTTGAGAAAGTAAAAGGCTATAAAAGTAAAAATTTTACCCCGGCTATCTCGCTGCACTCGCCCTACTCTGTGCATCCAAAGCTCGCCAAAGCTGCCCTTGAGATAGCTAAAAAAGACGATCTTCTTGTTAGCACGCACTTTTTAGAGAGCAATGCTGAAAAGCAGTGGCTAGAGCACGGCAGCGGTGGCTTTAAAAAGCATCTTTTAAGATTTAGCCAAGATCCAAAGCCGATGTATGACGCAAATGGCTACTTTGCGATGTTTCGTGAGATAAATACTCTATTTACACACTGCGTTTATGTGAGCGATTTTGCTAAATTTAAGCCCCATCACAGCGTGACACACTGCGCCGTTTCAAACAGACTGCTTGGCAAAAAGGCGCTAAATTTAAAAGAAATTTTTAAAAATGATGTCAGCTTAAATATCGGCACAGACGGCCTTAGCTCAAATATAAGCCTAAATTTTTGGCATGAACTAAGAGCTGCCCTTTTTACCCACGCGAGCCTTGATCTAAATGAGCTTGCCACCAAGCTTTTTGTCGCTGCAACGCATGGTGGAGCAAAGGCACTTAGGACAAATAACGGCGAGATAAAGGCGGGACGCGAAGCTGATATCGCAATCTATAGCGACCTAGAGTGCGATGATAGCGAGCTAATACTTCAGCTCATACTTCACACAAACGAGGCTAAAAAACTATATATCGGAGGCAAAATTTGCAAATTTTAAGGCTTATTTTTAAAGGGATTTTGGGAATTTTTAAATTTATCAATAACTACTTTAAGGCACTCATATTTTTACTGATCTTATTTTTCGTATTTGCGCCAGATGGCAAGATGAAAGAGCCAAATTTAGCCCGCATCGACATCACAGGCACGATAATGGACACAAGCGAAATTTTAGATGCGCTCGAAAAAGCAAGGCTGGATAACAACATCAAAGGCGTGCTGCTCTACATCGACAGCCCAGGCGGTGCGCTAAGCCCGAGCGTGGAGCTAGCTATGACAGTCAAGCGACTAAAAGAGAGCAAAAAAGTACTCGCATACGCAGCTGGCAACATGGCGAGTGGCAGCTACTACGCTGGCGTAAATGCCGACACTATCGTAGCAAACCCGGGCGCTTTCATCGGCTCGATCGGCGTCATCATGCAAGGGGCAAACATCGAAAATTTAGCCAAAAACTTAGGCGTGAGCGAGCAGGTGGTGAAGGCTGGCGAGTTTAAAGAGGCTGGCACCTTTATGAGGAGCTGGAGCAAGCAAGAGCGTGAGAGCTTACAAGGGCTCGTAAATGATGCTTACATGCTATTTGTAAGTGACGTGGCAGAGGCTAGAAATTTAGATATCAAGAAAAAAGATGAGTGGGCAAACGCAAGGGTCTTTTTAGCGCACAATGCCCTAAAAATGGGGCTAATTGATAGCCTTGGCAGCTACATAGACGCTCAAAACGAGCTAGCTAAAATGAGCCTCGTAGATGAGCCAGTCTGGCAAGAAAAACCGCAGATAGAAAAGATAATGGAGAAATTTACAAAGCAAGGCATAAACTCGCTTTTTAGTGCATTTTTTGAGACAAAGCTTAAATAACCAAAGCAAAAGATCAGGGCGGCGATAAACTGCATATATAGTATAAATTTAGCTCATGCTTTGCAAAAATTTTTTGGCTATATTTTTTAGCTTAAACTCGTAAAGTAGATTTGAAATTTTATCTGTTGATTTGATGTCCAGCCCAAGATCATTTGCTAAAATTTTGTAATAAATTTGCGGGCTATCTTTTAGATTAATTGGTGGTGATTTCGAGCTTTTTGAGAGCTTTTTGCCATCTTTTAAAAGTAGCTTATGATGAATAAAATTAGCATCATAAAAGCTAAAATTTAGCCTTTTTGCAAGGTATCTTTGAGCTAGCGTGCAAGCCTTTAGATCCTCGCCTCTAACAACCAAATTTATACCCATATCTTCATCATCTATCACGCTTGCAAAGTTGTAAGCAGGGGTAAAATCTTTTTTGTAAATCACAAAATCGCCCATTTGCTCTGCCACAAGCTTACCAATAGGATCACCCTCATTTACGCTTAGTCTAATAGCGGTCTTGTCTTTTATAAATTTTAGGTTTTTATTTTTACAAATTTTAGTGTAAATGCCATTTTCATAGGCATTCTTTGTAGTTCTAGAACATTCGCAGATATAAATTTCATCCAGTTTTTCAAGTACATCTTCGTATCTTTTAGCTCTTACTTTGAAGCTAAAATTACGTTCAAAGTCACTTACACTAATTGGACCTTTATCGTATTCAAGCCCCAAAAATTCTAAAACATCAAAGATATTTTGAACAAATTCTTGCCGGTATCTACCAAGGTCATAGTCATCGATGCGTAAGTGCAAAACGCCACTTACCGAACGTGTCAAGAGATAAGTTAGGATGAAGTTATAAGCATTGCCAGCATGCAAAAAACCACTAGGAGTAGGAGCTATGCGGGATGCTATGCCACCATTTGGTGGCAAATAGTCATTAATCCCTTGGTCTAGCCTCATTTACCCTTAAAGTACGTCCGCCTAGTTCTTTTTCATTTAGTGCGTCTATGGCTTTTTGTCCCTCGTTTGCATCGTCCATTTCAACAAAGCCAAAGCCTTTTGAGCGATCAGTTTCTCTATCTTTTACTATTTTTGCTCGCCTTACTTCACCAAATTGTGCAAAGGCTTCCTTTAATTCTGCCTCTGTCGTCCTATACGACAAATTTCCTACATAAATATTCACAGGAGTGTTCCTTAAAAAAATTACCGATTTATTCGGTTAGTGTGATAATAGCTAATTTTCGTCAAAAAGATGTAAAAAATCAAAAATTTATTATATTTTTTTGAAAAATATTCTTAAAAGCTACAAACTCGTATATATAGAGCTTCTATAACTATCACTAAACAAGATCTAACCTTAAGTTTAAAAAGAATAATTAAATAAAAAATTATTTTATCTTTATAAGCTATTTATAAAGTAAATCATTCTTTACTTTAAGATATGCTTCATCACCAAGTAAATTTTTAACTATAAAAAGTGCAAATTCCATTGAAAAAGCAGGACCTTTTGCTGTAATAATATTTTGATCCCTCAATACACTCTTGCCGTTATCATAGCCCCTTTTATCACTTCTTACATTTTCTTCAAATCCTGGATAACAAACAAAATGATCTTTTAGTACACCAGCACTCTCAAGTACCATAGGAGCAGCACAAATAGCACAAATAAGCTTATTGCTTTTATCAAAATTTTGCAAGATTGCTTTGAGTCTTGTATCATTTGCTAGATTGCTAGCTCCTGGAAGTCCGCCAGGAAGGACGATCGCATCGTAGTCTAGCTCTTTCATCTCGCGAAGTGTCACATCAGCCTTTACACTTATATTGTGACATCCTTTGATGTTTACGTCATTTAGCCCAACAATAGAAGCTATCGCTCCAGCTCTACGTAAAACATCAACAGAAGTTAGTGCTTCTATCTCCTCAAATCCATCAGCTAAAATCACAGCAACTTTTTTCATAAATTTATCCTTTACAATAATATGTTTTATTTGTTAAGTAAAATTCTATATAATGTTGGCTTATTTCACAAGAAAGGACAGAGCATGCAAGTAAAAATTATTTACTGCAACTCTTGAAACTATCGTCCGGTAGCTTCTCGTGTAGAAGATGAAATAAAAGCGAACTTTAGTGATGCAAGAGTCGAAAAGGTTGTAGGTGATGGTGGAAATTTCATCGTCGAGGTTGATGGAAATGTTATATTTTCTAAGAAAGATCGCATCGGAAATGATGAAGCGAGATTTCCTCACGGTGAAGAGATCACAACTCTTATAAACAAATATCTCAAAGAAAAGTCGGCTTAATGCTAGCTACCGAGACGGGAAACCGTCTCGTTTTTTCCCATTTTTAACTTTACTGCTCTACTATCCTAATATAAAAATTTTATAGTTAAAACATTTACTTATCTCGCTAAGAATTTTCATTTTCTTATATTTTTTTGATTTTTAAATATTTTATGAGCTGATATTTGGTTATATTTGGATTTTTATAAAATATAAAAATTTTGTGTATTCTAAGCTAACACTGTTTGAAATTTTACAATGTAGAAATGAAGTTTTTTGCTAAAGTCAATACTTTTTAAATAATGACTTTAGCTAAACATTAGGCTTACTAAACGTAAATTTAGTAAGAAAGATTAAACTGCTTTATTTATTTGCACGCTCGATATACTCGCCGCGAACAGTATCCACACGGATAACCTCACCCTCAAGTACGTGAAATGGTATCTGAACTACCGCACCACTCTCAAGAGTAGCTGGCTTTTTACCACCTTGCGTATCACCCTTGAAATTTGGTGGAGTCTCAACTATCTTTAGCTCAACTACTTGTGGCACTTCAACGCCGATCGCATTGCCATTGTGAAATAAAATTTCAACCATCATGCCATCGATCATCCATTTTTTTACATCACCCACATCCTCATCGCTAATAGCAACTTGCTCATAAGTAACCGTATCCATAAACTGACAATATTCACCATCGTCATAAAGATACTGCATCTCTTTTTCTTCAAGATGTGGTTGCTCGCATTTATCACCTGCGTGAAAAGTCTTTTCAAGCACTTTTCCGTCGATAAAAGATTTGATTTTCGCACGAACAAAAGCTGCACCTTTGCCCGGTTTAACGTGTTGATATTCTACGATTTTATAAGGAACGCCATCGATCTCGATCTTTAGCCCTTTTTTTAGATCGCCCATTGAATATGAAGCCATTTTTTATCCTTTCAAAATTTTATATAACTGCGTATTGAGCCCAAACGCAAGCTTCAAGTGCGTTTAGCCTCTCTAACGTTTCTGCTTTTATATGTTCATCAACCAAGATGACAGCAAGTGCCATATTGTGATCATCTCTACCAAGGCGGAAGTCTGCGATATTAATCTTTTCATCAGCTAAAATTTTACTAATCTGAGCAATAACGCCTGGCACATCATGGTTTTTAAAGATGATCATCTTACCTTTTGGCTTAAAGTCGGTCTTAAATCCATTTATCGTTACGATGCGTTGCTGATTTTCACCAAATACCGTTCCACCTACGGTTACAATGCCATTTTCGGTAGTTAAGCGAACGGTGATTTTATTTTTAAAAATACTATCTCCACCAAGGCTAGTTTCAGTCACTATGCCTTTTTCATCGCATAAAAATTTAGCATTCACGTAATTTATCGCATCACCAAGACTCTCTTTTAAGGCGCCCACGATTGCAAAAGTTAGCATTGAATTTGCATATTCGCTAATCTGCCCATGAGTCTCTATGCGGATAGCCTTGATCGCGCTTTTATTGATCTGTGCAGCAAGAAACGCCATCTTGCTTGTAAGATCAATATAAGGCTCAACAAATGGCGGTAGATCTTCTGTTTTTATAGGTAAATTTAATGCATTTGGATAGCTTATACCGCGAGCTGCCAAAATAGCTTGTTCAACTGCCTCGACTGCGATATTTCGCTGTGATTCAAGAGTATTTGCTCCAAGATGTGGGGTGACACTTACATTGTTTAGATCAAGAAGCGGATGATCAGTCGCTGGCTCTCTTGTAAAAACATCAATACCAGCAAATGCTATTTTGCCACTTTTTAGTCCTTCATAAAGTGCTTCTTCGTTATAAAGACCACCTCTAGCGCAATTTATAAGTCTTACACCATCTTTCATTTTTGCGATCTCTTTAGCGCCTATCATATTGGTCGTCTCTTTAGTTTTTGGCGTATGTATCGTGATAAAATCACATGCTAAAATATCATCAAAATTTTTAGTATAAGTACCGCCCATATCGATAACTTTAGATGGGTCAATATATGGATCATAAGCGATGATCTCCATACCAAAAGCTTTTGCACGAACAGCTACTCTCGAGCCAATATTTCCAAAGCCGATCACGCCAAGCTTTTTCTTAAAAAGCTCAACCCCATACCATTTCTCACGCTTCCAGATTCTATCTAGCTTTAGATCATTATGAGCGTATTCAAGGGATCTAGCTGAAGCTAGCATATGCGCCATTGTTAGCTCGACCGCGGCAATAGTGTTTGCAGTTGGAACGTTCATAGCTATTATGCCACGCCTTGAGCATCCTTCTATATCGACATTATCTACACCAACACCAGCTCTAACGATAGCTTTTAGTTTTTTACCAGCGTTTAAAAAGGCCTCGTTTACTTCAGTTGAGCTTCTTGTTATAGCAACATCAGCCTCGCCTAAAATTTTTAAAAGTTCATCTTTGGGAGTATTAACTGCGTCTATTACGTTTATATCTTGCTCTTTTTTTAAAAGTTCAAAACCTACTGGATGTATCGCATCGCAAACAATGATAGTTTTCATAATTTTACCTCTCTCACACTTGAGTGGATATCATAAACTCTTAGTTCTAAAATGATATTTTGTAGAAGCTTAGAGTCTTGAGTATTTAAAAATATCTGGCTTTTTGCACCATCTTTTACAACAGTAAAATCGACCTCACTTTTTCTTAAAGTCTGCATCAAACAAAACATTGAATAGATATCATTTTTATCTATCAAAAGCTCATATGCAGTAATCTTTGGCTTTTCTATTTTGGGTCGGTTGTATTCTATAAAAATTTCATTTACAGGCAGCACATAATCTTTTTTTCTAATAGTTGCTAGCTCACTCATCCAGTTGGTATTGCTGGTCGTGTTTTTGGTTAAATTTTGCTCATTTGTGATATTTTCTTCATGTATCTGGCTGAAATTTACACTTGCAAATTTAACAAGAGAAATTCCAACCAAACCCAATATTACAAATAGCAGGACAACTACTAATAAAAGTACGCGTCTGCCCATTTAAACTAAAGTAATTGTTCTTTTATAATATCGCCGAGTGTTACTTTATCATCATTATCATTGATCTCATTTAACACTTCACGCTCTTTTTGTTTTGCTAAACGGCGTATACTTAGGCGTATTCTATTTTTCTTCTCATCGATAAATGCGATAGCTGCTTCGATCTCATCGCTGATCTTAAGTGTGCTAACATCTACACTACCTAGATCTTCTTTGCGGATCAGCGCATCAACGTTATTACCAAGCTCTACAAATACGCCAAAGTCTTTAATGTCGCGAATTGTTCCTTTTACGATATCACCTACATTAAATTTATCAGCAAATGCTTGAACTGGACTTTGTTTTAGATCTTTTAGGCTAAGTGAAACTTTTTGTTCAGCACTATCGATTTTGATGATCTTTACTTCAAGCTCGTCACCAGCTTTAAACATATCTTTGCACTTGTCATTCCTATCCCAAGATGCATCTTCATTGTGTAACAAGCCCTCAACGCAGCCTACTCTAACAAATGCACCAAAATTTGTGATAGTTGTCACAACGCCTTTTACTACGTCGCCCTCTTTGTGTTTTGCCTTAAACTCATCAAATGGCTTTGGAAGTAAATTTTTAAGGCTCACTCTTAGACGATGTCCTTTTGCATCTATCTCAATAACCTCAACATCGATCTCTTGACCTTCATTAATGTGATCTTTTGGATTTTTGATATTTTTGTCCCATGAAATTTCAGATATATGTAAAAATCCTTCAATATCATTTCCAAGATCAACAAATGCGCCATAAGGCTCGATATTGCTAACTGTAACTTTGATAGTGTCACCAACCTCTAGTCCATCATTTATGATCTCTTCCCAAGGATCTGGAGTAGCTGCCTTGATAGATAGAGACAAGTGGCGTTTTTCGTTGTCATAGCTGATAACTTTAACTAAAACTTTATCGCCTTCTTTATATAGTGAGCTAGGGTTTACTGGGCCTTTATAGCTTATCTCGCTGTAGTGAACAAGTCCGTCCACGCCGCCAACATCAACAAACATACCATAAGTTGTGATTTTTTTAACTGTACCCTCTATAACGCTATCATTTTCTACTATGCTTGATAGAGCTTCTTTACGCTTTTTGCGGTCGTCATCTAAAATTTTCTTTCTAGAGACAACTATACTATTTTCTTCTTTATCAATTTTTATAACTCTTACTTTATATGTTTTACCAATTACTCCTTCAGCATTTTTAAAGCCACTGTGAGTTTTTGGTAAGAAAAATTCCACCCCATTTACATCTTGAGTGATAAAGCCACCTTTATTTTTTCCAACTACTTTTACGTCGATTTCGCCAGAATTTTCAGGATCGTAAGCTTCGATGAAAGCTTTAACTTTCTCTTTTCTAAGTGCTTTTTTGTGCGACACTATAGGTCTTCCATTTCTTGATCCAGTTATTACAACTTTGATCGTATCGCCAACTTTATGCGTCAGGTTGCCATTTGCATCAGTGATCTCAGAAACATTTAAAATGCCCTCTGATTTCTTGCCAACGTCGATTAAAACCTCATCGCCATTGATACTGACGATCTTTGCGTCACTATCTTCTTCAGTCTTTTTAAAAGACTCCTCTAACATCGCAGCAAAATCGATATCTTCGATATCTTCGTCTTTTGCTTTTCCTAATTGAACACTTTTGTTCACAGCCATCTTGATCCTTTAAATTTTATTATGCCAGTAGAGGCAAATTGGCTTATTATAGTTAATTGTGGCTTTAGCTAGGATAAATTTTATACTTTTTTGATTCTGTCAACGACTTTTTGTATGATCCAGTCAGGCGTACTTGCACCCGCACTTATGCCACACAAATTTTTGCCATCAAACCATGACTTTTCAAGCTCTTCTTCACTTTCTATCAGGTAGCTATCTTCGCAGAAATTTTTAGATATTAGATAGAGTTGTTTTGTATTTGAGCTATTTTTTCCGCCGATGATTATCATCACGTCAGCTCTTTTTGCCAAATTTTTAGCAGCCTCTTGGTTTTCAAATGTTGCGTTGCAAATCGTATTAAAAACACGCACCTCTTTTACGTGAAGCATAAGGTAGTTTGCGATCTGCATAAATTTCTCGACTTTTCTAGTCGTTTGGCTAACAAGTGCAACCTTTTGCTTAAATTTAATATCCTCTAGCTCACTCTCTTCAAGCACGACATAGACGTTACCCTTGGCGTATGACTTCACGCCTTTTACCTCAGGGTGGTGCATGTCGCCATAGATCACCACATCATAGCCCTCTTCGCTCATTTTTTCACAAATTTGCTGTGGCTTTGTCACAAATGGACAAGTTGCGTCAATCACTTTTATATCTGTCTTTTTTAGCTCTGCAAGGTCATTTTTAGTGATACCATGAGTGCGGATGATCGCCTTTTTCTCATCTTTTAGCTCGTCTATACCCTCAAGTGTTTTTACATTGTAGTTTTTCTCAAGCCTGTTTATCTCTTCGTTATTATGGATGAGTGGCCCGATGGTCGCAGCATCTCCTGCATTTTCAGCAATCTTTATCGCCCTTTTTACACCAAAGCAAAATCCATAACTACTAGCAAGCTCAATCTTCAACTCTAGCTCCCATTTTCTTTAAAATTTCAGCAAAATTTGGAAATGAAGTGGCGATAAATTCGCTCTTTTCTATCTGCATGCCGCACTTTAGTCCAAGCACAGCAAAACTCATCGCAATCCTGTGATCCCCGTGACTATCTATCTTGGCAAATTTAGCCTCTGAACCATTTATGATAAAGCCATCTTCAAGCTCGCTAGCATCAACACCACACTGCTTTAGCGCATTTATCGTGACAGTAATTCTATCGCTCTCTTTTACACGAAGCTCTTTTGCATTTATTAGCTTGCTTTGGCCTTTGGCGCAGGCAAATGCGATGGCTAAAGCTGGAGCTTCGTCAATGAGCCACGAGATATTTTCGCTAACTTCTACACCTTTTAAATTTGGTGAGTACTTGACCTCGATATCACCGATATCTTCATATTTGCTTGAAGTTTTGTAAAATTTTATCTCAGCTCCCATTTTTTCTAGAATTTTATAAGCTTCGATGCGAGTTTTATTTAGTAAGATATTTTTTAAAATAATATGCGAGTCCGGAATGATAAGTGCTGCGACTGCAAAGAAAAATGCCGAGCTTGGATCATTTGGTACGTCTATATCAAGTGGCGCAAGTGAGGCTTTCATCGGCTCTAGCTTGATCTCTAGGCCGTCACGCTTTATATCAGCTCCCATGCCAGCAAGCATGCGCTCAGTATGATCCCTACTTAGTTCTGGCTCACTAAATTTGCAGCCATTTGAGTAAAGAGCTGCCAGCAAAAGCGCACTTTTTACCTGGGCTGAGGCAATCTTGCTTTCAAAACTAAATCTTTCAAATTTCGTCCCTCTTATGCAAAGTGGAGCGTTGCTTGCGTTGTTTGCACCATCTATCTTTGCACCCATATCGTTTAGAGGTTTTGCTATTCTAGCCATTGGACGTGAGTTTAAATATCTATCGCCACTTAGTACGAAAAAGCCATCCTGTACGGCTAGTAATCCCATAAAAAGCCTCATCGCTGTGCCTGAGTTGCCACACTCTAAAATTTCATTTGGCTCTTTTATCTTTTGCGGCGGTGTGATTGTTATTTCGAAACCATTGTCCTCAACTTTTGCGCCTAAAAGCTCGACTATTTTTAGGGTATTTAGCGTGTCGCCTGCTCTTAGATAGTTTCTAATGCGAGATGGCTTATCACTCAAAAGCGAAAAAATCGCACATCTATGCGATATTGATTTATCCGCTGCAATATCGTTGATAGTTAAATTTAGACTTTTTTCTAATGGATAAATTCTCATCTTATTCCGATATTTAGTTTATCTTTTAGCTCACCTAAAATTTTATCCATAAGTGCGTTTATATCATCATCCTCAAGCGTTTTTTCCATATCTTGGAATGTAAATTTCAAACTAAGGCTGATCGAGCCATTTAGTTTCGCATCTTTGTAGATATCAACTGGTAAAAATTCTTTTAGCTCTTTTAGGTTTAGCCCTCTTATGCACTCATAAATTTGTCCAGCCTCAAAATTTTCAGGCACGATGAGACTAAGATCCCTTGTTGTGCTTTGAAATTTAGAGTAAGGCACTGCCAAAATCGGCTCAAATTTAAGCTTCGCAAAATCAATCTCGCAGACGTAAGTTCTTGGCAGATCTCTCTTTGCCTCAACCCTTGCATCAACTCTTCCGATATAGCCGATATTTTCGCCATTTTGATAGATGTGTGCTTGCTCGTATGGGCTAAGATATGAGATACCCTGGCAAGGTTTTAGCTCAAATTTACCTATGACGTTTTGCACCATCGATGCAAATGCATAGAAATTTGCCTCCTCACCTTTTGCGCCGTTTATTAATGTAGGCTCTTTTAAAAGGCCAGACACAACAAAGCCTAAATTTAAGCCCTGATTTGCATTTTCATCAAAAATTTCTCCAAGCTCAAAAAGTCTAACTGAGCGTTTCGAGTTTTTGATATTTTTCTCGCTTGAGCTTAGAAGGTGATTAACAAGCGTCGGTCTAAGCGTGTTTAATTCGTTGTTTATAGGATTTAGTATCTTGACTTTGCAAGGTTTAAAATTTAGCTCACTAAGCTCGTCCTCACTATCAAAAACATAGTGTACGCTTTCAAAAAAGCCATTATCGGCTGCTCTACGCCTTAAATTTAGGGCGTTTTTATAGTCAAAATATGTCTTATTTAGCCTATTTTTCTCAGAGAAATTTAGTGGTTTTGAGGCGATATTGTCTATGCCTACCATCCTTACGATCTCCTCGCAAACATCGTGAGAATTTACTATATCATGGCGAAATAACGGTACTTTTACGTTAAAGCTTTCTTGCTCAACGTTTACCGCGATCTCAAAGCCAAGTTTCTTTAAAATTTTAACAACATCATTTCTAGCAATATCTTGACCGATCATATTTTTAATCTCAAAAAGAGAGATACTAAGCGTGATAGGTTCGGTATTTAAAAGCGACTGCTGTGAGCCAGCAAAGAGATTTAGAGTATCTTTAAAATTAGCAAGTCTTTTAAATAAATAATCCGCACCATAAGCTAAATTTGGCTCACTGCCACGACTTGAGCGATAAATTTGATCACCCTTTGGTAAATTTTTATTTTCAAAAATAGCTTTTGAAACTACATCTGGCTTTACGTAGCTAGCTTCTACTATGATCACTTTTGACTTCTCATCTACCCTTGCTACATCACTTTGGTAAATTCCAGCAATGCCTAAATTTTTATCCCCGCAATAAACGACACATTCGCCATTTTTGCCATTTTTTATATCAAAAACAGCCTTTTCGCCTTCACTTACAAGTTTAGCGTGATCATAAGCCCTAAATAAAACACCCGTGCAAAATGTCGCGTATTCAAGCAGTCTCTCAACTAAATTTGTCTTTTGGCACTCTATTAATGCTAGACGCATGCGAGTTATTAAACTTTCATATAGTCCCTCTTTTAGCTCAAAAGCCTTATACAAAAATGACCCATTTACTTTATCCTCTGCTCGCACAGAAGCTATTCTGCCAATACCTAGTAAATTTTCGCTCTCATCGTCTTCGTGACTATCTTTCATATTTAAATCAAGCGCTGCACAAATTTCTCTTGCGATGCCATGTAAATTTTGGCAATCGCCTCTGTTTGCTGTGACATCAACTTCGATTATCGTATCTTTAAATATCTCAAATTCGCTAAGACTTGTACCAAGTTTTAGCTTGCCGATGCTCTCATCAAGTGGCAAAATTCCATCGTTTACCTTTGGAAGTCCCAGCTCACTTGAAGAGCAGATCATGCCACTTGACTCGATACCTCTTAGCTTTGCTTTTTTTATCTCAAGACCATTTGGCATAGTCGTGCCAATAAGTGCAACTGGCACAAACTGGCCAGCTTCAACATTTTTAGCCCCACACACGATCTGAAGCGTCTCTCCGCCAACATCCACTTGACAAATGCTTAGTTTATCGGCATCTGGGTGCTTCTCTCTACTTTTTATGTAGCCAACCACAATACTCTTTGGTAAATTTATCTCTTTATAGCTATCAACCTCTAGCCCGATAGAATTTAATGTCTTTGAAAGTGTCTCGCCGCTAACGTCGCTAAGGTCGATCCACTCGTTTAACCAATGCTTTGAAATTATCATTTAAACTGCTCCAACAATCTTAAATCTCCCTCAAAAAGCGACCTTAGATCAGGCACTCTATGAAGCAACATCGCAAATCTCTCAACGCCAAGGCCAAAGGCGTATCCACTTACATTTTTATAGCCAACTGCCTTAAATACATTTGGATCAACGACTCCGCATCCAAGTACCTCAAGCCAAGTAGTCTGCTTGCACACTCTGCAGCCCTTGCCATGGCAAAATATACAACTAATATCAACCTCTGCGCTAGGCTCCGTAAATGGAAAGAAGCTAGGGCGAAAACGCACTTCAACGTCGCCAAACATGTGCTTTAAAAAGCCCTCAAGCATTGATTTTAAATTTGCAAAGCTAACTTTCTCAGCATCCTCTACCACGAGGCCCTCAACCTGGTGAAACATCGGTGTATGTGTTAAATCCATATCACGTCTAAAGACCGTGCCAGGCGCTATCATACGAATAGGCGGCTTTTGATTTAGCATAGTTCGCACCTGAACTGGACTCGTATGCGTCCTTAAAAGTCTAAAATCATCTAGGTAAAATGTATCTTGCATATCCCTTGCTGGGTGGTATTTTGGTAAATTTAGCGCTTCAAAGTTGTGAAAATCATCTTCTATCAATGGTCCAGTCTCGAGCGAGAAATTTAGAGCCAAAAAGTATTCAATTATCTTATCCATCGTAGCCATCACAGGATGAAGTGCCCCACTAGCAACAGGCTCATTAAATAGCGTGATATCAGCGGCTTCTTTTTTCATCTTGTTATCTATCTCTTGCTCGCTAAGCTCAGCTTTTTTAGCTTCTATTAGCGCGCCAAGTTCATCTCTTTGCTTGTTTAAATTTGCTGCAAATTCCTTTTTCTCATCTTCACCAAGCTCTTTTAGCTTTGCAAAACCTTGCGCCAAGATGCCCTTTTTGCCAAAAATTTCTACCCTGACCTTCTCAAGATCGTCAAGCGTTGAAATTTCATTTTTGATTTTATTAACGAAATCTTGCAATTTTTTGCCTTTATAAATTTTTGAGTCGATTTTATAGAAAAAGAGTTAAAATCAAGATAAAGAGCACGAAATTTAAGCACACTTTGATATAATTTTGCAAAATTTCAAAGGAGCTAAAATGACCATATTTGAAAAGATCGTAGCTGGTGAAATCCCTTGCAACAAAGTACTTGAAAGCGAGAAATTTCTAGCTTTTAACGACATAAACCCAAAAGCACCGATCCACATCCTAATCATCCCAAAAAAACACTATAAAAATTTCCAAGAGATGGATCCGGTTTTAATGGGAGAGATGACAAAATTTATCCAAGAAGTAGCGACCTTAATGGGCGTTGATAAGAGCGGATACCGCCTCATAACAAACTGCGGTGAAAACGGTGGTCAAGAAGTTATGCATCTACATTTTCACCTGCTTGGCGGAGCGAAGCTTGGCTGGAGCGAAGGCGTAGCTGATCCACAAAGCACATTTTAATAACTTATAAATTTTAGACTCAAAGCCTGAGTCTAAAATTTTATTCTATTTTCTGGCAGCCTTTATAGCTTCAAGTAACTCTTCAAAACCTACTTTACTTGAGTTCTCAACATCTTTTAATATTTCAACGCCAGGTAGATTTCCTTTGTCTTTATCAGCAAAAATAACCATCGCTTTTTCTAGTCCATGATGAACATTTTCATGATGAGCTGCGATACTTGAGAGAATTTTGGCATCTTTTACAAGAGTATTTTTCACATCTTTTTCATACCATTTGCCAAATCTACACTCATGAACATCTTGAATTTTATTAAACTCATTTAAAAGCACGCCTCTATACCCATTTAGCTTCATATTTATATGATCTATTTTTCCATTACTTACATAGACTTCATTTGTAACATTTAGAGCCTGATTTAGGATATTTTGCGTATTTGCATTTACGCTTGAGATGTTTCCTTCAAATCCACCTAAAATTTTCATAGCATTTGCAGAAATTTTTGAGAAATTCTCACTCATTTCGATCATCGTATTCGCACTTTGCTTAAGGCCATTTATATTTACTTCTACTTCAAGTGTCGCTTTTTGAGTGCGCTCAGCTAGCTTTCTAACCTCATCTGCCACGACAGCAAAACCTCGTCCATGCTCACCAGCACGGGCCGCCTCGATAGCAGCATTTAGAGCTAGCAAATTTGTCTGATCTGAGATGTCTTTAATTAGATTTATAATCTCAGCAATCGAATTTACGCTTCCATTAAGCGAAGAAGCGTCATTTGAAAGGTCATTGCTCATCTGGCTTACTTGCTCGATCGAGTTTAAAATTTCAGCCGTTTGCGACTTGAGTTCACCCGTCTCTTTGAAAGTTTTTTCATTTAGTCCATTTATACTTTCAAGCATTTTTAGATTTTCTTCCATTGTTAATTGCAAGAAATTTATACCATCTTGATAACTTGAAAGTAATAAATTTACAGCCTCTTGCTTATCCTTAGCTTGCTCTTTTGGCTCACAAGTTTTAACGTTTTTTAGCTCCTCTTTAAGTGCTAAAATTTCAGCCTTTAAAGCTTCATTTTCTCTTTGTAAAGCTTCATTTTTACTAGAAAGCTCTTTATTCTTGCCATCAAAAAACATTTTTCATCCTTTAAAATTTGTAGATTTTGCGTAATTATAACTCTTTTTTCTTAAGCCAGTAGTCTAAAATTTCTATCTGCTCATCAACGCTTTTATTTGCCGTACCGCCTTTTGAAGTGCGTGCCTCTTTTGAAGCGTAAAGATCTAAAAATTTAATAGCATTTGCATCTAAATTTTCATCCACACTTTTTAGCTGCTCTTCGTTTAATTCACTTAAATCAAGTCCCAAACTCTCAGCCTTTGCGACAGCTTTGCCTGTGATAAAATGCGCCGTTCTAAATGGGATATTTTTTTCACGCACTAGATAGTCTGCCAAATCAGTGGCACTTAGATGCCCTGTTTTTGTCGCTTTTAACATGTTTTTTTCATTAAATTTAGCCGTTTTTATCATCTCATTTAGGATAGTAGCCGAGCTTAAAATGGTTGAGACGCTGTCAAACACGCCCTCTTTATCTTCTTGCATATCTTTATTATAAGCAAGTGGCAGACCTTTCATCGTAGTTAGTAGCGCTACTAAATTTCCATTTACGCGCCCAGTTTTACCGCGTATGAGTTCGGCTACGTCTGGATTTTTCTTCTGTGGCATTATGGAACTGCCCGTGCTATAAGCGTCACTAATGCTTACAAAGCCAAATTCCTGCGAGCTCCAAAGTATGAGCTCCTCACAAAGCCTAGAAGCGTGCGTCATAAAAACGCTAATGTTAAATAAAATTTCCAGCGCAAAATCACGGTCACTCACGCTATCCATCGCATTTTGCGTGCAGCCTGCAAAGCCAAGCTCACTTGCAACGATAGTTCTATCTATCTTATGAGGAGTGCCTGCAAGGGCTGCTGAACCAAGCGGACTTAGGTTGTTTCGCTCATATGAGCTAACAAAACGCTCAAAATCTCTTTTAAACATAAATGCATATGCTAGCAAGTGATAGCTAAGACTTACTGGCTGAGCGTGCTGAAGATGTGTGTAGCCTGGCATTAGCGTATCTTTGTGGTTTTTTGCCAAATTTGTAAGCGTGGCGATGAGCTCTTTTATACATGAAGAAATTTCTAAATTTTTCTTCAAAACATAAAATTTAAAATCAAGCGCAACTTGGTCATTTCTACTTCTAGCTGTGTGCAGTCTGCCACCAAGCTCGGCGCCGATGATCTGGCTAAGACGCTTTTCAACCGCCATGTGGATATCCTCATCCTCTATCTTAAAAGCAAATTTACCAGCCCTTATCTCAGCTAAAACCTCATCAAGCCCCTTTATAATCGCCTCTGACTCATCTTTTTTCAAAATTCCACAAACCCCAAGCATCTTTGCGTGAGCCTTACTTCCAGCGATATCCTCTTCAAAAAAATTTTTATCAAAATTTATAGAGGCATTAAATTCCTCAAGTAGCTTCGAGCTAGCCTCGCTAAATCTGCCCTCCCACATCTTTTTATGTGCGTTTTTATCTTTTTTCATAGCTTTACCTTTAATTAGTTTCGCGTGATTTTAACAAAATAGCACTTAACTGGGTATTTTAACTATAAAGTTGCAAAAAAGTTATAAATATAATTTATCTTTAAGGATATAGAAATATAATTCAAAATATAACTTTTTAAAAACTATTTTAATTTTCTATTGAATATAGTTTAAAATAAAAATAATCTATAAGAGGAAAGATGATATGCAAATAGATGCGAACATGAACTCAAATATTTTCTATCATGATGGCTATACATCTATCTCTTCAAATAGCTCAAAAACAAGCATGTTAGTATCTTCTGGCTATGACAAGAAAGATATTGTTAGAAGCAATGAAGTACATGTAGAACAAAGAGAAGATGCTAAAATTTCTCCTATAATTATTAATAAAGCGAGCGCTATACAGTTACAACAGGACTTAGAAAAATTACAAGATCAAAAGCTAGATATTTCACATCAAATTTCAAGCATCCAAAGCCTAAAAGATCGTGACTCTATGCAAATGCTTCATTACTTAAATTTAGAGCAGTCAGCCATTCAAAATAACATTTTAAGCATTAAAACTCAAATGATAGAAATGGCACAGGCTTAAAACTAAGCCTTACCAATAATAGTTTCTAAAACTAAGCAAAAATCCTCTAAAAAATATCCCATTGATTTATAAAAATTGCTAGTTGCGTCTTTTTGTATATCTTTTGAAAGCTGTTTAGCATAAGGCAAGAAAAATGAGACACTAAAAGCTGCAAGAAGCTTCATAGACTCCTTAGATGCTTTACTTTTTAAAATATTTGCTATTAAAATTAGCTGATTTGATATGCTATCAACCTTACCCATTTTTGGCTGAAAATTTATAGCTTTATAAAATTGAGCTAGATCATCTTTTGCAGACGAAAAATAGTAACTTGCCTCAAATTTTGACTTTAAAATGACAAAATCGTCACATAAAGCAGCACTACTTTCATCTTTGATAAATTTGGCATAAAGCTCGTTACCTTTTTTATTTGCTTCGTTATTTGTCTGCGTTATCCACGCATTTGTCTTTTTGATACGCATAAAAGATGAAACATCTAAAATGCCACTAAAATTTGCAGCAAGCGCAGCCGCTACAACGCTATAAAGTTCTCCAAGTTTCAAATTTTAATCCTTAAGTCGTAGATATCTAAGTCTAAGTGCGTTTAAAACGACAGTAACGGAGCTAAGACACATCGCCATTGAACCATAAACTGGGCTTAAAAGTAGTCCAAAGACCGGGTAAAGTACACCAGCAGCCACTGGGATACAAATCGCGTTATACATAAACGCCCAAAATAAATTTTCTTTTATGTTTGCCATAGTAGCATTTGCTAGTCTAACTAGCCCAGTTACGCCATGCAAATCATTTTTAACAAGTACGATATCTCCAGCACCTTTTGCTATATCTGAGCCCGAGTTCATAGCGATACCAACACTTGCCTCTTTAAGCGATGGTGAATCATTTACGCCATCTCCGACGAAGATAACGCCACCGTGGCTTGCAAGCTCTTTTATCTCATTAAATTTATCTTCAGGCAACATATTTGCGTGATATTTACTCACATTTAGCTTCTTAGCGATGCTTGCAACTACTTTCTCATCATCGCCTGAGAGGATCACACTTTGTAAATTTAGACTTGTAAGCTCATTTATAACATCACTCGCTTCGTCTTTTAGCTCATCACTAAGCGTTAAAAAACCAACAAATTTTTTATTTATAGCACAAAGTATGACGCCGCTTCCATCGTTTGTAGCCTCTTTTATAGCGCTACTTTCATCCGGATTTAAACTTACTTCATTTGCCAAAAGCAGCTTTTCGTTTCCGATTATTATCTGATTATTCTCATCCTCATAGATGATGCCTTGCCCGACAACATTTTGAAATTTTCCATTTAGCTTTTGTAAATCTATACATTTTTGCTTTGCATATCTAACGATAGCTTTTGAGATGAGATGCTCACTTAAATTTTCAGCAGAAGCGATAAGAGCTAAATCTTGCTCGCTTAAATTTGAGCTTTTGACGCTGATTTGCCCTTTACTAAGTGTGCCTGTTTTGTCAAATGCTACGAATTTAGCATCTTTTATTAGCTCTAAAACTTCTGGATTTTTTACTAAAATTCCAGCTTTTGCACCACGTGCAAGCGAGCTTACTATTGCTATTGGCGTAGCAAGTCCAAGAGCGCATGGACATGAGATTATTAAAACGCAGATCGCGCTAGAGATCGCATAGGCGAAATTTCCACTAAAAATTATCCATATTAAAAATGTAAGAACTGAGATCGCCACGACACTTGGCACAAAGATGTTTGCTATCTTGTCAGCCAGCCGTCCGATAGGCATCTTTTTAGAGCTAGCGTCGCTTAGTAGGTTTAAAATTTGAGATAGCAAGCTCTCGTAAGAGCTCTTTGTCACCTTGACGCTTATGTAGCCATTTGTGTTTAGAGTGCCGGCAAATACGCCATCTCCCACCTCTTTATAAACTGGCAAGCTCTCTCCTGTAAGCATAGAAGCATCTATCTCAGCGCCACCTTGAACTATCACGCCATCACTTGGAATGTTGTAGCCATTTTTTACGATGACGATGTCGCCTACTTTTAGCTCATTTACATTTACCTCTTTACTATGTCCATCTGGCATGACCAAAAAGGCGGTCTTTGGCGAAATTTTAAGTAGCGTCTTTAGGTAGTCGCCTGCCTTTGCCTTTGAGCGCTCTTCAAGATACTTGCCAAGCAAAACAAAGGCTATTATCATCGCTGCGCCCGAGACATAGACATTTTTTAGATCATCTGGGATGAAATCTGAAAAGATCACAACAAAAAGCGAGTATAAAAATGCACTGCCGCTTCCAAGAGCTACAAGCACGTTCATATCGTAGTTTTTGTTTTTAACAGTCTCTATGGCGTGAGCAAAGAAGTCTTTGCCACTAAAAGCTAGCACCAAAAAGCCAAGCGCTAAAATGGCTAAATTTACAACCACGCTAGGCCTTACAAACATCTCAAGCGCCATGATGACCATGCTCGCTAGAAATGCAAATATAAATTTATTTCTGATCGCAGTTATATGCTCGTCTCTTTTGGCTTCAAATTCATCAATATTTGTCGCCACAAAATAGCCAAGCTTCTTTATCTTTTGCTCTAAAACTTCACGCACGCTAGCGTCTTTTAGGACAAATTCGCCGCTTGCATTTGCAAAATTTACATTTGCTTCAAGCACCCCATCTATCTTTTTAGAAACTTTCTCGATAGCGTTTGAGCAATTTACGCAGCTCATTCCCGCTATATTTAGCTTGACTTTTAAAGGCATATCAAAGCTCCTTTATAACGTCAAATCCAAGATCAGCCATTTCTGATTTAAATTTCTCTACATCGCCATCTTTTATATCGACGCTTACTTGTCTTGGCTCTTTGCTAAGATCGACTTTTATCTCGCCAAAGTCATCTTCAAGTGCGTTTTTTATAGTGTTTGCGCAGTTTTGGCAGTGGATATTGTTTACTTCAAATGTTTTCATATTATCTCCTTTATCATATGGTCGTATTCATGTAAATTTACAATTTTCTTGACATTAAATTTAAAACCCAAACTCTCGTAAAATTTACGAACTTTTGGCTTATTTGTATCTACTATTAATGAAACCTTTTTATGCCCTAGTTCTTTTGCCTTGACAAATGAATACCTTATGAGCTCTTTTGCAAGCCCTTGGCCTCTAAAATTTTCATCAACAGCGATACTATCTATATAAAACTCATCGTCAAAACACTCTTTTTCTACCTGGGCGTCTTTGCCAAGCGCCTTTAAATGCTGCAAAATTTCTATATCAAGTTGTTCCGCGTCGCCACCAAAATATACACACATAGCAGCGATAATTTCCTCGTTATGTTTATAAACAAAGACATTTTTATAGCTTAGTCTATTTGTCTCACTTTTGAAAAAAATTTCTAAAATTTCATCACTTTTAATAGGATCATCGTAGCCACTTAGCTTGTAGGCGATGTCCTCCATAGCTAAATTTAGTAGTTTTATGCAGATTTTTGCATCTTGTTTTTGAGCATTTTTTATCATGTGTATGATTATATGCCTTTAGCTTAAATTTTTACCAAATATTATTTTCAAATTTACAAATTAAGCGCTTTAGCAGGCAAACTAAAAATGTTTTAAAAAAGTATAAAATTTTTTTAGTTATAATCCGTAAAAAATTTATTTAAGGATATTTATGGGACGAGCATTTGAGTACCGAAGAGCGGCAAAAGAAGCTAGATGGGATAAGATGAGCAAAGTATTTCCAAAACTTTCAAAAGCTATAACAGTAGCTGCAAAAGATGGTGGTTGTGATCCAGATATGAACCCTAAACTTCGCGCAGCTATCGCAGCAGCAAAAGCTGAAAATATGCCAAAAGATAACATCGACGCTGCCATAAAAAGAGCAAATGGCAAAGATAGCGCCGATATTAAGACTATTTTTTATGATGGTAAAGCGGCTCACGGCGTGCAGATCATCGTTGAGTGTGCGACTGATAATCCAACGAGAACAGTTGCCAATGTTAAAGCGATATTTAGCAAAAATGGTGGAGAAATTTTGCCAAGTGGCAGCCTTAGCTTTATGTTTACAAGAAAGAGTGTTTTTGAGCTTGAAAAGCCAAGCGCAGATATCGAAGAGATCGAGCTTGAACTAATAGATTATGGTCTAAGCGATATCGAGGCTGACGATGAGACACTATTTGTATACGGTGATTATGCAAATTTTGGCACACTTCATGAAGGTATCGAAAAGCTAAATTTAGTGGTTAAAAAAGCTTCACTTCAATACTTACCAAATCAAACCGTGAATCTAAGCGAAGAGCAAATGCTTGAGGTTGAGAGGCTTCTTGATAAGCTAGAAGACGATGATGACGTTCAAGCAGTTTATACAAATATCGAATAAAAAGGAAATACATGCGTTTTGATGAATTAAAAGTTTATGATATAAATTTAGATGAGCTTAAAAAAGATAAATTTGCAGTTTTAGAGACAGACAAAGGCGAGATCAGACTTGAACTTTTTGCCGAAGAAACTCCACAAGCTGTCGCAAATTTTGTCCATTTGATAAAATCAGGCTTTTATAATGGTCTAAATTTTCACAGAGTTATACCAAATTTTGTCATCCAAGGCGGCTGCCCAAATGGCACAGGCACGGGCGGTCCTGGCTGGAGAATAAAATGCGAATGCGATAAGCAAGGGGTAAAGCACGAGCGCGGTAGCCTAAGTATGGCTCATGCAGGGCGTGATACTGGCGGATCACAGTTTTTCATCTGTCACAGCAAACAACCTCATCTTGACGGCGTGCATACAGTCTTTGGAAAATGCGTTGATGATGAGAGCCTAAAGGTGCTTGACGCTATAAGACAAGGCGATAAGATTATCTCTGCTAAGATCAGAGAAAGCCTATAAAGGGGAAAATTTATGAATAATGCTAAAAAGCAAGGAAATCTTGCTGTAAGATTATTTACCAATCTTGCCTTTTGGGTTGTGATCGGTATTGTTGGTGGCGTTATCGTTGGCATGGTTGCACCTGAGCTTGGTATAGCAAGCAAACCAGGTATTGATTATTTTATAAAAGCACTTAAAATTTTAATTGGCCCTATTATCTTTTTAACGATCGTTTCAGGTATCGTTGGGCTTGAGAGTTTAAAAGATCTTGGATCTATTGGATTAAAGGCATTTATCTATTTTGAGATAGTTAGCACACTTGCGCTTGCTGTTGGTATCATCTTTGGTGAGACACTTCGTCCAGGACATGGCATGAATCTTGACTACACTCAGCTTGATGCCTCAAGCGTAGCTAAATTTACATCTCAAGCTGCAAATATGGACGCAAATAGCGGATTTGTAGCACATACACTTCATCTTTTAAGAGGTGCTGTGCCAGTAGATGACATTTTCCCATACGTGCATATACTTGATCCATTTATAAAATCAAACACACTTCAAGTACTTTTTATGGCTATTATCGTTGCTATCGTGCTTTCGCTGCTAGCTCATGATAAAAAACAAGCTTGCCTAAAGCCACTTGAATTTATCCAGCACTATGTCTTGAAACTTCTTAGCTGGCTTATGCTCTTTAGCCCAGTGGCTGCATTTTCAGCTATGGCTTATCTAATCGGCAAATTTGGTATCGGAACGCTTCTTGGCATGATGGAGCTTTTGGTTGTTATGGCACTTGCGAGCTGCTTTTTTATCTTTGTGGTGCTTGGCGTTATCTGCTATTTTGCGAAAATCAATGTCTTTAAATTTATGCGTTTTATATCAAAAGAGGTATTGGTAGTATTTGCGACAAGCTCGAGCGAAACAGCTCTCGCGCCACTTATGCAAAAACTAGAATCAGCTGGTATAAATAGAGGCGCTGTTGGTCTTATCATTCCAACTGGCTACTCATTTAATCTTGACTGCACCAACATCTATCTAAGTTTAAGCGTTATTTTCCTAGCTCAAGCATTTAACATCCCGCTAAGTTTTGAGCATCTAATAAGTATACTAATCGTACTAATGATCACAAGCAAAGGTGCTGTTGGCGTGACAGGTTCAGGCTTTGTCGTCCTTGCTGGAACACTAAGCGCACTTCCAAGCACTGGCATACCAGTCGTCACCGTAGCTGTACTACTTGGCGTTGATAAATTTATGTCAGAAATGCGTGCTGTTGGTAATCTCTGCGGTAACGCTGTTGGCTGCATGATCGTATCTATCTGGGATAAAAAAGTCGATATGGATAAATTTAGATACGCACTAGATCATCCAGAGGAATTTCACTTTCACTCATAATATACATTTATAACTATAAGGGCAACTTTGCCCTTATTTTTTCTTTTTACCCTAAATTTATGCGATCTATCTCCTCCTCAAACCTATAAAAATTTTTAGAAAATAACACAATAAACAATATTTGATAACTGGTTCAAGCACAAAAAGAAAAACTAGGAGCTAAGTGTAATAGGAAAAATTTTATTAGCAACTCATATATTTGGCAATACCCAATATTTTGTTACTTACTAGAATAAATTTACAAATGTAATACTTGAGCTTGGAATTTAGAAAATAGATACTTTAAATTTAGTCATATCAAAAATATCAACTAACAAGACTAGCCTTGCAAGAAGCTTTGCAAGGCTATATAAATTAAGCTTTTGGTCCAGCTTTAGCGTATTCAACGCCCTCTTTTACATCTTCGTAACGTTTGAAATTTTCAACAAACATTTTAGCGAGCTTATCACGTGAAGCGTTATACTCAGCTGGATGCGTCCATGTGTTTATAGGATTTAGCAGTTTTGTCTCGACACCATCAAGCTCTTTTGGTATAGCAAAGTTAAATTTATCAAAATTTTCAAATTCGCATTTTGTGATGCTGCCATCAAGGATCGCGTTTATGCAAGCACGAGTTGCTTTTATGCTCATACGTTTACCAACGCCGTAAGCACCACCGCTCCAGCCTGTATTTACAAGATAGACATTAACGCCGTGTTTATCGATCTTCTCGCCTAGTAGTTTTGCATAGACAGTTGGGTGAAGTGGCATAAATGGCTCGCCAAAGCAAGCGCTAAAAGTAGCGACTGGCTCAGTTATACCGCGCTCTGTGCCAGCAACTTTTGCTGTATAACCACTTAGGAAATAATACATCGCCTGCTCTTTTGTGAGCTTTGCAACTGGAGGAAGCACGCCAAAAGCGTCAGCACTTAAAAAGATGATATTTTTTGGATGGCCGGCACTTGAGCTTGGCTCGTAATTGTCGATGTGATAGATCGGATAGCTTACACGCGTATTTTCAGTCTTTGAGCCGTCTTTGTAATCAACTACGCCATTTTCGTCAGCTACAACGTTTTCAAGTAGCGCATCACACCTGATCGCTGCATAAATTTCTGGTTCGCTACTTGGATCGAGGTTTATACATTTTGCGTAGCAGCCACCCTCAAAGTTAAATACGCCATCATCGTCCCAGCCGTGCTCATCATCACCTATTAGTTTGCGTTTTGGATCAGTTGAAAGTGTCGTTTTACCAGTGCCAGATAGGCCAAAAAATAGCGCTGTATCGCCCTTCTCGCCTACGTTTGCAGAGCAGTGCATGCTTAGCTTACCCTCAAGTGGCAGCCAATAGTTCATCATAGAAAAAATGCCTTTTTTCATTTCACCGCCGTACCATGTACCACCTATTACTGCAACATTTTCTTCGACGTTAAAGATGACAAAGACCTCTGAATGTAGCCCATCAGCCTTATAATCTTCATTTTTTGTTTTACAAGCGTTATATACTACAAAATCAGGCTCAAAGTTAGCTAGCTCTTCCTTGCTTGGACGGATGAACATATTTTTTACAAAGTGTGCTTGCCACGCTACTTCTGTGACAAAACGAACTGATTTTTTACTCTTTTTGCTGGCTCCGCAAAATGCATCTTGGATAAAAATTTCTTTACCACTTAGTTGCTCTTTTGCTTTTTTAAGAAGTTTATCAAAAAGCTCTTTTGTGATAGGCTGATTTATCTTACCCCAAGCGATGTATTTTTGGCTTGGATCTTGCTTGACGAAATACTTATCTTTTGGGCTTCTTCCAGTAAAAATTCCCATATCAACCATAAATGTGCCGTTGCTTGAAACCCTGCCTTCGTTGTTTGCCTTTTCAAGCTCAAAAAGCTCGTCGTAGCTTAGATTGTGATTTATCTTTTTGATCTCTTTTAGACCTAGTTCGTCTAGTTTGTTTATCATGTTATTTCCTTTTAAAATTTTCATTTTTTATAAATTCTGACCTAAAAGTCATCAAAATGTTAATCAAATTTCGCTTAACACTCTCTTTTTAAAATGGGCAAATTTATTTAAATTTAGCCACCACTTGATTGTTCGCGACACTTTGACCTTTGCTAACTTCAATAGAGCCTATCACACCATCTTTTGGGGCTTTGACCTCTATCTCCATCTTCATTGCTTCAAGCACGACTACAGCTTGCCCTTTTTTGACTTGATCGCCAGGACTTACTAAAATTTTATGCACAGCACCCGGTAAGCTAGCAACGATATCATTTGCTGTTGCGCCTGCTGCTGCACTTTTAGCATTTTTTACGCTCTTGCCTTCAACTTCGGTGATCGATTTTACTTGGATGCTATCGTTAAAGCCCTCGCTTACTTCGACATTGTAGCGGCTACCATTTACGACGACACTATATCTGCCACTTTGAGTTTGTCTGCCCTCGTTTGCCTTAGCGTTTGGATCTACTTTTCTTACATTTACTTTTGCTTCGCCTTTTAAAAATGCGATGCCTTTTTCTTTACAAGCTGCTGCTATAAAAACATTTTCTTCGGTGACTTTGATCTTATTTTGTTTTAAAATTTCTTTTACGTGTGCAAGCGACTTACTCTCGTCTTTATCTGCTATATCAACTGCGTGTTTTGTAGTTGGTTTTAAGCCTAGTTGCTCGCTTGCAAGCTTGATGATCTCTTGATCAGGCGTAACTGGGGTCTTGCCAAAGTAGCCAAGCACCATTTTGCCATATCCCTCAGCGATCTTTTTCCACTTGCCAAACATTACATTATTAAACGCTTGTTGGAAGTAAAACTGGCTAACAGGGGTCACTGAAGTGCCGTATCCACCCTTTTGCACCACCTCGCGCATAGCAAGGATGACCTCTGGGAATTTATCTAAGATATTATTATCTCTCATCATCTGGGTATTTGCAGTGAGTGCGCCACCTGGCATTGGTGAAAATGGTATGAGCGGGCTTACTTGCACGGCTTCAGGTGGTAAGAAATACTCTTTTAAGCAATCATTCAAAACGCTTTCGTATTTTAAAATTTTCTCCACGTCAAGTCCGCCAAGATCGTAGTTTTTGCCTTTTACTGCATGAAGCATAGTTAAGATATCTGGCTGACTTGTACCACCACTTACTGGGCTTGCGGCTAGATCTATGCCATCAACGCCGGCTTCAAGCGCTGCAAGATAGCAAGCCACACTTACGCCTGCAGTTTCATGTGTATGAAGTCTGATATGAGTTTTTTCTGGAAGTAGCTTTCTAGCCATTTTTATGGTTTCATAGACCTTTTGCGGGCTACTTGTACCACTTGCGTCTTTAAAGCAAACGCTGTGATAAGGGATATTTGCATCTAAAATTTCTCTTAAAATTTTCTCATAAAATTTAACATCATGAGCTCCCACACAGCCACTAGGCAAATCCATCATCGTAACAACAACTTCGTGTTTTAGTCCGTGATGAGCGATCCTCTCGCCTGAATATTTTAAATTTTCAACGTCATTTAGTGCGTCAAAATTTCTGATGGTGGTGGTTCCATGTTTTTTGAAAAGTTTTGCGTGAAGGTCGATTAGCTCACGGCTGCCAGTATCAAGTGTGACGGTATTTACGCCCCTACTTAGGGTTTGAAGATTTGCTTTTGGTCCTACGATGCTTCTAAATTTATCCATCATCGCAAAAGCATCTTCATTTAGGTAAAAATAAAGGCTTTGAAATCTCGCTCCGCCACCAAATTCAAAATGCTCTATGCCAGCCTCTTTGGCTGCTTCAAGCGCAGGCAAAAAGTCATTCATAAGCACTCTAGCGCCATAAACTGACTGAAAGCCATCTCTAAAGGTCGTATCCATAACATCGATAAATTTCTTCGCCATCACCCACCTCATTAATTTTATAAATTTATTTAAAGAATTCATAGAAAATGGCTAATCTGGTTAGAAACTCAAATTAGCCATTTTGCTTGTTTCTTGGTATTTTACAACCAAAAACTTTTATATCATTTAAAAAGTGAGAGCAAGAAGTTTAATAATCCGCCGTGGCTCGCATCAAGCATTGGCTTTAATTCCATTAGAAAGACGCAGAAAAATACAAGTACAGCAAGCTGAATAAAAATATAAGGCACAACGCCTTTATAAATAGCAGTCGTTTTTATCTCAGCTGGTGCGACTGACCTTAGGAAAAATAAGCTAAAACCAAATGGCGGCGTCAAAAATGAAGTTTGTAAATTCATAGCAACTAAGATTGCTAGATAAATTGGATTTATACCAAGCTTTGCGGCTATTGGCACCAAGATAGGAAGCACAATGTATGAAATTTCAACAAAGTCGATAAAAAAGCCAAGCACAAAGATGACAACCATACTAAAAATGATAAAGCCCCACTTCTCGCCTGGTAAATTTGTCATAAATTTTTCAACAATCTCATCGCCACCAGTGTAACTAAATACCATAGAAAAGGCTGTCGCACCAACAAGTATGGCAAAGACAAGTGCTGTGGTTTTTACGCTTTCAGCCAATGCCTCTTTTATCATAGAAAATGAAAATGTCCTATAAAAAATAGCTAAAATAATGGCTCCGACGCAGCCAAAAGCTGAACTTTCAGTTGGTGTAGCGATACCTGCAAATATAGAACCCAATACGCAAATAACCAGTAAAAGAGGTGGAAAGATAGCGATTAGTGCTCTCATGATCTGCTTAAATTTACTAACACCGCTCTCATCTTTTACTACCGGTGCAGTATCTGGTTTCAAATAAGCAACAATCAAAATATAAATGATATAAACTGCTACTAGTGTGAGTCCTGGGATGATGGCTTGATGAAAAAGCTCACCAACTGGCACTGAAAATATATCACCCAAAATAATCAACACGATAGAAGGTGGAATGATCTGTCCAAGCGTACCAGCAGCACATATAGTGCCACAACCTAGCGCTTGGTCGTATTTATACTTTAACATAACAGGTAAGCTTATAACGCCCATTGCAACGACACTTGCACCAACAACACCAGTTGAAGCTGCAAGAAGTGCTCCAACCAAGATAGTGCTAATAGCAATACCTCCGCGAATTTCTCCAAAAAGCATACCCATGCTCTCAAGTAGCCTCTCGGCTAGTTTTGACTTTTGAAGCACGACGCCCATAAATACAAAAAGTGGAACTGCTATAAAAATTCTACTCTCCATGATAGAGAAAATTCTATAAGGCATGAAGTTAAACATATCTTTGAAAACTTCGATACTTCCAAGCAGCCCATCTCCGTCTCCAATGCTCTCAACAATACTACCAATCATGCCAAATATCATCGAAACCGCACCAAAGGTAAAGGCTACCGGAAAGCCAATGCCTAGCATCAAAAGTGCAGCTATAAACATTATCAAACCAGCCATTATTCCCCCTTTTTAGCTTTTTTGTAAAGATTAAAATTTCTTATAAAAAAGCCAATCGCAAAAAATACAAGTAGATAAAAAGAAAAAGGAATAAGTGCTTTTATGATCCATCTGTGAGTAAGGCCGCCTGGATCCGCACTAGCTTCAGCTGAAGTATAAGCGTCACTCACAAATTCAAACGATAAATTTGAAACCAGAAGTGCAAATGGGATTACAAAAATAACAGTTCCTATCATATTTACAAGAGCTTTATTTTTTGGTGAAAATTTAGCATAAAAGATATCAACTCTAACATGTGCATCTTCTTTTAATGCATAGCTCATGCCAAGCAAAAATATTACAGCAAAAAAATGCCACTCAAGCTCCTGAAATGCGACATTTCCATAAGAGAAAAAATATCTTGCCACAACGTTAAAAAAGACGTCTATTATCATCAAAGCCATAATAAACATGCAAATATAGCCGACTATATCGCCTACCTTATCAAAAAATTTCTCAACTTTTTGCATAAACAACCCTTAAAAAAACAATTTATTTATCATGATGATAAAGACGCAAACTGGCGCCACATATCTTAATAAAAAATACCACGCACTAAATACAAAGTCGCTCATATATGGACTAAATAGCACATAAAGTGCTTCTCTTTTCATAAAATATCCAACGAATATCGCTCCACCAATACCACTAATTGGAAGCAGAACATTTGAAGCGGTAAAATCAAGAAAATCAAAGAAATTTTTACCAAAGAGCATAAATTTGTCGCCAACATTTTCTATATTTGATAAAAGACATAAAAATCCCAATACAAAAACACCGGCTCCAACTATGCTAAGAGCTTTTATCCTGCTAATGCCATACTCTCTGATCAAGAAAAATACAAACGGCTCTACGATAGAGATAGCTGAAGTAATGCCAGCAAAGATAAGCGCTGCAAAAAATGCTACAGCTAAAATTTGACCTATCACACCAAGCTTAGCAAAGAGCGTTGGAAGCGAGATAAAGACAAGTCCTGGTCCTTGAGACGGCTCTGCGCCAAATTCAAATATAAATGTAAAGATAACAAGACCCATCATAATGGCTAGGACGATGTTTATAAAAACGATACTTAGCGTAGAAGTAGCTAAATTTGTATCATCACTTAAGCTAGCTGAATATGTAATGATAGCTGCCATACCAAGAGATAGTGTCCAAAAAGCAAGCCCAAGAGCAAGCAAGAGCGAGTTAAATGAAATTTTACTAAAATCAGGAACAAGTAAAAACTCAGCCGATTTTGTAAAGCCATTCATTGTCATAGAAAAGATAAGCATGATTAAAACCATGATAAATAGGCTTGGCATCATCCAAACATTTAGCTTTTCAATGCCACTTTTCACACCTTTTGAAAGGATAAAAAAGCAAGCTACAAATGCAATAACAAAATAAAGCATCTGCTCGCCAAGACCATGCGTAAGAAGCTCGTTAAATATTACCTTTGAACTTTCTATATCGTTTGGAAGACCGGTAAAAGATAGTGTGAAATACTTAAAGACCCAGCCGATGATCACAATATAATAAGATGAGATTATAGCTGCGGTTACCATAGCTAAAATTCCAACCAGTTGCCATAAATTTTTATTTTTATTCGCCAACTTTCTAAAGGCATTTACACTATCACTTTCGCTAAGCTTGCCAATACTTAGCTCTGCCATAAAGATAGGTATGCCAACTAAAAACGTTATCAAAAGATATAAAATAACAAATGCTGATCCGCCATTTTCACCGACCATGTATGGAAATTTCCATGCATTGCCAAGTCCAACAGCTGACCCTGCAACTGCTAAAACATAACCTATTTTAGAAAACTGTTCTTTTGCCATTATGCAATCTCCCTTACTAACACCACAAAAACTAGAACTGGTGCCACAAACCTTATTAAAAAATACCAAATTTTAAAAACAATCTCACCCATATAAGGCAAAAATAGTTCTTTTAAAAGCTCAAATTTCATAAAGTACCCAACAAAAATGGCAAATATAATGCCACCAAGTGGGAGCATAATGTTTGAGCTAAGATAATCAAGCAAATCAAAAAAGCTCTTACCAA
This sequence comes from Campylobacter concisus, assembly GCF_002913045.1. NCBI lineage: Bacteria > Pseudomonadati > Campylobacterota > Epsilonproteobacteria > Campylobacterales > Campylobacteraceae > Campylobacter > Campylobacter concisus. The sequence continues at coordinate 85,199 of NZ_PPAF01000026.1, read as the reverse complement.
AAAATGTAAGTGCTTCTTTAAAATCACCAATACCGCTTAACGCACATAAAATTCCCAAAAGATAAACTACGGCACCGACAATGATAATTGATCTATTTCTACTAAATCCCAAGCTTTTATTTAAGAAAAATATAAATGGCTCGACTAGCGAAATAACCGATGTTATACCAGCAAAAAATAAAGATGTAAAAAATGCAAAAGCCAAGAAATTTCCAAGCAAACCAAGCTTTGCAAAAAGCGTTGGAAGTGAGATAAATGCTAACCCTGCACCCTTTGATGGCTCTGAGCCAAATTCATAGGTGAATGTAAAAACTATAAGCCCTATAATTACGCTAATAATTATATTTGCAAAGACTACATAAAGTGATGAAGTGAATAAATTTGTATCATTGCCTAGGCTTGATGAGTAGGTTAAAATGCAGCCAATGCCAATACACATCGTAAAAAAAGCTAATCCAAGAGCATTTAAGATAGCGCCTTGATCTATCTTTGAAAAATCAGGTACTAGTAAAAATTTAGCCGCCTCATCAAATCCATTCATACCAAAAGAGTAGCCAAGCATAAGCAAAAGTAAAATAAAAAGTGCTGGAATAAGATATACATTTATACGCTCTATTCCACTTTTTATACCTTTTGTAAGTATAAAAAAGTAGGCAAAAAAGGCGATGCTAAAATATAAAATTTGCTCCTCTATGCCCTTTGAAGTAAAATTTACAAAAAGCGCTTCTGAGCTTGCCATATCTTTTGGAAGCTCGCCAAGACTTAAGATAACGTATTTTAAAACCCAGCCGATAATAAGCGTGTAAAAAGATGCGATGAATAGCCCTGTCACCATCACAACACCAGCAAATTTCCAAGAATTTGCCCCCTTTGTAGCTAGACTTTTAAATGCTCCAACCGTGTCAAGGCGTGAAATTTTACCCATTGCCATCTCAGCAAAAAATATACTAAGTCCAACAACAAAAGCAAAAAATAGATATATAAGAATAAATGCTGAACCACCGTTACTACCGACCATATATGGAAATTTCCATGCATTACCAAGACCAATAGCCGCTCCAATGATAGAAAGAACAAAACCAACTTTACTAAATCTATCCATCATTTACCTGCTATTTGATAGATCATGATGGCACAAATTGCAATTGGCACGATATATCTTAGAGTGAAGTACCAAATTTCAAAGAATACTTTTCCCATAAATTCGCCAAAGAGTAGATATAGGCTCTCTTTTTTAAGTTTATAGCCAACAAAAAAACTAAAAATTATGGCACCTATTGGCATCATTATGTTTGAAGTAAGAAAATCAAGTGCATCAAAGACTGGCTTACCAAAAATACTAAAGATATTAGCCGTCTGTGCATAATATGAAAAAATACAAAAAAGGCCTAAGATATAGACAAAAATTCCAATATAAATAAGAGCCTTTTTGCGTGAAATTTCAAATTTTCTAACCAAATAATAAGCAAATGGTTCGATCATCGAAACAGCACTTGTAACACCAGCAAATAAAAGTGAAACAAAAAATGCGATAGCCATGACATTGCCAACTATCCCAAGTTTTGCAAAGAGCGTAACAAGTGAGATAAAAATAAGCCCCGGGCCACTTGCCGTGCTATCAGCTCCATAAGCAAATATAAACGTAAAGACCACAAGTCCCATCATAATGCCTATTAATATGTTTATAAAGATGATAGAAAGCGTTGATTTTATAAGATTTGTCTGCTCTGGTAAATTTGCAGCGTATGTTGGTATTACACCAACGCCCATAGATAGCGAGAAGAACGCGAGTCCAAGAGCTTGTAAAATAACATCTGGCGTGATCGCGCTAAAATTTGGTACAAATAAAAATTTAGCCGCCTTAACAAAGCCATCGCCCATACTAATTGCATAAAAAAGTATACAAACAAGCAGTATAAAAAGACTCGGCATCATCCAGATATTTAGCTTTTCAATGCCACTTTTCACACCTTTTGAAACAGCAAAAAATACCATTAAAAAGACTAGACTAAAGCAAAGCACGGCACTGGTTAGATCATTTGCCAAAAGTGTATTAAACTGCGTTGCTGCTTCTTTAGTATCAGCCAAAAGTGGCGAAAAACTAAGATAAATGTATTTTAATATCCAGCCAATGACAACCATATAAAACGAAGCAATAAGTATCGCTCCTATCATAAAAAAGCCTGAAAAAGACCATATTTTTTTGTGTTTTGGAGCAAGTTTATAAATGGAGCTTACAACGTCACTCTCACCAAGCTTACCAATGCTAAGCTCCGCTAAAAATGCTACAAAAGCAATAGCAAACGTGAGAAGTAAATATAAAACTATAAATGCTGAACCGCCATTGTTTCCTACCATTGTTGGAAATTTCCATGCATTACCAAGTCCAACAGCCGATCCTGCCATCGCAAGAACAAAGCCTATTTTTGAAAATTTTTCATTTATCATTGATTACCTGAGATTAAGAATAAATTAATTTTTTCAAAGATAACATAAAAAAACTTTTATTTTTCTAAGCCAAGAATTTTTCATAGGCAATTTAAATTTTTAGTGTTTTTATTTGAAACAAAGTTTTGTTTTTGTAATATTACGGCTCATAAAGTTTAAGTAGGGGACAGATCCGAAAGAGCTTTAAAATTTTAAAGGAGCAACGATGAAAAAGATCGTGTTTTTAATTCTTGGTCTTGCTGCATTTGCATTTGGTGCTGATGGCGAGATGATTAGATCATATTCGGTTATCGCTGGTGGTATTGGTCTTGGCCTTGCAGCTCTTGGCGGTGCTATTGGTATGGGTAACACAGCTGCTGCAACAATTAGCGGAACAGCTAGAAACCCAGGTGTTGGTAGCAAACTTATGACTACAATGTTTATCGCTCTTGCGATGATCGAAGCACAAGTTATCTACGCACTTGTTATTACACTTATCGTTCTTTACGCAAACCCAATGCTTGGCTAAGCGTAAAGCTTAAATTTAGCCCCTTTTGGGGCTTTTACTCTTTTTGCGATCATGGTGGAATTGGTAGACACGCTATCTTGAGGGGGTAGTGCCGCTAGGTGTGCGAGTTCGAGTCTCGCTGATCGCACCATCTAATCTTATACTTCAAAATCCAAAATCTTACAAAATTAAAAAAGGGGAATTTATGCTAGATAAAAAGCGTGCTTTAAAACAGCTACAAAATGAAGCAGATGATACCGCCATCTATACGTTACTCGAAGCTAGTGAAAAAAATGAAGAAAATAAAAAAATACTTCGTAAATTAATCACTGAAGAAAAACGACACTATGCTTTTTGCCAAAAGATAACAGGTGAGAGTAGAACTGCAAATTTATTCAAAGTCATCTTCTATACGATACTTGTTAAAATTTTTGGTACATCTTTTACTTTAAAATTTATGGAGTCACGTGAAGAAGACGCAGAGCAATTTTATCTTGGTATTGTTGATGAGTATTCTGAAGCTAGAGATATTTATGAAGAAGAAGTAAATCATGAAAATAATTTAATCTCTATGTTAAAAGACACGAAACTAGTCAATGCTGGTGGCATTGTTCTTGGCATGAATGACGCATTAGTTGAGCTAACTGGCACACTAAGTGGTATCGCACTTGCTTTTTCAAATACAAAATCAGTTGGTGCGACAGGCCTTATCATGGGTATTGCAGCTGCTCTTTCTATGGCAGGATCAGCCTATCTTGAGTCAAAAGAAAATCCAAGTGACGAGATCAAACCGCTTACCTATTCGCTCTATACAGGTGGTTCGTACATCATAACAACGGCGTTTTTGATACTTCCATTTTTCATCTTTTCAAGTGGTGTTTACGCTGTCTTGTCGATGTTTTTCTTTGCCTTTGTTGCCATTATCACTTACAACTTTTACATAAGCGTAGCAAAAGAGCTTAAATTTTTGCCAAGAGTGGTTGAGATGTGTGTGATAACTTTTGGTGTTGCGATCATTTCGTTTGGTATTGGCTTTTTAGTCAAGCACTATTTTGGCTTAGATATTTAATCCAAAATTTCATACCAGGTGTAGCTATCGTCTCCAAAATTCCCACTAAATAGTGGCTTTAAATTTAGATCAAGGCTTAAATTTTTACCATCCTTAAAATTTGAGCTTTGATAGATAAGTAGCCACTTTACGTTTGCTAGTTTGCTATCTTTTGCAAGTTTTAAAAACTCACCAGTGCCTTCAAACATGCTAAGTCCTTTTAAGCTAAGCTTTTTTTGAATGCTAACTTTGCGACCTGGCACGCTAAAGAGCGGTATTGTCTTATCAAATTTATCACTTCTTGAGTAGATTATGACATCTGGATTTTTGCCGCCACTTACTAGCCTACTATCAAGCTTTGGGCGATCAACTCGCACTGTGTTGCCGCCGATCACTAGCGTATCTATGATGCATCTTAGTTTATGGACATGCGTGCGACTAAGTTCATTTGTGATGATGCCACCACTTGCTACTCCATTTTTACTAATTGCGATTTTTAAAAAACTAAAACCACCATTTTGATATGCCAAAAATGGTTCAAGCAGCTTATCGCAGCGCTCTTTTAAAACGGCAAATTTAACTTTTATACCAGCGCTTTTAAGCAAATTACCACCACCACTTGCTACCTTATTTTCATCGTGGCTTCCTATTATCACCTCTCTAAAACCAAGCTCTTTTAGCAAAATTGCACAAGGTGGCGTTTTACCATGATGTAAGCAAGGCTCAAGAGTGACGTAAGCTTTTGCATTTTTTAGTAAATTTGAGTGATTTTTTAGTATAAATTCATAGGTAAATTTTGGCTCCAAAAGGCCAAATTCGCCCTCTTTTATATTAGAGCTAAATTTATCGTTATACGCTTTTATAAAATCATCTTTAAATTTTTCACTTTTTTTGCAAAGCGCAAAGAGTATCGCCGTTGGCTCAGCGTGCAAATATCCAGCCTTTTCATGAGCCTTGCAAGATAAAATTTTGCCATTTTCATCAAGAATAAGGCATCCAACGGCTGGATTTGGATAGGTTAATATTTGAAATTTCCAAGCCTCGCTTAAAGCAAGATCCATGTAAAATTCGTCGTTCATCTTAGCAGACTATATTTATTTTCCTATATCTTTTATCTCATCAACAAGAGTTTTTGAGATCAAGTCGATATCGGTCGGCTCATCCTCCACGTCCCATCTAAAAGCAGCAATCTCTGCCAAAACAGAGATCTCTTTAAAATAGCTATATTTCGTTGTAGAAAGTGGTATAGCGTAAGAGACCAAAAGCCTATCAGCGTTATCATAAATTTTCACGCTATAGCGAAAGTGTGGCTTGTTTAACGCCTTGCCACCCCAGTTAAACCATCTTTCATAGTCCATTTGTATTTTTATCTTGAAACTATTTTCGTCCCCTAAAATGCCCTGCTCTTTTAGATGCTTGTTTATAAATTCCACAAACTCATCACGAAGTTCGCTTTCATTTTTATAGTCAGGGTTGTGCTCGTATCTAGTTGGTTGATTCGTCAATGTTAGGTTAAAATCACTAACAATATATTTAGCCACGCCTTTTTGTATCGGCGTTGGCTCAACATTATATTTATATCTTCCTGAGCATCCAACGAAGAAAACACTTAAAACTATTAAAAAGAGTATTTTTACAAATTTCATATTTTCTAAATTTACGATAAGCCGTCGATCTTGCCGTCTGCATCTATCTTCATATTGATAGCAGCTGGCACTTTTGGAAGTCCTGGCATTAGCATGATCTTACCGCAAACTGCGACGATAAAGCCAGCCCCGGTTCTAATATCAAGATCTTTTACACTAAATGTAAAGCCTTTTGCTCTACCCAAAAGCTTCGCATCGTCGCTAAATGAATACTGAGTTTTTGCTATACAAACTGGCAAATGGCTCAAATTTAGCTCTTTTATCATATCAAGCTTTTTAAGAGCGGCTTCCTCAAAGACCACCTCGCCAGCTCCATAAATTTCCTTAGCGACTTTTTCTATTTTAGTTTTCGTATCATCGCTCATCTCGTATGTAAAATTTATCTTGCTCGGCTTATCACACACTTTTAAAACTAGCTCGGCAAGCTCAATCGCACCTTTACCACCTTTTAAGAAATTCTCACAAACTGCCACTTCTACACCAAGCTCGCGGCAGTACTCTTTTACGAAATTTATCTCTTCATCGGTGTCAAAGCCAAATTTGTTAAGCGCCACAACTACGTTTTGTCCAAATTTTCCTTTTAAATTTTCGATGTGTCCGCCAAGGTTTTCGATACCTTTTTTAAGAGCGTTCATGTCTGGTTTTGTGATCTCGTCTTTATTTGCTTCGCCGTTATATTTTAGCGATCTGATCGTACTTACAAGCACCACAGCGCTTGGCCTGATATCAGCAACCCTGCATTTTATATCTAAAAATTTCTCCGCACCAAGCTCAGAGCCAAAGCCAGCTTCAGTGATGACGTAGTCAGCTAAATTTAGAGCTGTTTTAGTTGCGATAACGGAGTTGCAGCCGTGCGCGATGTTTGCAAATGGGCCACCATGCACGAGTGTAGGTGTGTGTTCAAGCGTTTGAAATAAATTTGGCTTAATTGCATCTTTTAAAAGTATACAAACAGCGTCTTGACAGCCTAGATCACGCACATAGATAGGCTTTTTATCACTATCGTAGGCGACCATAATATTTGCCACGCGCTTTTTTAGATCAGAAAGGCTTGTTGCTAGACAAAGCACAGCCATGATCTCGCTTGCAGCGGTGATATTAAAGCCATCTTCTCTTGGCACGCCATCCGTCCTGCCACCCTGACCCACAGTGATAAACCTAAGCGCGCGGTCGTTCATATCCATACAGCGCTTCCATAAAATTTTCTCGATTTTTAGCGGGTTTTCTTGATAGAGGCTATTATCTATCATCGCTGAAATAAGGTTATTTGCCGATGTTATAGCATGAAAATCGCCAGTGAAGTGTAAATTTAGATCCTCCATCGGCGCAAGCTGCGAGTAGCCGCCACCTGCTGCTCCACCCTTTATACCAAAAACTGGCCCAAGAGATGGCTCACGAAGCGCTAGGCAAACCTTTTTATTAAGTGAATTTAGTGCGTCGGCTAGACCGATCGACATAGTCGTTTTGCCCTCGCCATATGGGGTTGGATTAGTCGCGGTGACTAAGATGAGCTTTGAGTTTGACGGCTCAAGCCTTGGAGAAATTTTAGCCTTATATTTGCCGTAAAGCTCAAGCTCGTCTTCGCTTAAGCCTAGTCTTGCAGCAACTTTACTGATGTGTTCTAATTTTGTTTGGTGAGTTATCTCGATGTCGCTTAGCATTTACCACTCCAAATATGTTTTTGCTTTTTTTATCTCACTAATGTTGATCTCAAAAATTCCCTCTTCGTTTTCAACTGCGATGCTCTCATCATCCGCTTTTACGAGCCTTCCTGCAAATTTCTCAGTCTCGGTTTGAATTTTAACTAGCTCACCAATGCTTGATTTAAAATGAGATGGCTTACTAAGCTTTCTCTCAAGGCCAGGCGAGCTAACTTCGAGGTTATAATCCCCACTAACTGGCGGTGTCACGTCAAAGATAGGCGAGAGTAGACGGCTTACTTTTTCACAGTCATCTAGGCTCACTCCGCCATTTTTTGTGATATAAACTCTAAAAATAGCCCTACCATTTTCATTTGCGATCTCGCTATCGTAAAGCTCGACACCGCATTCGCGTACTAGTTTGTCTAAATTATCCATTTTTGTTTAAATCCTTTGAAATTTTATCAAACAACTTATCCATATGGTTTTGATACTCTAATCTATCGTCAAATTTAAAGTGAAAATTTGGGCATCTGTACCAGCCCTCAGCTGCCATGCAGTGGTTTTGCAAATGCCTGCAAACTCGCTTTAAATGTCCCAAAATATACTCTTGTTCACGCTCATCAAATGCCATTTTGTCAAGATAAACAAAGGCGTCGTATCTGCCCTTTTTACACTCGACATCAGTGACGCAAATCCCCTTTAAAATACCATCTTCAAGAGTAGCTAGAGCCTCTGGAATGAGCTCTTTTAGCACACTCTCTGTTCTCATACGCTTTATTTCGTTAGCGTTCATAGAGTAGCTTTCTCCTTGACTTCTTTAAAGCTTTCGATATAGTCATTTTCTCTAATATCGTTGAAATTTTCGATACCAACGCCACACTCATAACCTTTAGCAACCTCTTTGACGTCATCTTTGAAGCGTTTTAATGAACTTACCGAGCCCTCGTAAACGACCACACCTTCTCTAATAAGGCGAATTTTTGCACCTCTGTTTATCGTGCCTTCAGTAACGATACATCCAGCGATAGCACCAACTTTTGGCACATGGATCACTTGACGAACCTGAGCTTGACCAAGCTGCTCTTCTCTGATGATCGGTGACATTAATCCACCTAAAATTGCCTTCACGTCGTCAATTAAATTATAAATAACGTTATAAGTTTTAATTTCAACGCCACTCTCTTTTGCCTTTTCTTTTATCTCGCCAGTTGGTCTTATGTTAAAACCAAGGATTATACAGTCTTCGCTCGCACTAGCAAGTGCTACATCGCTTTGCGTGATGCCGCCAACACCTGAGTGGATGACATTTACCCTGATCTCATCATTTGCTAGTTTTTCTAGACTTGCTTTTAGCGCCTCAAGTGAGCCACCAACGTCAGCTTTAATAATAACTGGAAGCGTCTTTAACTCACCCTCAGCGATCTTAGCACTAAGCTCATCAATACTAACTTTCGTGCTCTTACTAAGCTCTTTTTGGCGGATATATTCAGCCTTTTTCTGTGCGTACTCACGAGCCTCTTTATCTGTTTTTACACCTATTAGCGTCTCGCCAGCCTCTGCTATCTCACTAAGACCTACTATCACACCGCATTCGCCTGGTTTTATATCTTGCAAAGGCTTACCTTGGTCATCAAGTAAGCTTCTTATCTTTCCATATGCAACGCCAGCTACGACAGTATCCCCAACATGAAGCGTGCCGTTTTCAACGATGATGGTAGCTACTGGACCACGACCTTTTTGAAGTGAGCTCTCGATAACAGTTGCTTTCGCATTTGCTTTTGGATTTGCTTTTAGCTCTAAAAGATCAGCTTGTAAAAGTACGATCTCTAATAGATCATCTATACCCATGCCTGTTTTTGCAGAGATTGGCACAAATTCATATTTTCCACCCCACTCTGTTGGCATGATATCAAGCTCGGCAAGACCTGTCTTTACTAGGTCAGGATTTGCTGACTCTTTATCCATTTTATTTATCGCGATGATTATTGGTACACCAGCGGCTTTTGCGTGGCTGACAGCCTCTTTTGTTTGTGGTTTTACGCCATCATCTGCTGCAACAACTATAATAACTATATCAGTTACACCAGCACCTCTTGCACGCATAGCAGTAAACGCTTCGTGACCTGGGGTGTCAATAAACGTGATGTTTTTGCCGTTTTTATTTACCATATAAGCACCAACATGCTGAGTGATACCACCGGCCTCTCCTGCTGCTACACGTGATTTTCTTATGTAATCAAGCAATGAAGTTTTACCATGATCAACGTGACCCATGATGGTTATGACTGGTGCTCTTGGCTGGAGATTTTCATCGTCTTTTATCTCTTCTTCATAGGCTGCTACGTAGTCAAATTCTTTTTGATCATCGATGATATTAACCTCTACATTAAACTCATCAGCCAAAATTTCTATCGCATCTTCATCCAAAAAGTCATTTTTTGTTGTCATCATGCCAAGCATGAAAAGCTTACCAATGATCTCGCTTGGCTGTTTGTTTAGCTTTTCAGCAAATTCATAAACACGAATTTCTTTTGGAATATTTATAGACGTCACAGCTTCATTATTTTGTTTATTTTCAGGCTTTTTGTGTTTTTTTCTAGCTCTTCTTTGAATGCCGCCTTCGCCAAATGAATTTATCGTATTGTTGACCGTAGTTCTCATAACATTTGGCTGTTTTGTCTTTTGAGCTGGTGCTGGTGCCGGAGTTTTAAAACTAAAATCAGGAAGAACGACTACATCTTCATCTTCTAGCACTATGTCACCAAAATCACTTCCGTCAAGCAGATCCATCTTCTGGGCGCTATCCTTTTTACTTGCAACAACTACTTTTTTATCTTTTTTCTTTTTCTTAGCTAAATTTTCATCATTTGCTGAAAACATACTTTTAAAATCGCTTATATTAGCTATGCTTGGTTCAGGCTTTTTCTCTTCTTTTGTAGCAATTGGCGTTTCATAATCTTTTTTCTTTTTTACTATCACAAGGCCACGTCTTTTTTGAGTCACATCGGCCAAGCTCTCTTTTGGTCTTGGAGCTTCGACTTGTTTTTGCTCTACTTTGATTTCTTCTTTTTTAGGCTCGATTTTTTGTTTTTCTTCTAAAATTTGTGTCTCTTTCTTAGTCTCAGCTTTTACCGACTTTGACTCAGTTTTAGTAGTAGCTTTTTTAGATTCACTTTTTTGTTTTTCTTCTTTTTTTACTGACTCTTTTTCAACTTCTTTTTTAGGTTCTTTTTTTGGTTCTTTTTTTGGTTTAGGTTCACTCTTTTTCTTTTTAAATTTATCTGGTATCACACCAGTTTGAACATATTCATATATAGCTTCGGCCTCTTCAAGGCTAACTGCATTTGAGTGAGTTTTGACTTTTAATCCTAGCTCTTGAGCTTTTTCTACTATCTCTTTACTTGGATAGCCAAGCTCGTTTGCGATCTCTGAAATCCTAACATTGCTCATTTAAGAGTATCTCCTTTAACTTCGGTGCATCACAAATAAAAGCACCTTTAGTTTGTTTATCAATTATTTTTTTTAAAATTTTTATATCTTTTTGCATACATTTGTCGCACAGATAAAAGCTACGACCATTTCCTTTGCCATGCTCTAAATTCTTACCTACCAAGCGGTATCTTTTTAGCAAGCTCTGAGAAATTTTAACTTTACAAGCGACACATGTCCTTACGGGATTATTTTTGTTCATTATATCTTTTTAAACTTGTTTTTAGCTTTGCGTAATTTCGTATCCATCGTTATCAAATGAAAAAACCTCAACCCTAAAATCACCAAATTTACTCTTTAAAATATCTTGTAAATTTTTAGCATCGTCATTGTAAGCGATGTTTAAAAAACTAGAACCTGAGCCTGAAAGCGTGCTCATTAAAGCACCATTTTCATAAGCTACTTTTCTAACTTCAAAAAGTTCTTCTAAAGCGTGCATTCTACGCTCTTCATGCATCAAATCTTTGCTTGCTATTTTTAAGAGATCATACTTTTTTTCATAAAAACAAGATGTTAAAAAAGCAGCATGAGATAAGTTATTTACACACTCTTTCATCGTATAGTTCTTTGGTAAAATTTGTCTTGACGAGGATGTACTCATTGGTTTATTTGGGATAACAACTACTGCCTTTATCTCGTCACTTAAGCTTATTTTATTTGCGTAAACATTGCCATTTTTTACAATCGCACTGATAAATCCGCCGTGAACTGCTGGCGAGATATTATCAGGATGGGTTTCGTAGATGATGGCTTTATTTAAAACTATCTCTTTACTTGCCTTAAAGCCAGCCATTTCGTACGCTGAAGCAATGGCTCCAACGATAACAGCGGAGCTACTGCCAAGTCCCCTTGAAAATGGGATATTATTTTCAAAAACGACTCTAAAATTTTCATTTTTACCAGTTAGCTCAAAAAAAATTTCATTAAAAATACTTAAGAATATATTATTTCTCTTTAAATTTACACTTCCACTGCCTTCGCCGTTTATCGACACTGAGCTAAATTTTGCTGGCTCGATTTTCACGCTATTAAAAAGCTTCAAACTAAGCCCCAAAGCATCGAAACCAGGACCCAAATTTGCACTTGTTGCAGGCACTAAGATGTTCAAAATTTCTCCTAAACTGCTTGAATGATATAATCTGGAAGTGTATCTGAATTTAGTTTTAATTCATCTAAATTTAAAGGCAATCTAAATCCTGCTGGCTCTACTTTTTCAAGTGAAATTTTGCCATCTTTTAAAATGAAGCTTAAATTTTTATTTGCTCTGATCGCTTGGCCTCCATTTAAGCTAAAGCCGCTAACCGCATAAAATTCGCAACCCTTTGCTAAAGAGAAAGTCTTTAAAATGACATAGGCCACCTTTAACCCCATAAAGCTTCCTGGCGTATTTGCATAGATAATTTTTGTGATATTAAATTTAGAGGATAAATTTTCTAAGATTTTTATCAAAGCTTCACTGACATGTTCATCAGTCGTAATTTCATCAAATTTTACGCCGTCTTTATATACTCCAACTAAAAGCGGAGTAGATAAAGAGACAACTAAAATTTCAATATTTTCTATGCAAATACCTTTTGATACTCTTTTAGAAGTTCACCATTTAGAGTTGCGATCTCGTAGTTTTTCTCATCGGACATCAAAGCAAGAGTTAATTTGTGATTTAGGTCATGGCTTCCAGCAAATGCTGTATAATCGCCCAATAAAGGCGCTCCAAGCAAGCTTAAATCACCAATCGCATCTAAAATTTTGTGCCTTACAAACTCATTTTCAAATCTCAAACCTTCTGGATTTAGGATATGCGTATCATCGATTGCCACGGCATTATCAAGCGATGCACCAAGAGCTAAATTTTGAGCTTGCAAACGTTGTAAATCTTTCAAAAAGCCAAAAGTCCTAGCACGAGCTATATTTTTTATAAAAGAGCTTTTACTAAAATCAAAAACATATCTTTGTTCACCAATAACTGGATGATCAAATTTTATCGTATAGTCAAATTTTGGACTTCTTGAAGGTGAAGTTCGCACAAATTTAGAACCCTCAACGACTTCAACTTCGCGGCGGACAAGAATTACTTTTTTGCCAGCATCAAGATATCTTATACCAGCTTCATCAAGTAGCATACAAAAGCTTATTGCACTACCATCCATCACTGGAATTTCATTTGCATCAACAGAGATTCTAATATTATCAATGCCATAACCATTTATGGCTGACATCAGGTGTTCGATCGTACTAATAAAGCCCTTTTCGTTGCCAACAACGGTTGCCATTTGCGTATTTATAACATTTTTAGGCTCAGCTTTAAAACTAATACCAAGATCTTCGCGGTGCAAAATAATACCAGAATTTGCATCAAGAGGTTCTAGTATAAGTCTTATCGGCTCACCTTTATGAAGCCCTATACCAACGGTCTCAACGCGTCTTGCGATAGTAGTTTGTTTCAAGAATTTTCCTTATATTTTTGATCCGCTTATGATAGCACTAAAAAATCAATTTTGCAAATTTTTAGTTCTTGTCTATCATCGCTTTTGCAGCATCTAAGACACTTGTGATATTGTCTTTTATCCACTTTTTATCCATCCATTGTTGAGGTCTTACCTCTTCGCCTTGGACTAAAATTCCAAAGTGAAGGTGATCTCCAAGTGCAAGGCCGCTCGTTCCAGTTGTACCTATCTGATCACCAGCAGCGACCATATCGCCCTCTTTTACTCTAGTGCTTGAGCAGTGTCCATAAAGCGAATAAAGCCCAAATCCATGATCGATCACAATATTTAATCCATAAATTCCATTTTCAGATGCTAGCACAACACGACCAGCATTGCTAGCTATAATAGGAGCTGCGGCCACACTTGCAAAGTCTATTCCCATATGCCAAGACTCGCTTACTTGCTCGTTATTATATGTATAGTATCGGTGATCGGCGAAGTCAGCCACTTTTTTACCATTTCTTAGTGGGTAAAATGGTGTCACACTAAAGCCAGTTAACATCTCATCACCAGGATTTGTAGTAAGTGCTGTTATCTTTTCCTCATTTGAGTTTCTAAGCGTTTCATTGACAAATCTCATTTTCTCAAGCCTTGAAAGCGCGCTTGGATCTTTTGCATATTGATCAGTTAGATCAACTATCTTACCATCTAAAAATCTATCATTTAATGCAATAGTTGAAGTTTTATACTTTACATTTTCATAAAAATATCTAACATGTGACTTGCTTTCGTTGCCTGCAAAGTCTCTTGCAATGACCTCGGCACTAAAATTTTCAACCTGAACTGGCCAAGCAACAAGTGCTGCATAAAAGCCCTCTTTATAAAATGGCACAGCTTTAAATTTCTTACCAAAATTTGTCTGGACATAGGCCTCTTTTAGCTGGTTATCAGTCGCTCTAAACACCACAACAGCACTACCACCTTTTGAGATAGAATAAGATTGCGAAAGTACGTAAAGATCAGGCTTTGAAGTATCAAGCACTACTTCAACCTTTTTGCTAGCTTTGTTGCCAGTAAAAAAACTCCATTTGCTAGTATCTACAGCTTCGATATTCATCTCATAGGTATCTTTTTGAGCAAAAAAGCCAGTCTTTGGAAAGGTTAAATTTACATCAAGCTCAGTACTTGGATTTTGCATGATTTGATTTAACAAATTTAGATCATTTTTCCCATCATTCATACTAATTCGTACAAATTTTATACCACTATCGTCTTTAAATTTGATATTCATTGGGGTTCTAAGATTCCAATAAACTTTATCAGCAACACCGATTATCGGTTCATTTCGCTCAAAATCTTTTGACATCAAAGCATAGCCAAAACCACCGACTAAGATTAAAATTAGCAAAAGCACAACAATACCAAAACCGCCAATTCCACGTCTATACATATATTTTTACCTTAAATTTAATTTGCAAAATTTTACACGTAAATCAATAAATTTTTAGTTAATTACAAAATTTCTCTTACAGCTCTAGCGTCGCTCATCCATGCAAAAAGCTCATCCCAACGCTCATCTTTGATGAGATCTTTGCACAAATTTAGCTCTTTTTCAAACATGTTTATGGCTTCAACAACATTATTTTTATTTTGCTTAAAGATATCGCTCCACATAAAAGGCGAACTCTTTGCGACACGTATCATACCCTTAAATGTAGGTCCGCCAAGTGCTACGATGTGCCTTTTATCCTCTTCTTTTAAAATTCCACTAGCAAGCGAAAATGCGATCGCATGAGGCAAATGTGAAATAAGACCCACGTGATGATCATGTTCTTTCGCACTCATAAAAATAATCTTCATACCAAGGCAAGAAAATAGCTCAACGCTTCTTTTTACATGTTTTTCTGCGCTCTCAGCAAAATCGCAAACTATGACAGTTGCTCCTGTGTAAAGTGATTTAAAAGCAGCCTCTGGACCAGAATACTCAGTACCTGCCATCGGGTGAGCTGGGATGAAATTTTTACGAATTTTTTCTGGTACCGCCTCGATGATCTTTTGTTTGGTTGAGCCAAAATCAATGATAGTTGTATCTTCGCTGATATCGGTTAAATTTTGCACTATTGATACGATAGCTTCAACTGGCACAGCCAAAAAGATGATGTCACACTTCTTTTTCATCTCGTCAATGCTTAAAATTTCATGCACCAAGCCAAGTTCTAAGGCCTTTTTGCTATGATTTTCATCTTTGTCATATCCACTAACACAAGAGATTAATTTTTCATCTTTTAGTGCAAGACCAAGCGAGCCACCCATAAGACCAAGTCCGATGATACCTATTTTCATAAAAAACCTTCAAAATTATAAAATTTAAATTTATTAAAAATAAAATATGATATTATACGCACTTATACTAAAACTCTAGGTTAAATTTAATGAAAAAGAAATTATTTTTATTAGCATTAGCTTTCAGCGGCCTAAGCGCACAAACAATCCAGTCAATAAACTTTAAAGGCCTAATTCACCTTTCGCCTGAAGTAGCAAGCCAAATAATGGGCTTAAAAGTCGGTCAGGATCTGACTCCAAAGCTTAGCGATAAGGCGATCACAAATTTATACAAACAAAACTATTTCGACGATATCTACATAGAAGATACAGGCAATGGTAATCTTTTAGTAGCTGTAAAAGAGAAGCCAAGTGTTGCTAGGGTCGATCTAAAAGGCGTCGTAACAAATGACAAAACTGCCATAGAGTCGTTAATCAATATCAAACCAGGCAATATGTACGATGAGCTTACAATAGAAAAAACTAAAGAGAGAATTCGTCAGTATTATGAGTCAAAGGGATATTTTGATACCGTTGTAGACGTAGAAAAACAACCAGTTGCAGACAACGACAGCTCACTTTTTATAACACTCAACATAAACCGCGGCGAAAATATGATAATCAAAAATGTAAATTTAGTCGGCGCAAAAGAGTTTGATTATGATGACATTGAGCCAGTAGTTGCAAATAAAAGTAGAGAATTTATGGGCTGGCTTTGGGGCAGAAATGACGGTAAAGTTAAACTTTTTGAGCTTGAAAATGATCCAGCAAGAATACAAGACAAATATTTCCAAAAAGGCTATTTAGACGCGACTATTTCGTCACCTTATTTAAATTCATCGTTTGATAATTACACAGCTGATCTTACTTATTATGTTCATGAAGGTGAGCCTTATAAGGTTTCAAATGTAAGCATTACAGCACCTGAAGAGCTGGAGCTTGACACTAAAAAGATCATAGATGACTTTAGGCTTGAGGCTGGCGATACGATGAACTCAGCAAGACTTCGCCAAGATATGAAAAAGCTCGATGATATGGTTGCTGATAAAGGTTATGCGTTTGTGAAGGTCTATCCAAAGACTGATAAATTTGATGAAAATAAAACTGTCGATATTGATTATGAAGTAGATCCTGGCGAAAAAGTATATATAAGAAATGTTCAAATTTCAGGAAACGATAGGACCGTTGACCGCGTTGTAAGACGTGAACTTTATCTAACCGAAGGAAATTTATATAGTAGAACCGACCTTCAAGACTCAAAAGATGCGCTAAAAAGAACAAGCTACTTTGACGATGTCGAGATAGAAGAAGATCCAGTTGATAAAAATACAGTCGATCTAAAAGTAAAAGTAAAAGAAGCCTCAACTGGCTCAATAAGCGGCGGTATCGGATACGGCAGCAGTGACGGACTACTACTAAATGCAGCACTTTCTGATACAAATATCTTTGGCTCTGGCCTTCAAGGACAAATAAGCGTAGATAAAAGTGACAGAGAGCTTTCAGGTCAGATAAGTCTTACAAACCCAAGAATTTTCGACTCAGAGTATAGCCTTGGCGGAACACTTTATGCAAATGACTATGACTGGAGAACATATAAAGAGAGAAGCTATGGCTTTAGCACAACTCTTGGTAGAAAACTAACTAGAAATTTAAGTGCATCGCTTACTTACAATATTGAGCAAAGCAAAATTACTCTAAAAGATGATGAACTAAGAGATATCAACGCAAAAACTAAAAAAGAAATTTATAGAGAAGGTAAAGCTATAAAAAGCGCTATAACTCCGGCTTTAACATACAATAGCACTGATGATTATTACTTACCAAGACGTGGCATCATAGCTAGTACATCATTTGAGATAGCTGGACTTGGTGGCGATATAGACTTTATCAAAAATCGCACAAATTTTAACTACTACCTAGGTCTTAGAGAATACATCGACTACGATCTTATCTTAAGATACAAAGCAAGCTTTGGCAAAATTTGGGAAAGAGGATATACTCCGATCAACGAAAGACTTTACCTTGGTGGTATAAGAAGCTTACGTGGTTACGAGAGCAGAACCGTATCTCCAAAGGTAAAATATAATGGCGACTACTACGAATACGGCGGCGAAACTTCATTTAATAATTCAGCTGAAATAAGCTTTCCTATAATAGATCGTGTCAAAATGCGTGGTGTTGTATTTTATGACTACGGTATGATCGGCGAAAATAGCCTAAATGAGATAAAAAGATCATCAGTTGGTACAGGTATCGAGTGGATAACACCTATCGGACCACTTCAACTAATCTTTGCAAAAGCTCTTAAACCTAAAGAGGGCGATGATACAAATACATTTGAGTTTACTATCGGAAGACGCTTCTAATAAGATACTTTGAAGGGGCTAACTTACCCCCCCCCTTCAAACCTTTACAAATAAACAAACTTTAAGTCATATAAGAAAAAGCAAGGCAAACATTAGATATAATCCCACAATTTTTAATATAAGTGGGTAAAAATATGAATTTCTCAGATATTTTTTCAAAGATAAGAAAAGCTCAACCTCGTCCAGAAGAAGCGCCTACACACTGGGTAAAATGCGATAATTGTCACTCACTGATGTACTACAAAGAAGTTGAAGCTTGTTTTAATGTATGCCCTAAATGCGGCTATCATATGAGATTAAAAGCTACTGATCGCATAAATTTGATCTGCGATGAAGGTAGCTTTGTAGAATTTGACGCAAATTTAAAACCAGTAGATCCTTTAAATTTTGTCGATAAAAAATCATACAAAAAAAGAATTTCAGAAAATAAAGAAAAAACAGGACGCACAAGCTCAGTGATATGTGGCGAAGGTAAATGCGACGGACAAGAGATTCAGCTGGTTGTTTTTGACTTTGGCTTCATGGGCGGCTCATTAGCTTCAGTTGAGGGCGAAAAGATCGTAAGAGCGATAAAACGTGCGATCGAAAAACGCCAAGCTTTAGTCATAGTGAGTGCTTCAGGCGGAGCTAGAATGCAAGAGAGTACATTCTCTTTGATGCAAATGTCAAAGACATCAGCCGCTTTAAAACTACTTGATGAAGCAAAGCTGCCTTATATCTCAATACTTACTGATCCAACAATGGGTGGCGTTAGTGCTTCTTTTGCTTGGCTTGGAGATCTAATAATCGCTGAACCTGGCGCATTGATAGGCTTTGCTGGTCAAAGGGTCATCAAACAAACCATTGGTGCTGATTTACCAGAGGGATTTCAAAGAGCTGAGTTTTTGTTAGAACATGGCTTAATCGATGCTATTGTGCCAAGAAGCGAACATAAAAAATATATAAGCGATATGGTTAAATTTCTCACAAATAACAAGACAATGCATCAAAAAGAAAGACAAGATGAAAATGGAAATAACTTTGAACTGAAGCTAAAAACCAAAGGCTAAATTTGGAAATTTCAGTTTTTAGCATTCAAAAATCATCACGTGACAACTTTGAAAACGAAATACAAGAATATATAAAAATGAGTGCAAAATTTGCTAAGATAAACAATAAAGTCTTTTTCAATGAAAAAATAGCAAAAGCTCAAAGCACTGGAAAAAGCGAAGCATTAAGAGCTTATGATGAAATTTACGAGCCAAATTTAAAAGGCTTTTGTGTGATGCTTGATGAAAATGGCTTGCAACTTGACAGCCAAGAATTCGCACAAATTTTAAACTCAAATTCACAAATTAACTTTTTCATAGGTGGAGCTTACGGCCTTAGCCAAAATTTAAAAAATAAAGCGCAAAAAATTGTAAGCTTAAGCAAGATGACGATGGCTCATAAGGTTGCCAAGCTTGTACTTTTTGAGCAAATTTTTAGAGCGCTTTGCATAAATGCAAACCACCCATACCACAAATAAAGGAATATAAATGACACAAACTGAGCTAAATTTTTTTAAAAAATTACTTGAAGAAAGAAAATTACAGATCAAAAAAAATATCTATGATTCATCTGTTGAAGTAAATGGCTTAAGAGATAGTGGTGTAAGCGATGAGTTTGATATAGCCTCAGTAAATACAGACCAGCTAATAGAGCATTCGATCTCGACGCAACAAAGAGCGGAGCTATCAGAGATAGATGAAGCACTAGAGAAGATAGCAAATAAAACTTATGGAATTTGTGATATGTGCGAAGAGGAGATCAGCATACCGCGACTAAAAGTAAAACCGCATGCAAAATACTGTATAACTTGCCGTGAAATAATCGAAAAAACAGCAAAAAACTAAGGAGAAAATATGAAAACTAGAAAATTTCTCGTCTATTGCATAATCTACATAGTAGTTATTGCAGGGCTTACTTATTCTCTTAATAGTTCTGATTACACATTTGAGCTTTTAGGCCAAACTATAACTTTGCCAATTGCTATTTGGGTCGCTCTTCCAGTAGCTGTTTTAGCACTTCTTGCTCTACTCCATATCGCTTATCATGGATATGCTTTTTATAGATATAAAAAATGGATCAAAAAAGATAGCCAACTTTATAAAGACTTAGCCAAAGAGACGCTTCTTGGCTTTGAGAGCAATAAAGACTTCAAAACCGACACTTACAAGATCGCCTCACAGCTTACTCGTTCTATCTCACCAGTAGGCGAGCTTAAAGATGTCGGTGTAGATGATGCTGAGATAAACAATATCTTACAAACTATAAAAAGTATAAAAAATAAAGAGATCGTCGATCTAAAGAAATTTAGATTAGCAAAAGATAGCAAGTTAAATATCCTAAATGAGCTAAATAAAATAGAGCAACTACCAACTTACTATCTTGACATACTTAAAAACCAAGATCAAAATGAGAGCCTTAAAAAAGCTGCATTTGATAAACTCATAAAAGTAGCTTCTTTTAGCGAGATCAAAAGATTAAATTTTGAACTAGCAAGTGAAGATATAATGCTTATTATTACCCGCTTTGTAAATGACGAGATCGATCTAAATAGTGATGAAATTTTTGATCTTCTAAACAATGCCAAAATAACAAAAGCTCAATACGATAAGGCAGCTGTAATGCTTAAAAATAAGCTAAAACCAGATGCATTTATCGGCATCTTTGAGAAGTTAAAAAGTATCCATGCTGATGCTGATGAGGCTTACGTATATGCGCTATTTGAGCTTCAGATGCTTGATAAAGTAAGAGAGGCTATCGAAGGTAGCGACCCAGATGAGTTTAAAGAGATAAAGGTCTTGCTGTTTTTACGAGATAACGGTAAAATGGTGCCTAGCTCGTTATTTTTTAAATGATAGACTTTAGTAAAAAGCCACTTTTCTTAGCGCCACTTGCTGGCTTTTCTGACTTGCCGCTAAGAAGCGTAGTTAAGAAATTTGGCTGCGATGTCACCGTTAGTGAGATGATCAGTGCAAACGCTCTAGTATATGAGAGTAGTGACAAAACGCTTGAAATGATTAAAAAATCCCCAAACGAAGAGCCTTACATCGTTCAAATAGCTGGTAATGACATAGAAAATATAAAAAAAGCTGTGCAAATCATCAATAAATTTGATGGAATTTATGGGCTCGATCTAAACTGCGGCTGCCCCGTACCAAAGGTCATTAGACAAGGAGCGGGATCGGCTTTGTTAAACGATCTTGATAAGCTTCAAAGTATAATCTCAGCCATAAAAAGCACTTCAAACAAGGAAAGCCTAAGCGTTAAATTTAGACTTGGCTTTAACGACAAAAATGAAGAGCAGATAGCAAAAGCCTGCGAAGAAGCCGGCGCAGACTATATCGCAGTACATGGGCGTACCAGAGCTGGCGGATACAGCGCAAAGGTTGATTACGAAGCGATCGCTAGGGTAAAGGCAAGCGTGAAAATCCCAGTCATCGCAAATGGCGATATCAACGCACAAAATGCAGATGAAATTTTAAACCTCACAAAGTGCGACGCCCTAATGATCGGTAGAGCAAGCATTGGTAATCCTTGGATATTTCACGAGATAAAGACCAAAACTAGCGTAGATAAGGCGCTAAAACAAAAGATCATCCTAGCTCACTTTGATGCGATGATCGAGCACTACGGTGAGCACGGACTTTGCATATTTAGAAAGCACTTGCATCAATACAGCAAGGGCATCGACGGTGCAACAACCTTTAGAAACGATATAAATTTCATCAAAGACGCGACAGCGATGAGAGAGCGCATAAGGGAGTTTTTTGCCTAGATGCAAGGCTATATCCTGCGCGTGCAAAAGGTCAGAGACGAGGACCTTTTAGTCTTTGTGCTAACGCCAAATTTGCTCGTAAAGTCGTATAGATTTTTTGGCGCTCGCCACTCAAATATCATGACCGGCTACAAGATCGACTTTGAGCTAGAGCAAGAGGCAAAATTTCTACCAAAGCTTAGAAGCATACTTCATCTTGGCTTTAAATGGCTGTTAGAGCGAGACAAGCTCATCATTTGGCAGCAGTTCATGCGCCTACTTTATGATCATCTAAAAGAGGTCGAGCAGCTCGATGAAATTTATTTTAATGAGCTTGATCGCTGCGCCAAACAGATGCAGCTACAAAATCCAAAACGCCTTATCATCGAAAGCTACGTCAAAATTTTAGAGTATGAAGGTAGGCTTCACAGCGAGCTTGAGTGCTTCATCTGCGACGAGGAGATAGAGAGTGAACTTTGCTTAACTCGTGGTTTTTTACCCTCTCACAAGCACTGCCTAGATAGAAATGAATTTGATGCTAATAAAATCAAAAATTTGTTTGATACAAAAAGCACGATCGAGCTAAATGATGATGAGATAAACCGACTTTATAAAATTTTACTTGACGGACTTTAAACTCTATTATGACTATTTTTTAAGCTTCAATTTTCTAAGTTATAAAATTCTAACCAGTAGCTTTTTGCACTAAATGCTTTTGTATTTGTTGTATATGACAGTTTTGATTTATTAACAAGTACAAGAATTTCATCTATTCATACATTTTTTTATTTATTTTGATACGAGCTAATTAAAATAGAAATATTTACAGCTTGCTTCTTGGGATTAGTCCCAAAAAACAAGTAAAATTTTACTCTTCACTACTGCTATTGAGAGCAAAAAAAGTATCAGTATGGATATTTTCAAATGATGCTTTTAGCGAAGTAAAAAGCTTTGGATTTTCTTTTTCTAAGGTTACTAAAAGCTGTTTGGTTTCATACCTAGCATGCGGCATCTTTACGTCAAATCTCATTGCAGGGCATGCTTCATCACCGATAACTCTTAATTCATTTTTGATAGCATTTTCGCGAAGCTGTCTCTCGCGAACGAAGATAAATGGCCTAATAACCGTGATTCCATTTTTTGCAGTATATTTTGGAGCAAGCGTCCTTAATGCACCATTATATGTAAAGTTCATAAAAAAGCTCTCCGCTGCATCGTCTAAATGATGAGCAATCGCAAGTTTATTAAAACCATGTTTTAAGGCGTAAGTATAAAGATAACCTCTTCTCATACGAGAAAAGAAACTACAAAAACTGGAATTCTTACGGATTTTCTCTTTTGAAATCTCAAAGATTGAGCTATCTATCACTTCATGCTCTATTCCGTGCTCATTGCAATGCTTCGTAAGATAAGCGTAGTCCTCACCCATGCCGTAGCTTAGTGTTACTGCTTTAAACTCAAATTTTTCAGGTGTAACGTTTTGGATATGCTTTAGTACGTGAGCTAGTGCGAGGCTATCTTTACCACCGCTAAGACCAAGCAAGATCTTATCTCCGCCCTCTATCATCTTGTATCTGGCATTTGTCTGACCAACTTGCCTAAGAAGCCTTTTGCTAAGCTCTATCATAAATTTTCTACCATTTCAAGTATAAATTTTGCACTAACATTTGCTGAATCTTGCAAAAATTTATCAAAGTCAAACTCTGCTGCATCACCAGCTCCATCGCTGATAGCTCTTAGTATAAAAAATGGCACACCAAGTGTTTCGCAAACTAGTGCAACGCTAGCACCTTCCATCTCAGTAGCGCTCGCATTAAATATCTTTTTTATCCAATTTTTCTTTTCATTATCACAGATAAACTGATCTCCGGTCGCAATAATACCAGCACTTAAGCTCATATCTTTTTTATCGGCTATCTTTTTTGCCAGTTCATTTAGCCCTTCATCACTTTTGACAAAGATGCTTGTGCCTGGCACATAGCCATAAGGATGTCCAAAAGCCGTAATATCAAGATCATGCTGCACTAAGCTAGTAGCATAAAGCATATCACCTATTTTTAAACTCTCATCAAGTGAGCCAGCTACGCCAGTAAAGAGCAATTTTGAGGCCTTAAATTTTTCTATCATCAAAGTTGCTGTTATAGCTGCATTTACTTTGCCTATCTTTGAATAGGCAATGACTAGCTCTTTTCCTTTATAGTTTGCTAAGTAAAATTTATTATTTGCATATTGAACAGTTTTGTATTCACCAACCATTTCAAGGATCGGTGTTATCTCCTCTTGCATAGCTCCTAGTATCGCTATCATCTCTCCTCCAAAATTTTCACAACTTCTTCAAGACTTGCCATATCAGTAATACTATAAGTTGGCTTTTCAGTAATTTTTTTATTGATGCCCTTTAACGTCGCAGCACCAAGCTCGATAAAACAATCAACATTATTTTCATAGTTTTTAATGCTTTGTTTATAGCAAACTGGTTTTATTAGCTGCTCTTTTAGCAGAACTAGTGCTTCACTTTTATCGGTATAAATTTTAGCATTTACGTTTGAGACAACTGGAGAAAATTTGGCAGCCAAAGTACTCTCAAGCTCACTTGCCAACCTAACACTAGCTGGCTCAAGTATCGGACAATGGCTTGCTACTGACATATTTAAAAGCATTGCTCTTTTTGCGCCAGCTTCTTTAAATTTTGCTTCATAGCTAGCAAGATCGGCTCTTACACCAGCGACAACGATTTGTCCATCGCAGTTGTAGTTTGCAGCATAAATTTGCAAACCTTCTTCTCTTGCTTTTTTACAAATTTCTTCAACCACTTCATCACTAAGTCCAAGAACTACCATCATGCCAGCATCTTTGCCAACGCAGGCTTCTTGCATAAATTTACCACGTAAATTCACAAGCCTAATCGCATCAATAAAATTAAATGCTCCACTAACTGCAAGAGCGGTAAATTCTCCAAGTGAGTGCCCAAGACTAAATTCTGGTTTTTCTTTAATAAAATTTGAAAAAGCCAAATAAGTCATTAGTGAGTTTAAAACAATAGCTGGCTGAGTAAATTCTGTTTTATCTAACTTATCGTTTTGTGTAAATAAAAGCTCTTTGTAATCAATGCCAGTATCATTACAAGCATCATTTAAAAGTAACTTAGTAGTAGAAAAATTTTCGTAAAAGTCTTTTCCCATACCAATACTTTGCGAGCCTTGGCCCGCAAAAACAAAAGCAAATTTTTTCATTTTAGCTTCTTAGTGATGGTGATGTCCATGTCCACCGCAACCGCAACCACCATCCTCGTGTCCGTGTCCATGCCCGTGTCCATGACCCCCGCAGCACTCATGCTCATGCTCATGATCGTGACCACCACAACCGCAAGTATGAGCCCCAGCCACCATGCCTGTTGCTTTTTCATCTTCTGTCGCATCTCTAACTTCTAAAACTTCAACATTAAATAGTAAATCTTTACCAGCATATGGGTGATTAAAATCAACTGTCACTTCATCATCTTTGATCTCTTTAACAATAACACGAACGCTTGAGCCATCCTCATTTTGACCAAAAAGTTCCATTCCTTCATGCAAATCTATACCAGCAAATTGCTCTTTTGGTAACGACTGAATGGCTTCATTATTATATTCACCACAACCCTCTGCTGCCTTTACGCTTATAGTTGCTCTTTCGCCTGATTTTAATTTGCTTACTTCTTCTTCAAGCTTTTCTATAATATGGCCATGCCCTGTTATAAATGAAATTTGGCCACCTTCTTGCATGTTTGACTCTAAAATTTCACCAGTGTTAGCATCTTTTAGTTCGTAAAACATAGTTATAACTTGATCTTTACTCACAATAATCTCCTTAGATTTGGTTTTTTGATTAATGTGGGATTATATCTAAAAAAGATTAAAATTTAGTTTCTATTGGGAGAGGCTTTGGCTTCTTTGCTATCTGGATAACCGACTTTTAAAGCCTTATAAAATCTATTTGCACTTTGCGTATCACCTATCTTATCAAAGCTTATAGCTGTGTGATATAGAAGTTTTGGTGTATAGTCAGCCTTATCTTCGTCATGTATGCTTTTTTTATAGTATTGTATAGCTGTACTGTATGATTTTTGACTGTAAGCAACTTCACCTAAATAATAATTTGTTGCACCAGTTTTATAGCCTTTTTTATTTAAATATTCAAAATATTCAGCTGCTTCTGTACTATTGCCAGAATTTAGAAGTTTAATGCCATCAGCCAAAATATCTTTATCGCTTTTTCCACTAAAATTTGAAGTTGGCTTATTTTGTTGTTTTGGATTTGCATTTTGCTTTGGTTGGGCAGCATTTTTATCCATTATTGCACCTAGTTTGTTTAAGGCTGCAGTAATATTTTTGTAGTTTTTGTCTTGTATATCTCTAGTCTCATCAACATAAGCCTTCAGTGATGTCAAACTTACACCAGAATCACTTATGCCCCCATTTACCTTCGTCTCTATATCATTTATTCTCTGCTCAAGCTTATTCATTCTAGCACTCATGCTCTCAATCAAGCTTTGCAAACCTTGAAGTTGTTCTAAAACACTATTCATATTCTCTTCAATATTTTGAACACTTCGCTTATTATTTAGGGTAGCTTTTTCATTGTCAGTTAGACCATATGGATTCGCACTATCCATATTGCCTGCATCAAAAGCTGAAATCTCTTGACCGGAGGTAATAGAGATAGTGGCTCCAATGAGAGCCACTATAATTGATTTTTTGTTCATTATTATTTAATTATAAATTATGGAAGTACTTTGAAATCTGCACGTCTATTTTGAGCATCGCAAGCTTTTGTTTTATCTGTGCAAACTGGATTGCTTTCGCCGAAGCTAACTACAGCGATTCTATCAGCACTAACGCCATTTCTTACAAGAGCATCTTTAGCGCTTTTAGCACGTTTTAAACCAAGGGCATAGTTATACTCATCTGTACCCCACTCATCGCAGTTACCTTCTACTTTTATAGAAAGAGCTTGAGCGTCAGCTTGGTTAAATACTGATGCATTTGAGCTAACAACGCCTTGTTGATCAGCTTTGATATTAAATTTATCAAAGTCAAAGTATACACTTTTAACTTGACTCTCGATGTTAGCAATAAGAGCTGCTAATCTATCAGCATCACTCATGCTACCTGAATTGTCTGCAGATTGATTTGAATTTGAATTCATATCAACTTCAGGGTTTTTTGAGCTACAACCGCTCAACAATAAAGTTGCAACTGCAACACTTGCTAGAACTACTTTTTTCATTCCTTATCCTTTTTTAGAAATTTGGTCGAATTATATCACAAAAATTTTAAATTTTATCAGAATATTACCAATCTATAGATTGAATTTTTCCTACTTTTAAAGGAAACTGAAAACTTCTGTTTTCATTTAACCTAACAACTCCTAGTGAACTTTGACCGCCAAGCTCTTTTATAAAGACGACACTTTGCCCATCGCTTGAGAATCTTGGATAGTTATTTTTGCCATTTGCTGTAAGCTGGCGTATAAAATCCGTTTGAGTTGAAATTAGATATATATTAAAACTACCGCTTGCTTCCCTACTTGAATAAACAACATAATTTTCAAATGTGCTTACAGAGTTGTTATTCTTACCATGAAATACCATTTGTTCAACGCTTCCGCCAGAAATCGCAGGAGTTGCAAAAACATTTGGATAACCAAGCCTATCTGATACAAAAACTATCTTACTATCATTATCTACAAAATTTCCATTTACATCTATACCTGGATAATTAGTAATCTGCGTCAAATTTTTACTATTTGTATTATAAATAAAGATATCTGGTTGATCTTT
The DNA here is from genome assembly GCF_002913045.1 of Campylobacter concisus. Classification (NCBI taxonomy): domain Bacteria; kingdom Pseudomonadati; phylum Campylobacterota; class Epsilonproteobacteria; order Campylobacterales; family Campylobacteraceae; genus Campylobacter; species Campylobacter concisus. The sequence continues at coordinate 57,722 of NZ_PPAF01000026.1, read as the reverse complement.
TGGTGCCATGGTTAATAAAATTTTACTTCCATCTTTACTAACATCTGAGGCTATAAGCATGCCGATGCTATCAATTATCTTTGTTTTTGTACCAGAATTTAGATCATATCTAAATAAAGTTGGCTTATTGCTTACATAAGATGTATAGTAAAATTTACTTTGATCAGCTCCAGCCCATTTAGGGAAAATATTTAGTCCACCACTTACTATGGTCTTTTGATATGTAAGTGTATAATCAGCAACTATGATAGAACTTTGGCGAGCTGAAGTATATTTTGAAAGAATAATAAATTTTTCCATCCAGCCAACTGGTGGTAAATTTAGTTCATTAGTAAGCTCAACTATACTTTTATGCGCTAAAAACGGATACTTTGCACCGTCTGGCATTGTATAAACCTTCTCATATTTTGTAGTTGCTGTCTTAGCGTTTATCAGTTTTACTCTTAAAGTAAGAGGCGAGCCCATAGAGCCTTCAAGAGCATATCTAAAGATAAGCTCGACGCCTTTATCACTCATTGTATTAGTGGTTGCATCTCCTTCATAGGTAGAAGGCACATGATCTTCGATTACTTCAAAATCGGAACTAACCTTTAGATCTCCTAGCATGATTTTAAAGAATTTATCTTTAAAAGCCATATCGCTAACAGCAGTTGTTGCATCTTGCAAAGCTATCTTTGGCAAGGCAATACCTTGATTTACAACAGATATCGTCGCATCAGCAGCATAAAGCCCTAAAGCAACGCATAAAAAAAGAAAAATTTTCTTCATCTCTACTCCATAATTTTATAAATTTTAGTTTATTTTATCTTCTAAATTTAAATTAAAAGTAGTGCTCTTGTCTGGATTGAAAGGAAATTTCTCCGTCGTAAGCTTTTCAAGACACTCTTTTACTTTTGCATTAAATTCTTCATTGTATGATAGCTCTAAAATTTCATAGCTAAAATTTCCACTTTGATCTATCATAACTTTAACTTTAGCCAAATTTGCAGAATCAGCCTTATAGCTTTGCCATCTTCTTTGAATTTGTTTTGTTATCGCACCCATTAGTGGATCGTAAGTACCGGTAGATTGTGATTTTGGAGCGGTTGGATTTTGATCTATCTTTAGGCTTTTTATAATATCACTAGCCTCTTTTGCAGCCTTTGAGCTAGAGGCCTCGCTCTTTTTACGGCTTTGCACTTTATTTTCAACCTTTTTTATACCATCATCTTTTTTAAGTTTTGTAGGGTCTATGTCACTAAAGAGATCTTTTATATTTGGCTCTTTGGGTTTTGGCTTTTCAACTGGCTTTGGTGTAGGCTTAGGCTCAGGTTTTGGCTCTGGTTTAACATCTTCTTTAGACTCTTCACTTGGTTTTGGGATTTCAGGCTTTGGTTCTGGTTTTTTAGGCTCAGGTTTTGGTTCCTCTTTTGGAGGAGTTGGTAAGCTTGGCGTAGGCAATGGTTCATCTGGTACAACAGGCTTATTTGTAGTCTCTTGCTTATCTTCTTCAGATTCCTTTTTAGGTTCAGGCTTTGTCTCTTTAACTACTTCATCTGCTTGTTTTGGAGCTTTAATGGTTTGATCAACTTCTCTATCAACCATAACCACATCCATAATAGCATCTTTATCATCAGTATATTTTTTAGGAGGTTCTGCAAAAAAAGTAAGCTTTATAAACAAAATAAGTATAATAATAACGTAAATACAAGACGCTACAAGAAACGAACTAAGCGTTGGAAATTTAACTTTATTTGACATTTTAACCGTTTGTCTCTAAAGCTACTTTATTAAAACCAGCACCTTTCAAAGTCTTTAATACAAACATAACATCATCGTATTTTAAATTTTTGTCAGCTTTTATATAGATAGGCGAGGTTTTATCGTATTTTGTACTCATTAATGCAATATTATCAGGAAACTCAGCAAGGCTCATAGTACTCTGATCAATTCTAACTTGTCCTTGCGAATTTATAGATACTATAAGGTCTTTTTGCTTAGATGTTGAAGTTTTCGCCTTTGAACCATCTGGAAGAGTAATATCCTCTTGATATGTTATAGTTGGCATAGTAACCATTAAAATGGCTAGTAAAACAAGCATAATATCAACAAGAGGAGTTATATTTAGCTCTGGTGTCTCATCGGTAAATTTAACGGCCATTTATAGTATCTCATCATCTTTTTTAAGTGCTATCATAACATCAGCCTGACGCTCAATAACACTCATTAATTCATAAGCTTTTCTTTTTATGAGTAAATTAAATGTATATGCTGGGATGGCAACAAAAATTCCGCAACCAGTTGCAACAAGTGCCTCTGAAATAGCTGGAGCAATAATACCAAGTGATGAACCTCCACCATTTCCAAGCTGTGAAAATGTCTCTAAAATAGAAACAACGGTTCCAAAAAGACCGATAAAAGGCGAAGTAGATGCTATTACACTTAGCCACGTTAGTCCACTTGTAGCATTTTTCTCGGCTATGCTTATACATACATTTAGCTTTTCTCTTGAGATTCTTCCATTTGCACATTTTCTCAAAGACGAATCATTTGGAATATTTTTAGCACCCATAAGCAGTGCTTCAAGTGCATTTTGCTCACGTTTTTGCCAAGCTCCAATACCAGCCATTCTTGAAAAAAGAATTGTGAAACTAACTATAAAATATATTGACAGCCAAGTTAAAACAATAATTGTAATAAAACTACTTCTTTGAATGTAATTTAAAAATAAATCTATACCGCCCACTTATCTAGTTCTCACTACATTTTCCATTTTAGATATAGTTGCTGCAAAAGCATTTGTATCACTACTCATGCTCTCTATCAAATTTCTAGCAGCTTCCAATGAATTTGCAATCTCGCTTTCGCTATCACCAGAGACGTAAACCGCACCGTCAGCAAGTATTACTACCTTACCTTCGTCAATCTTTGCATATCCCCAGTTAATCGCAACAACATCATGTTTTTTATTTTTATGTTCTATATCTATAATACCTGCTTTTAAAAGAGATATTAATGCGGCGTGGTTTGGCAAAACACCAAACTCACCCTCGCTACCTGGAAGCACTACACTGCTCACGTCATCATTAAATATCTGACCTTGAGGAGTTACGATCTCTAAATGTAATTTATCCATTACGCTTCCTTTTTAAATTTAAGCCTTAAGTTTCTCAGCTTTAGCTAAAGCCTCATCTATATTTCCAACCATATAAAATGCTGCTTCTGGTAAGTGATCATATTTACCCTCTAAAATTCCCTTAAAGCCAGCTATATTTTCGTCAAGACTTACATATTTACCAGGGCTACCCGTAAATACTTCAGCAACAAAGAATGGCTGAGATAAAAATCTCTCGATCTTTCTTGCTCTATCAACTGTTAACTTATCTTCTTCGCTAAGCTCGTCCATACCAAGGATAGCGATGATATCTTGAAGATCTTTATATTTTTGGAGAACAGCTTGAACGCCGCGAGCTACCTTATAGTGATCTGCTCCTAAAATTTGAGGATCGAGCATTCTTGAAGTAGAATCAAGCGGATCAACAGCCGGATAGATACCTTTTTCTGCAATTGATCTGTTAAGAACTGTCGTAGCATCAAGGTGAGCAAAAACAGTTGCAGGAGCTGGGTCTGTAAGGTCGTCAGCTGGAACGTAAACAGCCTGAACAGAGGTGATCGAACCTTTTTTAGTTGATGTGATTCTCTCTTGGAATTTACCCATCTCGCTTGCAAGAGTTGGCTGATAACCAACAGCTGATGGAATACGTCCAAGTAGAGCTGACATCTCTGCACCTGACTGAGAGAAACGGAAGATGTTATCAATAAACATTAAAACATCAAGTCCCATCTCGTCGCGGAAGTACTCAGCCATTGTAAGACCAGTTAGCGCGATACGGTTTCTTGCTCCTGGTGGCTCGTTCATTTGTCCATAGCATAAGGCAACTTTATCCAAAACGTTACTTTCTTTCATTTCATGATAAAGGTCGTTACCTTCACGAGTTCTCTCACCAACACCCGCAAATACAGAATAGCCGCTGTGTTTAAACGCAACATTGTGGATAAGCTCCATAATAATAACCGTTTTACCAACGCCAGCACCACCAAATAGACCTACTTTACCACCCTTTGCATAAGGAGCTAGAAGGTCAACTACCTTGATACCAGTTTCAAAAATTTCACTTTTTGTGCTTTGCTCTTCAAATGGAGGAGGATCGCGGTGGATAGACCAGTGCTTATCAAAATTTATATCCTCGCCCTCGTCGATCAAATCGCCAACTACGTTAAAAATTCTACCCAAAACTTTTTCGCCAACTGGCACACTAATAGGTGCACCAAGCGCTTTAGCTTCTAAGCCACGAGTCAGACCCTCACTCATATCCATAGCGATCGTTCTAACTCTATTATCACCTAGGTGAGCAGCAACTTCTAATATTAGTTTATGTTTCTTGCCCTCAACCTCAAAGAAAACTTCGATAGCTTCATTGATCTTCGGCAAGTAGTCATTAAAGTCAACATCGACCACAGGGCCCATAACTTGACTAATAACACCCTTCATTCATACTCCTTTTATTTCATTGATTCAACACCACTGATGATCTCGATAAGCTCAGTGGTAATAGACTCTTGTCTTGCTTTATTGTAAGCAAGATTTAACTGTTTAACGCGTTGTTTAGCATTGTTTGTTGCATTATCCATAGCTTGCATTCTAGCGCTGTGCTCAGCCGCCAAAGAGTCAACTAAGGCATAATACATACTATACTCAAAATATTTATTGAGCAATTCATCCATAATCTTAGTATAGTTATCTTCTGGCTCAAATTCCATCAAAGAATTTGTCTCAACAGCAACTATCTTAGACGGCTCAATAGGCACAATATCATTTACTCTAATCTCTTGAGAAATCATATTTTTATAACCATTGTGTACTAGCACGACTTTATCAGTTATGCCATTTGTAAAGTCATCAATGGCGTCTTTTATGATCTTTTGAGCTTTTTCATATGTAGGAGAAGAGCTAGCTCCGACGTAAGTTTCAAGTAGCTCAACGCCTTGAAAATTGAAAAATTCTATACCTTTTTTACCAACAGCTCTTAGTCTGACTTTGATCTTTTTAGCTTTTAGCTCATCGATCATGCGCCTAACTGTCTTTATGGTCTGGACATTAAAGCCACCGCAAAGCCCTTTATCAGCGGTAACAAATATAATATCAACCTTTTCTACACTCTTTGTTGTGTTAAAAAATTTACTCTCAGTCATAACTGAAGCATATTGATTGATCTTATAAGCTATCTCTGATAAAACCTCATTGATCTTAAGAGCGTAAACTCTAGAGTAGCGAGCAGCCTCTTCGGCTTTGCGAAGCTTTGCTGTTGAGACAAGCTTCATCGCACGCGTCGTCTTTTGAGTGTTCTGGACGCTCTTAATCTTTCGTTTTATATCTTTTAAATTTGACATATCTCAGCCCTAGTTAGCGGCAAAAGTCGCTTTAAAGTCTTTCAACGCTTTATGTAAAATTTCTTCTACTTCTTTATCAAGAACCTTTTTAGTTCTGATTTGCTCAAAAATTTCAGGGTATTTTGCCTCAATATATGGATATAGCTCAGCCTCAAATTTTGTTACATTTGCAGTTGCAACATCATCTAAATAACCCTTAGCGCCAGCAAATATTATAACTACTTGATTCTCAACTGGAAGTGGAGAATATGGAGGTTGTTTTAGTACTTCAACCATCTTCTGACCACGCTCTAGTTGTTTTCTGGAGCTCTCATCAAGGTCGCTTGCAAATTGAGCAAACGCTTGTAGCTCGCGATACTGAGCAAGGTCTAGTCTTAGTGTACCAGAAACTTGTTTAATAGCTTTTATTTGAGCCGCACCACCAACACGAGATACAGAAAGACCAACGTTGATCGCTGGACGGATACCTGAGTTAAATAAGTCGCTCTCAAGGAAAATTTGACCATCTGTAATAGAAATAACGTTTGTTGGAATATAAGCTGAAACGTCGCCCGCTTGAGTCTCAATAATAGGTAGAGCTGTTAAAGATCCCGCACCTAGTGCGTCATTTAGCTTACTTGCTCTTTCTAGAAGTCTTGAGTGAAGGTAGAAAACGTCACCTGGGTAAGCTTCACGACCTGGTGGTCTTCTTAAGATCAAAGACATCTCACGGTAAGCAACCGCGTGTTTTGATAAGTCATCATAGATGATTAATGCGTGGCGAGAGTTATCTCTAAAGTATTCACCCATTGTTACACCAGCATAAGGAGCAAGGTATTGAAGAGCAGCTGCATCACTAGCACCAGCGTTTACAACTATCGTATAGTCCATAGCACCGTACTCTTCAAGTTTTTTAACGACTTGAGCAACGGTTGATTGTTTTTGACCGATAGCTACATAGATACAAATAACATCTTGACCTTTTTGGTTGATGATAGTATCGATAGCAACTGTTGTTTTACCAGTTTGGCGGTCGCCGATGATTAGTTCTCTTTGACCTCTACCGATTGGCACAAGTGCGTCGATCGCTTTGATGCCTGTTTGAAGTGGCTCATGAACACTTTTTCTTGCCATGATACCTTTTGCTTTTTCTTCAACAAAGCGAGATTCAGTAGCTTCAATTGGGCCTTTAGCGTCGATTGGCTCACCTAGTGAATTTACAACACGACCAATCAATGCGTCACCAACTGGAACGCGTAGAAGTTTTTTAAGTCTTTTTACAGAGCTTCCTTCTGTGATACCGCTAGTTTTTCCAAGGATAACTATACCAACACTGCTCTCTTCAAGGTTAAGAGCCATACCCTTTTCGCCGCTTTCAAACTCAACCATCTCACCAGCCATAACGTTTTTCAAACCATAAACGTTAGCAACGCCATCAGCGACTGAGATGACTTTACCGGTCTCTTCTACATCAACACTTAAATCAAAATTTTCAATACGCTCTTTGATTATCGTGCTAATTTCGTCAGCTTTAATTTTTGCACTCACGCTTTCACTCCTTTTTAAATTGCTTTTAATATATATTCACTCATTTGACTTTTTAGTCTGTCGATAGAGAAATTTACCTCGACACCCAAATCATCTAACTCAACTTTTACACCGTTGTATTCGCTCTTTGAGCCATTAAGCTTGATCTTAGAGTCAAATTTCTTAGAAAAATTCTCTTCCAAAGCTTTCAGCTGCTCAGCGCTTAGGTCAAAATTTCCAATAACCTCGCCACGATATGTATTTTCAAGCAAAGATTGCTCTATCTTCATCTCATTTAAGATCGCTGGGATAAGTTCCAGTCTTTTATTTACGCCAAGAAGCTTAATAAAATTTGCAAATTTGACATCTTGACTTTTAACCAAAGATAGTACAAAATCAACCTTTTGTGAAGCTTTTAATGTCGGCAAACTTATAATGCTTTTAAATTTATCGCTAGCAAAAGCTGCTGCCAGCTCTGATAAATTTTCAACAAATACATTAAGTTCATTTGATTTTACGTCGCTTAAGATCGCTTTTACGTATTTTTTAGCTACTACTTCATTCATTAGCTAACCTTTTTAAGTATTATATTTACAAGCTCTTTTTGATCGACTTTTAGGCTATCGCTTGAGAAAATATCGCTCAAAATTTCATTTACAACGCTTTTTGTCATCTTGCGCTCTTCAAATTCTTTTTGCTCTTTGTAGCTCTTTTGAAGATTTGTTATATCATTTTGAGCATCACTTTTAACCTTAGCAGCTAAATTTAAAGCCTCTTTTTTAGCAGTTTCGATTAGGGAATTTGCATTTTGTTTAGATTCCTCAACACGTTTTAGAGCATCATCTTTTTTGGCCTTAGAATCACGGAGTTTTTCTTGTATACTTTCAAGCTTGTTTGCGATCCTGTCAATTCTACTTTGATAAAGAGCTTTTAGTGGTTTAGCTGCAAAATATACCAAAATAGCAAAGAAAAGTAAGAAGTTTAGCGTTCTCTCTACTATATCGTAATTTGTTCCGCCATGCCCACTAGCATAAGCTAGAAATGGAAGTGCTAGAAAAAATAAAATTTTTATCTTCATAAAATTCCTTTAAATTTTAGAGAGCTTGGCATTTAAAGCCGCTCTAAGTTCAGGTAGTTTAGCTGATAGATCTGCCTTTAGGTTATCTTTCTGGGAGCTTAGAGCATTTAAAAATTCATTGTAATCAGCCTCTAAACTAGTTTTTACAGCATTTACTTCTTTTAAAGACTCTTCTTTTGCCAAATTTAAGGCTTCTTGCCTTATTTTATTGGCCTCAGTCCTTGCATTTAATATAATCTCTTCAATCTCTTTTTCATGAACGCTTAGATCACTTGCATTTTTGCTAGTACTCTCTTCATCATTTTTTATAGAGGCATTTCTGTCATCTATGAATTTGAGCATTGGCTTATAAAGCAAGGAATTCAAAATAGCGATCAATACCAAGAAAACGACAGCCGTTAAAAGCATCAATGGCACATCTATTTCTAACATCCACTCTCCTTATTTTATCATTAAGTTTTATTTAATATTCAAATTAAAGTCTGATTCTACAATAAATTACTAAAAATAAAAATAAATTTGTAATTCTATTTTAGCCTAGCAATAAATTCTTCTACCTGTGAAATATTATTAAATTCTAAAACTAGATTGCTAGATTTTACTTTTGTCTTTATCTTTAAATTTTTAAAAATTTCTTGTAAATTTGATAATTTTTTACTCATTTCCTCAGAAATTTTTGGCTTTTTGTCTTTTATCTCTTCCTTATTTTTTATCTTTTTTACTAAAATTTCTGTGTCTCTAACGCTTAGCTTTTGACCAATAATCGTATCAACAACCATCTTTTCTTCTTCAGTACTAAGTCCAACTATAACTTTAGCGTGACCTTGCGTTAGCTTATCTTCTTGTAAAAGTTTTTGTGTGTAGTCGCTAAGAAGTAAAAGCCTCATCGTATTTGTTATTTGAGTTCTACTTTTATGAATGATATTTGCCAAGCCATCTTGTGTGATCTTATACTCATTTATGAGCTCTTTATACGACTTTGCAAGTTCGATTGGATTTAAATTTTCACGTTGGATATTTTCGATAAGCGCAAGCTCTCTTAAATTTTGAGACTTGATATCAGCGATGATTGCCTTTATCTTGCTTGCTCCAAGCATCTTTGTAGCGCGGTATCTGCGCTCGCCAGCTATTAACATATAGCCATCATCTTTTTTGATGACGATTATTGGCTGGATCAGTCCGTGCCTTTTAATACTGGCACTTAGCTCTTTTAAAGCTTCCTCGTCAAAATGAGTTCTTGGCTGGTATGGGTTTGGTAAAATTTCATCTATATTTATCTCTTCGACTATCTCAGAGTCATTTAAATTTGCAATCTCTTTGCTGTAGGCTTGCTCTACATCTTCAAGTATCGCGCTAAGTCCTCGCCCTAATCCACCTTTTTTAGCCATTTTTTTCCTTATTTTTTAGTTTAAAATACAATATGCTAAATTTTGATACGCGATCGAGCCAGGCGATTTTATATCATAAAGTATCACTGGCTTACCAAAACTTGGGCTTTCAGCAAGTTTCACATTTCTTGGAACGACCACAAATTCATCCTTGCTGTCTTTACTTTTAAAGAGCTTGTTTTCAAAATGCTGTTTTAAATTTGCAATTGTCTCTTTTGAGAGATTATTTTGCGAACTAAACATAGTTGGCAAAAAACCCTTTATGTTAAGCTTTGGATTTATCGTTTTTTTGATGATCTTAACTGTATTTAGGATCTGTGCCAAACCCTCAAGTGCGTAAAATTCACACTGGATAGGGATGATCACACTATCGCTTGCACTAAGAGCATTTATCGTAATGCTTCCAAGTGCTGGAGGACTATCGATGATGATAAAATCATAATCGTTTACAACTTCTGAAATTTTGTTTTTAAGGATTAGTTTATAGTCCTTATTTTGGTCGTTAAATTCTTGCTCGATACCGACAAGTCCTATATTTGACGGGGCCAAAAAAAGTGTTGGGATCTCAGTTTTTAACACGATTTGCGAGAGCTTTTTTCTATCTGTTAAGACGTGATAGATGTTAAACTCATAGTCGCTTCTACTAAAACCAAGTCCAGTTGTCGCGTTTGCCTGTGGATCGATATCTATTAATAATACTTTTTTTTCAGCAACCGCCAGTGACGCGGCTAAATTTACGGCTGTTGTGGTCTTGCCAACGCCGCCTTTTTGATTAGCTATTGTTATTATCTCGCTCATCTTAAAGAATATACCTTTTCCCCATTTAGTAAGATTGCTCCATCATCGCAAATTTCAGCATCCTGAAGCGAAACAGCTCTATTTGCAATATGCGTAATAAAACTTTTTGACTTGCAAAAGTCTATCCTAAATTTGCTAAAAATTGGCTTCCATAAAATCTTTTTATCAAGCATGCTAACAAAGCCCCAAACTAGCTCATCTACGCTAGTTTTGATGTCTAAAATACCCGCTTTTTCGGGCGCACTCGTTAAATTTATCCCCATGCCGCAAATGTAAATTTCATCCACTTTATTTGTCAAAGTGCCGCCTATTTTGTACTCATCTACGTAAAAATCATTTGGCCATTTTAGCCAGCACTTTGAGCCAAGTTCGCTCAAGACCTCACGCATCAGCATAGAAAAATATATCGAGATCGAAGGTGGTGGTATGTCGCTTGGTAGCTCATCTTCGCTTATGCAAAATGACATAAACAAATTTCCGCCAAGCCCCTCCCAGCTGTTACCGCGGCTGCCGATGCCTTTGGTTTGATTATACGCCACAACCATATACGGAGCTTTTATCTCGCCGTTTTTTAGGGCGTCTATCAAAAATTCCTGTGTCGAAGGCAGACTTTGAAAAAACTCTACTTTCAAATCACACCTTAAATTTATAGAAGTGATTTACCGGATTTTGTCCGCCGCCGATGATGACCGCGTTTTTGATAGCGTTAAAGATATAATCATGCGCATTTTTTACGCTCTCTTTTAAGCTTTGTCCATTTGCTAAATTTGAAGCGATCGCACTTGATAGCGAGCAGCCTGAGCCGTGTGTTGCAGTCGTTTTTATACGCTCATCGCTAAAAATTTCATATTCACTGCCATCATAAAATATATCAAGCGACTTACCATTAAGTTCGCCACATTTTAGATAGACGCTTTTTTCGCCAAATTTTAATAGATTCTTACAAGCCTCTTTTAGCTCGCTCTCGCCTTTTAGCTCACGCTTTAAAATTTCGCGCGCTTCAAAGATATTTGGCGTGATCACGCTCGCAAGCGGAAAAAGCTCCTCCACGATCGCGTCTTTTGCAGCGCCCTCTAGCCAGATGTCACCATTTTTACAGCTCATAACAGGGTCAAGCACGACTGGCGGTAAATTTTTGATCTCTCTTAGCGTTTTTGCGACGCTTTTGATGATCTCAACGCTTGGAACAACGCCTATTTTTATCACATCAACTCTTATATCATCACATATCGCTTTGATCTGGTCCTCGATGAGCTTTGGCTCAACTAACTGCATGCCAAAGATGCCCTTTGTATTTTGAGCAGTGACCGCTGTGATCGCTCCCATCGCATATACGCCGTGCGCTATAAAGACCTTTATATCAGCTAAAACTCCGGCTCCACCGCTTGGATCAACCCCTGCTATACTTAGTGCATTTTTCATAACCGCTCCTTTAAATTTATTTTAATTCATCGCCAACGCTAAGGCGCTTACCATTTATATATGCTTTTGCGTTTGTTGGCTTTTTGCTTGGCTCTTGAAGCTCGTAAATTTTGACCGCCCCACCCTTGCAAGCAACCACGACGTGGTCCTTCTCTACGCTTAAAATTTCTCCGCTTTTGCCACTTTTGTCGCTTAGTTCAAGTGATAAAATTTTTAGTCCACTTGCTAGATAAATCCCTGGCCAAGGTGTGAGCGCACGAAATTTATTATAAATTTGCCCAGCCTCTTCGTCAAAGCTAAAAAGTCCATCACTCTTGCTTATCTTTTTGCAGTGCGAGGCCTGCGCGTCGTCTTGTTTTTGCGGCTTTAAATTTTCAAAATTTTTAAGCACTTTTACGATTAGCTCGCCGCCAAGCTCGCCTAGCTCGCTAAAAAGCTCGCTTGACATCTTACTCTCGCAAGGAGTGCAGATGAAGTCCAGCATATCGCCAGTGTCAAGCCCAGCGTCCATTAGCATAGCTGTGACGCCAGTTTGCTTCTCACCTGCTAAGATCACGCTTTGTATAGGGCTAGCACCTCTATATTTTGGCAAGATCGAGGCGTGTAAATTTATGCAAGTTGCCACGTCCAAAACGCTTTGGGGCAAAATTTTACCATAAGCTGCTACTACAATAAATTTAGGCTCAAATGCCTTTAGCTCGTTAACTACCGCCTCATCTTTTAGCGTATTTGGTGTAAGGACTGGCACGCCTGCTAGCTCATTTTGTGCGTAAATTTTCACCTCACTTGGGGTTAAAATTTGCTTTCTGCCAACTGGCTTATCAGGCTGGGTAAAGACTGCTTTTATATTAAAGCCAGCTTCTTTTAGGTGCCTAAGTATCCTAACGGCATAATCAGGCGTCCCCATAAAAACTACATTCATCACTTTCCTTTAAATTTCAACGACTTTTATTTTGATCTACGTTTTTACTGCCAGTCAGCCAAGAGGCGCATGGATCTTCTTGCCAGTCAATCTTTTGAAATATCAAACTTCCTAGCTCATTAATGCTAACTTTGCCACTACGATCAAGATCCAGCCTCTTAAATTCCTCACTAGTGCATAGATCTGGTGCTATTTTTAGCGCTGATGGCACTTTGCAGGACGTCCACTCATCTAAATTTAGCATACCGTCACGATCTATGTCATTGTAATCCAAAAACATATACGCCGGATCCGCTGGATCACAGCTATATGCGCTAAAGCAAAATAGCATAATGTAAAAAATTTTCTTCATTTTATACTCTCAAATTTCTATGCCCAAAGCACTAAAAAGTCGCAACTCAAAGTTCCTTTTTTAGCAGCTCAAGTAGTGCGAATTTAAGCTCGTCGATATTCTCGTTTGTCGCTGATGAGATCGGCAAAATGAAATATGGTTTTGAATGATCAAAGCTGAGTAAATCTTGTTTGTAGATAAATTTACCGTTTTGCTCTGGCTTTAGCTTTAAAAATTTCATAAATTCTTTTATATTTTCATCTAAATTTTCCGCCGCATCGACTCTGGTGATAGCGATAGCATAGTCCCTGCTAGCAAGTACGCTTGAAAATTTAGCGACTTCTTCTTTTAGCACACTAAACTGCTCGCTCATACCTCTATAGTTTGCTCCGTCTATCATGAAAAGTAAAATTTTATTTCGCTCGATATGTTTTAGAAATTTAACGCCCAAACCGCGTCCATCGCTCGCCCCCTCGATAATACCAGGAATGTCAGCCATGACAAAGCCACTAAACTCATCGACCTCAACAAGGCCAAGCTTTGGCGTAAGCGTTGTAAATTCGTAGTTTGCGATCTGTGGTTTGGCGTTTGATACTGTTGAAATAAGCGTTGATTTACCAACATTTGGAAAGCCCACTAAACCAACATCAGCAATGAGCTTTAGCTCGAGCCTGACCTCTATGCTCTCTTCTGGCATACCTTTTTGTGCGTATTCTGGAGCTTGGTTAATAGAGCTTTTAAAGTGAAAATTTCCGAGTCCACCTTTACCGCCTTTTAAAAATAGTGTCTTTTGCCCCTCGCTAACTATGTCACAGAGTAGTTCATTTGTCTGTGCATCATAAACAGCTGTGCCAGGAGGGACTATTAGTTCTAAGTTTTCGCCTTTTTTACCAGTCATTCGCTTGCCCATGCCAGCTTCACCATTGCCAGCTTTCATGGCTCTTTTACCCTTATAATTTGCTAAAGTGTGGGTGTTGTTGTCACAAATAAAATAAACGTCTCCGCCGTCTCCGCCGTCTCCGCCATCAGGACCGCCTAAAATGATGTGTTTTTCACGGCGAAAACTCACAGCTCCAGCTCCACCATGCCCCGAACTTAAAGTCAATCTTGCACTATCTATAAACATTTTTTACCTTAAATTTATCTATTTTTTTATTTTTAAATTTGGGCTGGATTATATCTTTTAAATAATTAAAATTTGTTTTTTATTAAATCTCATTAAGGTAAAAGCTGCTTTTATGATAGAATTAGCCCAAAACTAATTCAAGGAATAAAATTTTGCAAATTCTGCTTTACAATGTAACAACTGCATTAAAAATAGGTGGTGTTGAGACTTTTTATTATTCTGTGGGTAAAGAGCTTATGCAAGACCATAAAGTCACTATTTGTACTGGACAAGGCAAATTTGTACCAGCTTTTTTAAAAGAAAGCAATATTGATCTAAAAATGTTTGACTTTTATCCAAGAGAGAAGGTTTTAAAACTAGGCAATAGATTTAGGAAATTTGTTGAGAGAGTTAGTTTTTATTTTAATGCTAGAAAATTTTTGAAATCTCAAAAATTTGATGTTTTAGTTATTCATAAACCATTTGATTTTTTTGTAGCATACTTACTTAAAAAACATGATAAAAATTTAAAGACTATATTTGTAAGTGGTGGAGAGGATTTTTATTTTTTTGATCGCTTTTTTGTTAAATTTATTGACAAAATCATTAGTGTGAGTGACGCAAATGCTGACATCTTACGAAAAAGATATAGCAGAGAGATAAAAGTAGTTTATAACGGTGTAGATAAAGAGAAGTTTTATCCAGATGCATCACTAAAAGAAAAAATAAGAGATAAATTTGGCGTAAAGAGTGATGAAATTTTGATAGGAAGCGTTGGCAGAGTAGTTGGTTGGAAAGGCTTTGGTATGATGGTGAAAAATATAAACAAGATAGAAAACGCCAAATTTATGCTTGTTGGCGATGGTGAAAATTTACAAAGTCTAAGAGAGCTAGCAACCGAACTTAATGTAAGCCAAAAGGTTATTTTTGTCGGCGCTATCGGGCATGATGAGTTAAATCAGTATTATAACGCCTGCGATATCTATCTGCAGCCGAGTGTCGGCCATGAGGCTTTTGGCATAACTGTAATTGAAGCATTGTCTGCTAATAAACCTTGTGTAGTTAGCATAAATGGTGGCATGAAAGAAATAATAAAAGATGGAGTAAATGGGTATAAATTTAAAATTTCTGATGAAAGCGACATGATAGAAAAGATAAATTTAACGCTAAAAAATATAGAAAATTTAAGACCAAGAGAGAGCATAAAAGGCATGTACGATTGGTCAAAATTTGCACAGGAACTGGTTGAGTTATGAAAAAAGTAGCTTATGTAAGTAATTTTTATGCCATACCTCCGCTCAAGGGTGCTGCTGTTCAGACTTGGACAAATGAAGTAGCAAAGAGGCTTTGGTTTTATGAACCTCACACTATTTGCTTAGATGATGAGTTTTTACCTTTAAAAGAATATAGGGATGGTGTTTATCATCATAGAATTCGCCTTTCAAAAATTTATAAAAGAATTTTTCAAAAAATATTAGGCTGGGACGTCTACTCTTATAATGATAGGGTTTTCAATGAGATAAAAAAAATAAATCCTGATATTGTGCATTTTCAAAACTATCATAATAGTGTAGAGAAGTTAGCAAAAAAGATAAAAACTTGAAATAAAGATATAAAAGTGATCCTTCACCTGCATAATTTTTATGATTTTAAAAATAAAAATTTTGATAAGCTTGATGCCGTTATAACTTGTAGTGATTTTCTTATGAAGAATTTTGAAGGTCTACCAAATGCAAAAATTTATAAAGTTATAAAAAATGGTGTAGATATAGATAAATTTAAAAAAATAAATTTTAAAAAAGATAAAAAAATTATTATTGGTTTTGTGGGAAGAATAGTTAGTCAAAAAAAAGTTGAATATATGATTGAACTAGCAAGAGAATTTAAAAATTTATCTGAGTACAATTTTAAAATAATAGGTGAAATAATTAAAAGAAAAGATAATTATGAATACTATAAAAGTCTTGTTAAAAAGATAAAAGAATACAATCTAAACAATATAGAATTTCTTGACAATATCTCACCAGATAAAGTTCACGCCGCATATAATGACTTTGATTTTACAATCATCCCTTTAAATGACAAAGAGTCGTTTTGCATGGTTGGCATAGAGGCTATGAGCTGCGAAAGTTTTGTTATAGCAAGAGCAGGTGGCGGCAGCAAGGAGTATATGGTGGATAGTGAGAATTGTAAGCTTTTTGAGTTTGAAAATTTCGCCAGAAATGTAAAAAAGTATATTTTAAATTTAAAGGATTCTGACAAAATAAAAATTATTACAAATGCTAGAAAAATGTGTGAAGAGAATTTTTCCTGGGGTAAAATTGCTAATGATGTACAAAAAATTTATGAAGAAGTTTTAAATGATAATTCAAAATAAGCCAAAATTAATAATATTTTTAAAAAGAGCTATCTTATTTTTCTTATCTCTTTTTTTGATAGGTCAATATAACGAACATATTACTGCTGTGAAGAATTTAGGTATATATTTGGCTCTATTTTTAACTATGATTCTTTTTATTATTAATACTAAAAATACATTAGAAAATATAAAAAATAATATAAAAAACAATAAAACTATATTGCTGCTTTTTATTTTACTAAATTTATATGTTTTTGGAATATCAATTTTTCCTTATGACACTACCCAGAATGCATTTCTTTCAGCATTTAGTGAATTTAAACGAGCTTTTGTATTTATTTTTATTATTCTCCTTTGGCATGATGGTAGTTATAAAAATTCAAAATGGTTGTTTTTTGCCATGGTTATAGCTTTAAGCTTAGATAATTTGCATTTTTTTGTAAAAGGAATAGAAGAAGGAACGCTTTTAAATTTAAGAAATACAAAAAATCAATTGATTCAACCTATCGATAGATTTTATTCAAGTTTCTTTGATAATTTATTCATTTTTTCTTTGATATCACTATTTTATATAAAAAGTAATTTTTATAAATTTTTTATTACTATTTTTAATATCATCATTGGCTTAATTTTTATTTTGCTTACAGGGGCAAGAGGCTCATGGCTTGCAATCGTTCTAAGTTTAGTAGTGATATTAGCTCTAATATTTAAAAATGAAAAAATTAATCTTATAAATAAAAAATCTATGATATTTTGCCTATTTTTACTTGCTGCCTCTGCTTGCGTCTACTATAACTCCACGCTTTTGCAGTTAAAAGTTACACAAGGATTTTATACTTCTGGTAGAGGAGATATTTTAACAAAAAGATTGCCACTTCTTTTTAGCTCTGATAGGGCTTATATAGGCATAGGTTTTGGCGGTAAGCAATATACTAAATTTTTAAATGATAAAAATGTTAACAATGATGACCTTGGTCCAACTGGTGTAGGTGCTGATGGAGTCAAGTATCCACATCATGACGAACCAGTATTTATTGGTCAGTATTATCATTATGGTGTAGTAGGTACTGCTCTTTTTGTTACACTTGTGTTTTATATGCTTTTCGAATCTTTTAAAAGATATTTGTTAAATAATAAATTTTATATAGCAATATTTGGAAGCATACTTTGCACTTATATATTTAGGGGACTATTTGAGACAATATACTTTACTCATCTTTATGTAATGCTTGGTCTTTTTATAGTGTTTTATGCAAAGACAAGGAGTGATTTATGAAACTATTTTACATATATCCAGAACAAATTCCGCAAGGCAATGCAAGAGAGATAGCAATTCTAAATACATTTTTTGAGCTTAGTAATATGTGCGATGCTAAACTGGTTGTACCGCAGTCTCCTTTAAATTTAAATGAGGTAAATGAGAAATTTTCTTTAAAGTTAAAAGCTAATGACATATTGTTTGTAAGAAAAAGGATTCTATTTTTAAAAAGTAATAAAATTTTTAATTTTTTTCTAAAAAAAATAATAAATAACGACTCAAATAAAGATGCGATATTTTACACAAGGCATTTAAAGATAGCTAAATTTCTACTAGAAAATAAAATATCCAATCAAAAGGTTGTATTTGAAGTGCATGAGTGTTTTACCTTGGGTAACAAAGCACTTTATAATATGGAAAAAGAGATACTAAAAGATGCTGATTTTATCTTTTCGCACAATATCAGCACATTAAATGAACTTAGAAAATTTTTTGACTTACAAATAACAAATTCGGCAGTTGTCTATAATGGTTGCAAACAAGATTATATTTTTAAGAAAAAAGATTTTGATTTTTCAAGTATAAACTATTATGGCTCATTCTTGTTATGGAAAGGTCTTGATCTGATGCTGGATTTTGCTTTAAAAACCAGGATAAAACTCGAGCTGTATGGTAAGAATAGTGGAAATAGTTTTATAAATTTAAAAAATACTCTTAAAGAAAGAAAGATCGAATGTCTGGTATGTTTTAAAGGGATGTTACCTCAAAAAGAAGTTGTAAAAAGTCTCATTAAAAACAATACAATTTTGATAATACCTAGTGTAAAAAGTGCTTATTCTCTTTATAGCACTCCGCTAAAGCTTTTTGAGTATATGGCAAACTCAAACGTTGTCTTAGCTCCAAATTTTCCACCAGTTGCCGAGATAGTAAAAGATGGCAAAAATGGTTTTTTGTACGAAGCAGGAGATAAAAAAAGTCTAGAAGAAAAATTTAACTATATAAAGACGTTAAGTAATGATGAGCTAAATAAAATTTCAAAAAATGCTTATGAGAATATGAGCGAAAATACTTGGAAAAATAGAGCTAGAAAAATAATCAAAGAATTAGAAAAGATAAATTAAATTTTTGAGTGGATTTAAAAGAAAAAGGGGCGATTGCCCCTGGGGTTATGCAGCTGGATAAACAGATACTTTTTTTCTGTTTTTATCAAGTCTTTCAAATTTTACAAAGCCATCGACTAATGCGAAAATAGTGTGATCTTTGCCAAGACCTACGTTATTTCCAGCGTGAGTCGCTGTTCCTCTTTGGCGGATGATTATATTTCCAGCACGAACGAACTCACCACCAAATTTTTTAACACCTAATCGGCGTCCGATACTATCACGGTTATTTTGGGTTGAACCTTGACCTTTTTTGTGTGCCATATCTTATCTCCTTAAGCTGCGATACTTACGACTTTTACACGTGTAAATTGTCTTCTAAAGCCGCGTTTTAGTTTTGAGTCTTTACGTCTGCGTTTTTTGTAGATAACTACTTTTTTGTCTTTGCCTTCATTAACGACCTCAAGAACAACTTTTGCACCCTTCACAAATGGCGCACCTACCTTTACTTCGCCGTCATTTACAGCCAAAACTTCTGTAATCTCAACGGTTGATTTAGCTTCAGCACTAAAGTGATCTAGCTTAAGGTACTCGCCCTCGCTAACACGATATTGCTTGCCACCATGCTTAAATATAGCGTATTTTGACATACTCTACCTTTCTAAAATTTGGTAAGACCAAAAAGCACTTTTTTTTGCAAAAGATTTATGGAGCTTTGTTGGTTGTAAGGTGTAAATATTAGCTAAAAGTTTATAAATTCTACTTTAATGCCCCTGATTTTATGATCTCGTCGGCTAAATTTTTAATCATCGCATCGTGATCCATAAAAAATGTCTTATCATTTGGCAAATAAGGCTGATATATCAGAGTTTTAGCTACTGGCGCACTTAAGATCACATTTATCAGTTCAAACTCAGGTAGAAAAGTAAAATAAAGTTTTGGCTTGGGAATTTCATTTTGAAAGAGCCTTTTAGCGTAAAATTTACTGAAATTTTCATTTTTTGGTAGCTTTATCTCTTTAAAGAGCTCAAGTGGCAAAAAGTAGTGCACCAAAGCGTGAAGTCCGTGTGCGAAAATATAAAGCCTTTTTTCAAATTTAGGCGCATCTGTCCTGCCAAATGTAGAGCAAAATTTCTGCAAATGCTCACTCATAGCGGCCACATCTTTTTCATGCAAGGCAAGCACAAATTTAACCGCCTCTCTTTCGTTTGCTGGCTTTTTGGACTCTGCAAAAGCGCGTGCTTTTTCAAGAGCAGGGGTGAGTAAATTTTCATCTTGCCAAAGCATCGCCGTGAGCAAATCGTGCGTAACATATAGAAATTTATAGCCGTTTTTGCTAGGTGGTAGGCCTTTTGGAAAGATCCTTGCCATACTCTGCGTGTCACCGCAAGCGATAGCAAAAAATGCCGGTATGAGCCTCTCGCACTGGTCATATCCACCGCTGCATCCTGGGAGTAAATTTAGCTTAGCGTATTGAAAAATGAGATCATTTAGCCTCTCGGCATCGCCATCAGCTAGGCACTTTTCAAGGTAAATGTCGTAGCATCTAGCTCTTAAAAAAGAGAGTAATCGTATGAGCTCACATAAAAAGTCGTATTCGTTTAAATTTTTCTCTTTTATTTGGTCGTAAATGCTTGCATACTCGTCTAAAAGTAGCTCTTCATCGCTTTTTGGTAGTTTTTTGGTTTTGAAAATGTTAAATAAGCCTTCTAAAAATGACATTTTGTTCGCCCCTTATTTTTGCTAATTTTAGCCAAAAACGCCTAATTTTCCACGTGCGAAAGGTGGCTTTAGCGGATTATTTTAACCGCATTTTGGCTATAATCGCCCCAAATTTAAGCAAGTATGGGATAAAGATGGCAGGCGAAGATCAGGAAAAAACCGAAGAAGCGACCCCCAAAAAGATAGAAGATGCCAAAAAAGACGGCAACGTTCCCAAAAGTCAGGACCTGGCTGGGTTCGTGACCCTTGTCATCGCTATTGGCGTACTACTTGCAATGCTAAATTTTATGAAAGAACAGATCATCTCACTTTATATCTATTACTCAAAATTTATCGGTCAGCCACTTACCTTGCCAACTGTAAAAATGATCGTCGTAAATACCTTTGCAAGGTCGCTTCTTATGATACTTCCAGTTTGTATCTGTGTGGCGATCGCTGGTGTCATCGCAAATGTAATGCAGTTTGGATTTATCTTTACCACAAAACCCATAATGCCAAATTTTGGCAAGATAAATCCGCTAAAAGGGCTAAAAAATTTATTCTCGATGAAAAAAGTGATAGACAGTATTAAAATCGTGCTAAAAGTTAGCATCGTCTTTGGTGTTGGATTTTATTTTTTCTTGCAGTTTATAAAGGAGCTACCGCACACGCTCTTTTTTTCTATGTTTGATCAGCTTGCTTGGCTAAAAGAAAAGCTCATCATTCTTGTTAGTGTCATGCTTTTTATACTTTTCGTGATCGGACTTATCGACCTTCTTATCGTGCGTTTTCAATACTTTAAAGATCTTCGTATGAGCAAGCAAGAGATAAAAGATGAGTATAAGCAAATGGAAGGAGATCCACAAGTTAAGGGCAGAATTCGTCAAGCACAAATGCGAGCGGCCAAGCGTCGAATGATGCAAAATATTCCACAAGCTGACGTAGTCATCACAAACCCTACTCACTACGCCGTGGCGATAAGATATGATAAAAGTCGCGACGAGGCGCCGATAATACTTGCAAAAGGTGTTGATTTTTTAGCACTGCAAATCAAAAAAATAGCCGTTGAAAATGGTGTGCAAATTTATGAAAACCCGCCACTCGCAAGAGAGCTTTATAAAATTTGTGAAGTCGATGATACGATACCAGCACATCTTTTTAGAGCCGTAGCCGAGGTGCTAAGCTTCGTTTATATGAGCAATAAACAAAAATTTAAAGATAAGCTTTGATAAATTCTACTCTTGCTGCTAGAAGTTACTAGCAGCAAGAGAATTTATCTATTATAGATATCCAAAAGCAGTTGCAAAAATATAGCCAAATATACAAGAGGATATAACGCCAATAAGACCCGGAATGATAAAGCTGTGATTGATAACAAATTTACCAATATGTGTCGTACCGCTTCTATCAAACTGAATAGCCGCAAGGTCGCTTGGATATGTTGGTAGGATGTAGTATCCGTAGCAAGCTGGCGCAAAGGCTAGAATGATAGCAGGATTAACATCGATATTTAAAGCTAGTGGCACAAATGCAACCAAAGCTGCAGCTTGAGAATTTACAAATTTTGAGATAATCAAAAGCATAACCGCATAAGTCCAAGGGTGCTCTTTTACGATGCTTCCTAGCGCCTCTTTCATCATCGGAGTGTGTACTGCAAACATAGTCTCAGCCATCCAAGAGATACCAAATACTGCAACAAGAGCAATCATACCTGATCTAAATATCTCGTTTTTACCGATCTTGCTAGCATCTGTTGGTGTAAAGATTAAAATGATAGCGCCAGTTAAAAGCATGAAAATTTGGATGACATGAACCATACTTAGGCTCTTTGAAGATGCTTGTTTGT
The DNA here is from genome assembly GCF_002913045.1 of Campylobacter concisus. Taxonomy (NCBI): domain Bacteria; kingdom Pseudomonadati; phylum Campylobacterota; class Epsilonproteobacteria; order Campylobacterales; family Campylobacteraceae; genus Campylobacter; species Campylobacter concisus. Next base: position 35,478 of record NZ_PPAF01000026.1, on the reverse strand, counting down.
TGCTTATATTAATGTAAGCACCTTGGAATTCTTCTTTAGCACCTTTTTCATTTATATATGTTACTGCACCATCAGCTGTGCGAGTAAGAGTTTGATTTGTGTCTTTGCCGATGATTTTGACTGATTGAGCTTTTTGATTAGCATTTAGCTTATCGTTTGCTACTTTTAACTCAGCCGCCTCTGTTTGGATGCTAGCGTCTTTTATTTTTAAGGTTTTTAAGACTTTTTGCTCAGTTGGGAGGTTGGCTATTACTTGAACGACTGTTGCATCTTTGTAAGTAGTCCAGCTTGGACGAAGATCTTTAAAATATCCAAGAAGCGCAACTACAAGGATAGAGCCTAAGAATATCCACATTGCAGCCCATTGATAGCCAGGAAGCTTTTTGCCTAAAAGTGTCGCACTATCGCCATAAACATATTTTTTAAACTCAGGATCTTGAAGCTTTGCTTGAAAGACTTCGTCTTTATCAAGATCTTTGCCTCTAAACCAGCTAAAAATTCCTACCGCTAAAACACCGCAAAATGTTGATGGAATCGTAATCTTTAAAAGATCTAAATACCCATCAAAGCCAGCTAGGTGAGTTTTAGCATTAATAAGAAAGCTTGTAAGGGTTACAACAGCAACTGAAACTGGGCTAGCGATGATACCCATTTGTGAAGCAATAGAGCTTGCGGCCATTGGTCGCTCTGGGCGGATGCCATTTTTGATAGCGATATCATAAACGATAGGAAGCACGGTATAAACAACGTGTCCAGTGCCGCATAAAATAGTAAGCGTACATGTTACAAAAGGAGCCAAAATACTTACATATTTTGGATTTTTTCTAAGTATGGTTTCTGCTATTTGAAGCATAACATCAAGGCCACCACTGGCTTGAAGCGTAGCACTTGCTACAACAACAGCAAGGATAGTTAGCATAACATCAATTGCTGGCTTACCAGGCTCAATGTTAAATCCAAAAACAAGAACTATAAGACCGATACCACCTAGCATGCCAAGTGCGATACCGCCTTTTTTAGCTCCGTAGAACAAACAGATAAGGACGATGAGAAGCTGGATAGCAAACTGCATGCCTTCACTTAAATTCATGAGAAAATCCATGAAACCTCCTAAGTTAATATAAATTTAATCAAGATTATATCTCTTATGGATTTAGATTAAACTTATATTTTAAGGATGATTTGATACAAATATAACATTTTGATTAAAAAAGCTTATTTGGGATAAATTTTTACAAGATTGTCTTTTACGAAATTTTTATTTGATCTTAAAAATTTTATTTGACTTAGAATATATAAGATAAAAATAGCATTGTTATATTTTTAAATTTATTAATAGTAAAAATTTATTTAAATTTTATAAATAACCTAGAAAAATAGCATAAAAGCCTTGTAAATGTGAAATTTAATAGAACTAAGAGAAAAAGGATTGATGTTTAAAGAAAGGTAATGGTGGTTAGAGGCAGAATCGAACTGCCGACACGCAGATTTTCAGTCTGCTGCTCTACCGACTGAGCTATCCAACCACTCGTTAAAGAAAGTCAGATTATACATGTTTAATATTTAAAGCAAGTTTAAAATACACACTTTTTTAAATAAAATAAGCTATGTTTTTCTATTTTGACTTGAAATATAAAAGAAATTCTAAAAAACAGATAATAAATTACAAGCTTAAATAAGCTTGTAATTTATTTTAATGTATATGAAATAGGAAAGCGCAGATAACGATCTTGTTTAGGCTTTGGAAACTCAGAACTTGCTCTTTGAATATTTTCTAAAGCACCATTATCAAGCGACTCAAAACCAGAGCTTTTACTAACTTTAAGTTCATCTATGCTGCCGTCTTGCTTAAGTAAAAACCTAACTTCTACAACTCCTTGATGTTTCATACGTCTAGCATTATTTGGGTAACTTTTATGCCTCTTAACTGCGATTATAACCTTCGTAAAATCTTCATCACCTTGCGAATTTGATAAATTTAGCTCAGGTGTTACATTTTGAACTGGAGCTGCAGCGATAGACTTGTTATTGGCTGGTAAATTTGTATTTACACTAGCTGGCGGTACAATAGGCTGCACTGGCTGAGCAATTACCGGTTCAGGCTTGGGCTCTATTTTTTTCTCTTTTTTAGGCTCTACCTTTTTTATTTCACGCTTTGGTTTCTCCACCTTTTTAGGTTCAGGTTTTGGTGGCTCTGGTGGTGGCGGTGGAGCTGGTGGAGTTGGCTCTGGTATAAGCATTTGCTCCGCTATTTGAGGTGCTGAGACTTGTGGCACTGGAGTAAATGAATTAAGAGCTATTTTTATCGGTTTTTGCTCACCTATTTTTATCTCATCAAAATTATGTGAAAGCAAAAAATATACTGCTGCTCCATGCACTACAAGCGAAACAGCTAAGCCGCTGTAATTTGAAATTTTATTCAGAGATTGTTTGGATTGCAAAATTTTCGTGGCCCTTCTCTTTTAATATATCAATTACTTTGACAAAGCTATCAAATTTCGAATTTTTATCGCTTTTTAGTTCGATCAATGTCTTTATATCAACCGCATTTAGCTTATCTTTGAGTTCGTTCTCAGAAATTTCTACATCATCTATAAAAAATTTATTATCCTTATCAATTACTACGCTTACCTTTTTATCGTCTTCTTTACTTTGCTCGGCACTGTTTGCACTTGGAAGATCAATAGCTATCTTGCCTTGAGCAATAAAAGTCGAAATACTAAGCACGATGGCGAGTAAAACAAGCATAATATCAATAAATGGGACAATATTTAACCCATCTTTTTTATTTAGACGCATTTTCAGCCTTGTATCTATTTAGCATTACATCTACTTTTCTGACAAAACCATTGTAAATCATCAAAGTCGGTATCGCCACAAGTAGTCCAAAAGCAGTTGCTTTTAGCGCAAGAGAGAGACCGACCATTATGCTTTTAGTATCGATTCCGCCTGCCATACCCATATCATAAAATGTGATCATAATTCCAGCAACTGTACCAAGAAGTCCTATATATGGTGCATTTGAGTAGATAATGTAAAGTGTGGTTAAATTTTTGGTTAGTGCTTCTTCAAGCGATTCGATACTTTTGTAGCCTTTTATATCAATGCGTGAATAAAAAATAATACGCTCAATCGTATACCAAAGTACAAAAAAACTCATAATGCCTAAAATTGCAATAATTACGTGATCAATGTGATGTTTAATTAGCTCCATAATACCTTCTTACTTAGTAAAAATTTTTGCGTGATTATAACTATATTGATAACCAATGTCAAATGTTTGGTAAAAATGTAATCAAATAAAAACTAAAATTTTTAATTTTGTATGTATATATTTAATATTTTTAGAATTTCAAAAATTTAATTTTTTTCTTAATAGTTCTATTTCAGCAATAACCATTTTTGGCGTAAGCTCCTTCATACAGGCATGTGTTTTTATAGGACATACTCGCTTCATGCATGGCATACAATCTAAATCTAAATGCACTATCTTTGCACTCTCATCTTGCCATGGGCTAGTCTCTTTAAATTTAGTCGGTCCAAAAAGAGCCACAAGTGGCACTTTATAGGCAGCTGCGATATGCATAGGACCACTATCGTTTGTCAAAAAAATGCCATTTTTTATAGAACCTATGACCTCGCAAAGCTCTTTTATGCTTGTTTTTCCGGCCAAATTTTCACATTTCATACCATTTTGTAAGAGTATTTGCTCGATTTCATTGCATATCTCAAGCTCAGCTTTTGAGCCAGTGATCTTTACATAAAATTCATCTTTAAAGTGCAGCGCAACCTCTGCAAAATAGTGCGGATACCACCTTTTGGCACTTCCGTAGCTAGCACCTGGATTTAGCACGAGGAGCTTTTGCTCACTTTTTTTGGCTTCATAATAAATTTTTAGTTCGTTTGAAATTTCTTTTAAATTCAGGCTTTGCTTTATGAAATTTAGATATTTTTGCACCTGATGCAAACTCTCGCTACTCTTTTTAAAGCAAAATTTTTGTGTTGCTTTTAGAAAAAATAGCAAAAATTTACTAGCAAATGAGCTTCTAAAGCTAATAGCGATATCAAATTTTCCAAGCTTGCTGGCCGTTTTTATAAGACTTAAATATCTTGAGTTTTGCTTTTTACTATCGTCAATGACTACTTTTTCGCACTTTGGATGTGATTTATAAAGCTCACAGGCCACGTAAGAGCCAAAAAATACAATATTTTTAGCATTTTTACTTAAATTTTCTATCGCCCCGCTCGCCATCACGGCATCACCAAGCCAAGTTGGAAGCTCTATAAACACTCTCACTTTTGCTCCAAATTTAGCACTTCGTTTATGATTTCAAGAGTTTTGCTTGCATTTTCTTCTATACTAAATTTTTGTGAAAGTAAAAATGACTTCTCTTGCAGCTCTCTCATCATGTCATTATCATTAAGCACCTGCTCCACTAGCTCCAGTATACTTTCATCATTTGGTTCACGCATAACAAAACGATTTTCTAAAATTTCAGCTGCTCCATTTTGAGCCGTTGTAAAGACAATATTTTTAAAGCTAAGCGCCTCTAGAACGACATTTGAAAATGGCTCATAGTGTGTTGGAAATATAAAAATATCGCTTGCTTCATAAAATTTTGCAGTCATTTTTTGCTCACCTGTAAAAAATGCCTTTATCTTTAGCTTTTTTGCTAGCTTCTTATATGAATTTAAATTTTTATCTTTGCCTACTATTAGCGCATTTACTGACGTTTTTAGTTTTGAGACAAGAAGCAAAAAGTCCTTTGCGCCTTTTCTTTTAAAGCCATTTCCGACAAAAAGCACAATTGGTAAATTGTAATCAAGTCCAAATTCTTCGCATACGCTAAGTTTTGCTTCTCCCTTTTCCACTTTTTGTGGCAAATTTATACCGTTGTAAATGGTGACAATCTTCGACTCATCGATACCGTAAGCTGAAATTATTTGCTCTCTTATGTAGTTTGAGTTTGCGATTATCTTTTTAGAATTTTTAAAGCAGCGTTTTTCTAGATATGGATAGACAAAATTTAGAGGATTAACCCACCAAAATGGCTTTGTGGCACGATAAATTTTATGCACTCCGTCCCCTGCTCTATAAATATCTGCGCAACTCACTCGCTCCAAGCTAAAATATACCTCATCGCTTTGTTTCTGGCGTTTTACCTGTGCGTTAAATCTCAAAGCCTTTTTCCATGACGAGATCCTAGCCTCTCCTAAATATGAGCGTATAGATGTGTCTATACCTACGTCTTTTAGGGCTTTTGTAAGCCTTCTTAAATAGCGTTCGGCACCACCGACTGCATTTGGATTGATACGTAAAAAAACTATTTTTTTCATGACCTTAAGCTTTTTATTTTTGTGATTTTTTATTTGTAATGTCCGCCATAATATCAAAAATTTTTATAAATCAGCCTATTTTTTGCCTAAATTTCATAAAATTACACAAAGGATAAAAATGAAAACACTTACGATTATTGACACTTTTGGTTTCTTTTTTAGGCTCTACTACGCCATGAGCGGACTTAAAAACCGTGAGGGTAAGCCAAGCGGTATGATAAGTGGCTTTGCAAATTTTATAGCAAGCCTTAAAGATGAATACCAAAGTGACTATCTCATCTTCGCACTTGATAGCAAAGGCAAGACCTTACGTCACGAAATTTTAGGTGATTACAAAGCAAACAGGAGCGAGCCTCCAGCTCAGCTAAAAGAACAGCTTCCAGTTTGCATAGATATGATAGAAAAAATGGGGCTTTACAGCCTTAGCCGCGAGGGCTATGAGGCCGATGACATCATCGCAAGTGCGGTTAAATTTTGTAAAGACAAAGATATATTTGTGCGAATAGTCACCCATGATAAAGACCTCTACCAGCTCATAGAAGACGGTAAAGTGAGCATCTACAGCCCACAAAGCAAGATCGATCATGATAGTGCAAGCTGCTTTGAAAAGTATGGAGTTTATCCGGCTCAAGTAAGGGATTTCTTAGCGATCGCAGGCGATAGCTCGGACAACATCCCAGGTGTCAAAGGCATCGGCGCAGTTGGGGCCAAGAAGCTTTTGGCTGAGTATGGGAGCTTAGATGGAATTTATGAAAATTTAGCCCTTCTTAGAAATGAGCGCACTAAAAATATGCTTGCTGCTGCAAAAGACGAAGCATTTTTGAGCAAAAAGCTAGCCACGCTATTTGACGATGCAGTTAGCTCATTTGATCTTGAGCACTCGAAATTTCCAGAGCAAAATCCTTTGATAAATATCTCAGAAATTTTAAAAGAGTATGATCTAAATAGGCTTCTTAAGAGCTTGCAAAAAGAGGAAAATGCTGAATTTAAGCTTGGCTTTAGAGCAAATTTACTACTTGATAAAGCAAATATTGAAAAGCTACTTACTGACATCACGCCTGAAACTATCGTCGCCTTTGACACCGAGACCACAGGCGTTGATAGCAGGAGCGCAAAGATCGTTGGCTTTAGCTTTTGCTTTAACGACGAGGACGCCTACTACGTGCCGATAGCTCACAACTACCTCGGTGTGCCACAGCAAATCAGCCTAAAATTTGCCACTTGGGCGATAGGTCAAATTTACAAAGGTTGCGTGATCGGACAAAATTTGAAGTACGACTTTGAGATAGTTAAAAATAACCTAGGTCTAAATCCTCCAGCAAATTTTAAAGACACGATGATCCTTGCTTGGCTTAGCGATCCAAACTCGAGTGTCGGCATGGACGCACTGGCAAAGAGACTTTATGACTACGACACGATAAAATTTGAAGATATGGTCAAAAAGGGGCAAACTTTTGGCGATGTACCGCTAGAAAATGCCGCCAAATACGCGAGCGAGGATGCTTGGATAACGCTTAAATTTTATAAAACTTTTTTAAACACGCTTGATAAAAATTTACTAGCCCTTGCCGATACGCACGAGTTTCCTTTTATCCTCACGCTCTTTGACATGGAGCAAAACGGCATCAAGATAAATGAAGCCAAAATGCAAAAGCTCATCCTTGAAAACGACACCAAACTAAAGGCACTAACAAGTGAAATTTACGAGCTAAGCGGCGAAAATTTCAACATAAACTCAGTAAAACAGCTTGGTGTCATACTTTTTGAGCACTTGAAGCTTCCAACCAAAAAGAAGACAAAAACAGGATATAGCACCGATGAAAGCGTGCTCGCTGAGCTCATAGACGCCCACCCAGTGATTGAGAAAATTTTAGCTTACCGCGAGCTATATAAACTACAAAGCACTTACTGCGAGCCACTTTTAGCGCTTGCAAAAAAGGATGAGGGCTCACGAATTTACACAAGCTTTTTGCAAACTGGCACGAGTACTGGTAGGCTTTCAAGTAAAAATCCAAATTTACAAAACATTCCAGCTCGTGGCAGCCTCGCAAAGGACGTCAGAGAGTGCTTTGAGGCACGCAATGGGTATAGTTTTGTGGGGCTTGACTACAGCCAGATCGAGCTTAGACTGCTAGCTCACTTTAGCCGTGATCCTGCGCTTCTTGAGGCGTTTAAAAATGACGAGGATATCCACGCAAGGACGGCTATTAGCATATTTGGTAGTAGCGATGGGCAAAATAGAGCCGTGGCAAAAAGTATAAATTTTGGCCTCATTTACGGCATGGGCTCAAGCAAGCTAGCAAATCAAGTAAATATCACAAGAGCCGAGGCGAAAGAGTATATAGAGCGCTATTTTAAGGCGTTTGAGACAATCAAAGAGTTTTTAGAGGGGATAAAAATTTCAGCTAAAAACGACGGATTTGTGCAGACGCTACTTGGCAGAAGGCGCTACTTTGACTTTAAAAGTGCTACACCTATGCAAATAGCGATGTTTGAACGTGAAGCGGTAAATACGGTCTTTCAAGGCTCTGCGGCAGATCTTGTCAAGATGGCGATGGTAAAAGTTAGAGCAAATTTAGATGAAAATGCAAAAATGTTGCTTCAAATCCACGATGAGCTGATCTTTGAAGTAAAGGATAAGTTTGCGCAGGAATTTGGCAGAGCAACACAAAAGACAATGGAGGAAATTTACACGCTAAATGTGCCACTTAAAACATCGCTAAATATCGCTAAAAACTGGGGTGAGCTAAAATAAATAGATAAATTTTGCTGGAGCTTTTAAGATGATTAGCTCCTTCTTTATACTTAAAAAAATAAAGTTGTAGTTTATCACTATATCTTTGGACTTTTATACTTTTGCAGAAAGCAAATGACATCAATCAAATAAGCCAGTAAGCAGCCCAATGCGTAACATACGATGTCGCTAACGTCAAATGTTCCGCCAAAGACTATGCGTATTATTAAATTATGAATATCTAAAATTTCAAGCACTTTAAAGTATTGTAGAATTTCTATAAATAGCGAGAAAGCAAATATTTCAAATGCTAAAATTTTTGGTGCAATTTTAAACACGGCTCGTCCAAATGCGTAAAGCATCACCGTAACTAGCACATCACCCAAATAATGGCGCACGAAGCCACCTTTGACAAAAACTGCGATAAAAATTTCGATTGCCAAAATCACGATTGCTACGAGCAAAAAGAACAATCTAGCTCGCAAGCTATGTCTCATTTTCTCGTATTGAAAAGATTTGTATATTTTTCGTTTTACTTGCATTTTTTTATTTATTTGAAATTTTACTTTTTTACAAATTAGAAATGATATCCATACCATCTTTAAAGCCAGGATTGTGCTGGATATATTTCTCATCCACAAACGTATTTATAACTTCTGCCTTATGCTCGTTAAAAAGGGCATTCCATTAGGTTTTACTTGAAATGGCCAAAACCCGGCTATTTTATGAATTGTAACAGATAATAGCAATATTGCCAAATAAAGAAAATTTCTTATTTTTAAAATTCTTTGACAAAAATATCAATCAAAATAGCTTTTGAAAATATTTTTTAGGCACTTAATAGCTTTTTGGTTTAAGGATAATGAAATTTATGGATTAAAATTTTTCTATCAAATCTTTAAAAATTTCATAAAGTTTATTTACCTCATCAACACTAACTCGCTCGTTTTTGGCGTGTATGCGGTCGTTTATGACACCAAATTCTATCGCATCTACACCAAATTCAGCAAAGTGCCTTGCATCGCTCGTGCCACCCTTTGTATTTAGAACCGGTGTGACACCGGTAATTTTTGCGACAGAGGCCATTAAATTTTTTACGATTTTACTATCTTTATTTGTTAAAAATCTCTTTGAGCTTTGTTTTATGCTAAGCTCGTAATCAAGCGCTTTTAAGACCTCTCTAAGATAGCTCTCAACATCATTTATGTCAGTTAAATTTGAGTTTCTCACATTAAACATTATGCTAAGCTCGCTTGGCGTGACGTTGCAAACTTGCATGCCGCCTCTGATATCAGTTACCACGATCTTGCTTGGACTAAAAAACTCGCTCCCAGCGTCCATATCGTGATCAGCTATTTTATTTAAAAGTGGAGCTATCAAATTTACCGGATTTACACACTTTTCAGGATATGCCACGTGCCCTTGAACGCCCTTTATCACGATCTTGCCATTTATTGAGCCACGTCTGCCAACTTTTATGCTATCGCCAAATTCTTTATCGCAAGTTGGCTCAGCCACTACGCAAAATTTTGGCAAATCATTTATTTCGCGTAAATATTCAAGTGCTAAAGGCGTGCCATATGTGCCATCGCCCTCTTCGTCGCTTGTTAAGATGAGGCTTAGCTTGCCATCAAATTTCGCATCTTTAGCAGCGTAAACAAAAGCAGCCACGCCACTTTTCATATCCTGTGCGCCTCTTGCGTAGATATAGCGATCTTTTTCTAGTGGAGTAAATGGCCCGCTATCCCAGCCCTCACCTGGAGGCACGACATCAACATGCCCTGCAAAAGCTAGATGCTCGCCGTCTCCATAAATTTTAGAAAGTATGAGATTTTTGGTACCATTTTTTTCTATAAATTTCGCCTCAAAATCAGGCAAAAATTTAGCGATAAATTCTAAGCTTCCAGCATCATTAGGCGTGATAGAGCGAAAGCTTAAAAGCTCTTTTAAAAAGCTAATTACCACTAAGTACCTTATGAGCCAGCACGCTCTGGTGCACCAAAATAAAAGCCCTGGAACTCATCTACGCCGATCTCTTTACAGATTTCAAATATCTCTTTTGAATGTACATATTCAGCAATAGTTTTTATACCAAGGTCTTTTGCAAATGCTACAATCGCACTCGCGATAGAGTGTGAATCTTTATTTATGTCTATATCTTTTATAATAGAGCCATCGATCTTCACGTAGTCAGGCTTGATCTTTATGATGTAAGAAAAATTTGAATATCCTGAGCCAAAATCATCGATAGCGATCTTTGCGCCCATGCTTTTTACACGCTCAATAAAATTTGAAACTCTCTCTAAATTTTTAAGCTCTTCATCTTCAACGATCTCAAACACCACTCTACCAGCAATATTGTGTTTATTTAATAAATTTAAAACAAGTGAGCTAACATCACCATCGATCATATCTCTACTGCTTAAATTTATAGAAAGTACTAAATTCTTATCCTCTACAAGCTGCTTAAAACACTTTTTAATGAGTTGTTTCTCAAGATCAGCATAACGCTTAATGCGCTTTGAGATATCCAAAAAGACATTTGGTGATATAACATCGCCTCTATCTAAAAGTCTTATCAAGCATTCGTATTTTACAGGTACCTTTTGATCATTAACTATCGGCTGAAAATAAGGAACAATATTGTTATTTATAGTGGCGTATTGTATCAGTTTAGAGCGTTCTATTTGAGTTGCGTATTCCTCTTTTTGATTTAGCCCTTTAAAATAACAAACATAGTCTTTATCTTGCTCTTTTGCTGTTTTTAATGCTATTGTTGCTTTTCTTAGTGTTTGGTCACTATCAAGAGCAAAGCCTATTGTACTATGTATCTCGATACCTTCTATCTCTCTACCATCTTCATCGACTATACTTAGCATACGGCCTTTAAAAATTTCTATCAAATCTTCAACCATATCTTCATATCTATCGATAAAGCTATCGCTATCTTCTACCAGAGCAAACCTATCTGCTTCTATACAGTAAGCCTTCATATTCTCATCTTTGGCAAATTCACTGATCAAATCAGCCATCTTGACCAAAATCTGATCACATGCAAATTTACCGTAAAAGTCATTCATCTTGCCAAAATCGTCAATATCTATAAGCACTACTTTAGGATTTTCATAGCTATTAATATCACGCACCAATGCTGTTTTATTTAAAAGTCCAGTCATTGGATCGATATAAAGCTTTTCTCCAAGCTCTTCTATCTGCTTTTTAGCATCTGTTTTTAATTCATTATAGTTATTTTTTTCTTTTATATATTTAACCGCGTACCATATACAAGTAGACAAAGCAACTATTGCGCCAACAAGGCTTAAGATGAATGTTAAAGCCATATTGTTTAAAAGCCACTCAAAAAAGTACTCATCATGCGTACCAGTAATACGTTGATCGACCTTTCCTTTAAAGCCCAATATATACTCTCCAACCGGCACAAACATACAAACTTGAGCAGCATTTTCTGGCAAAATTTTTGCCCAAAAATAATCTTTTTGGAAATTATGAACAAAAATATTTCCACAGCTTTTGTCGTTAAATTCTTGATTTATTATTCTTTTATCTGAAGACGCTACGACCTTGTATCCATTTTTATTATCATCCTTTAATAAAAGAACATCGCCCATAGCACTATCGTTAATGTAAGATTGGAAATTTGCGACATCATATTTGCTGACATTTTTGAAATAATCAACATATTGATATGTCAAATAATCAACTTTCTTTCGAAGATTAAAGCCATTTTCAGCAGAAGCATTATTAAATTTAAAATAAAAAACTGCCAGGTTTTCGACTAAAAAAATACTTCCCAAAACAAACACTAAACCTATAATCGTTTTAGTGATGTTTAGATTTTTACCCGTTTGCTCGTCCTTGTTACTCAAAAGTTACTTCCCTTGTTTTGTGTAATTGCACTGATTATATCAACCTTAAAATAAATTTTAACTTTTGGAAAAAAGTTAAAGTCTGACTATTTTAGCACCGTATCCGCCTTGATTTGCCGGTGCGTCAAAAAATTCTTTAACGCTTGGATGCTCTTTTAAGAAATTTTTAACTGCAAAGGCGAGCTTGCCAGTGCCAATGCCGTGAAATACGCTAACCTCATCAAATCCCATAACAAGACTATCCGAGATAAATTTATCCAGTTTTGCTATCGCCTCATCAGCTCTCATGCCGTGCAGATCAATCGAGAGCGAGGCCATTTTTGGCTTATCGACACTTAAACTCACGCCACCTTTTTTAGGTAAGATTACCTCGTTGCCATTTTTTCTTAAAAGCTCGAGCGGCACGCGTAAATTTATGCCATTTGACTCGATCATCGCATCGTTTTTAGAGATGCTTAAAACCGTGCCTTTGATATTTTCATACTTCACTCTATCGCCTACTTTTAGGCTCTCGCGTTCAGTTTTCTTAGGCTTAACGATGGCAGCTTTTTTCTCATTTGCCACGTTTAGCGCTCTTTGCTTGTCTTTAATGTCCTTGAAATTTATAACAGCTTTTGCCGCATTTATCGCTTCATAATACTCTTTTTCTAATCGCGAAATAGTCGCATTTAGCTTGATCTCATTTCTCTCTTTTAGCTCTTTTTGCTCCTCAAGCAAGCGCTCCAGCCGCTCCTCTTTTGCCGTGACCTCTTTTATCCCCTCATCAAGCTTGGTTTGTAAATTTAGCGTCTTTGTGATGATCTCGTTTAAATTCTCCTTATCTTCGCCGTAAATTTTCTTTGCCTGCGCCACTAAATTTTGAGATATGCCGTATCTTGTCGCCGTTTCAAAGGCGTAAGACTTGCCGATCGTGCCTTTTAAAAACTCAAATTTAGGCCTTTGGGCCGCCTCGTCGTAAAGTGCCGCTACTAGCTCAACCTCGGGGTTTTTAGCTAGCAACATCGCAAGGCGCTTGTGGTGGGTCGTGATGATCATTTTGATATCTTGAGTGATGAGGCGCTCTATCATGACGCCATACAAGCTCGCAGCCTCTTCAAAATCGGTGCCAAGCTCGATCTCGTCGATGCCGATAATGATTGACTTTTTAGTAAAAAGCCTTGCAAAGTGCACCATCCTGCCAGCAAAGGTCGAGATGTCGTTTTTCACACTTTGCGGATCTTCTATGATCGCGTCAAATTCTTTAAAAGAGCCGATCGTTGAGCGGTTTGCGTCGATACGCATAGGCAGCAGATACTTTGCAAGCAGCGTGGCTGAGATGATAGATTTTAAAAGCATCGATTTACCGCCAGCATTTACACCGGTTATTAAAAGCACCTTTTTACTAAAATCCACACTCACGCTTTTTGGGTTTTTAAGCGCTGGGTGGGCAAATTTCTCAAGCTTGATAACGTGTGAGCTGTTTGGCAAAACAAACTCATAGTCACGTGATCTAGCCAAATTTACACGAGCCTGGTATGCGTCAAACTGATCAAAAGCGTTATTTATAAATTTCAAAAAGAGCAGGCTCTTGCTCATCTGCAGGCTAAATTTCTTGCAGTGCTCAAAAATGATCTCCTCTTTTCTATCAAGCAGCTCGCTTTGCTCCTTTTTTAGGCGCTCGGTGCTTGCAGGTGCGACGTAGAAGTATCCGCCTGAGCTTCTAGCGATCACGGTGCCTTTTAGGGCGTGATTAAAGCCGCCACGCACCAAAAGTGCCTCTTGCGCGTTGATGTAGTGCGTCTGGGTATCGACTAGATAGGGCGTGATGTGCTTTGAGTAGATGAGCTTTTTAAGTTCAGCATCAATCTGGCGTTTTTTCTCGCTAAAAGCCTGCTTTATCGCGTGAAATCTCTCATCCACGCTGTCGCTAAACTCGCCGTTTTCATCAAAGCTGTTTGCCATATGGCTCATCGCTTCAGGGATTTCAACCTTAGCGATCCACTCGCCAAGCCTGCCTTCAAATTTTTGCTTTTTTAGATATGAAAAATATTTAATGATCTTTGCAAACTCGTAAATTTCACTGATGTGAAGCACTGCTTGCTTGCTAAGTCTCATAAGCGCGTCATCAAGCTCTTTTATCTCATCAGGCGCCTTAAAATCATACTTTGAAAGCTCGCTAATGTTTTCAAAGTGGATTTTGCTGTCACCTTGTAAAAATAGCGGTTTTTGCCTTGCCAAAAAGGAGTTAAATTTCTCTAAATACTCGCCCAAATCAAGCTTTAAAAATATCTCTTCAGTCATTGCTCACAACTTTTTATCGGCACTATCACGCCTGAGAGGTCGCTAAATTCTCTTTTAGCTAAAAATGACGCTGTGCCAAATTCGTAGTTAAATTTCTCAGCGCTCACGTTATATTCGCCACATTTTAGCACTTTACCCTGCTTAAAATCGCTAACTAGCTTTGAGATGGCATCCTCGTTCTTTGATAAATTCTCTTCGTAAAAATAGACGCAAATAAGGATCGCTACAAGCACCGTGCTAACGAGCGCTTTTATGCCTTTGCTGATCTTTTCATCTTTTATCGCCCAGATCGCTCCAAAAAGTACGATCAAGCCAGCGATTAGGATCAAATTTCTTACCATTTTACGCCCTTATATTTTGCGATGAGTTCTTTGTAAAGCTCAGAATGAGGCTCGATCTTTTCTAAAATTTCAGCCTTAACCTCACTGATATCTTGTTTTTCAACTAGCAAGCAAACAGCCATATACGTGGCATTTGGCAGCATCTCTTTTATCTGAGTGCTACTTAGCTTTTGCGACCTTGCAAGCGCGATCAAGATATCTTTTTTACCTAAATTTATAAGGCTTGAAATTTCTTCTTCACTAAGCTCTTTTTCTTTTATCTCTTTTAAAATTTCATTTTCATCTTGAAGCTTGAAAGTGCTTAGATCCATTAATATCCGCCCCTTAGCTGTACGCTGATATCGCCCGCTCCAAAGCCAACTACGATGCCATCACTCAGGCGGTTTTTTACGCCAAATTCATCTGTAAATTCTATGCCCTCTTCAACCCTTTCGACCTTATCGGTAAAGATCGGGTTATACTCGCTAAACTCGCTCTTCATATCAACTTCGATCGGATTTTCCCCAGCTGCATAAACTGGCAATATGACAAGCTCATCAACGCCTTTAAAGCACTCTTTAAAGCCAGGTAAATTTGTGCTAAGTCTTGTGTAGCGGTGTGGCTGAAATATCGCTGTGACGCTGTTTATACCTAAAATTTTGGCGTATTCAAAGACTGATTTTAGCGTCGCTTTTATCTCGGTTGGATGATGCGCGTAGTCGTCGATTAGGACGAAATTTTTGTTTGCGCTAAGGATGTCAAAACGCTTTTTGATCCCTTTAAAATTTAGTAAATTTTCTCTAATGTCTTTAAGCGGCGTCTCGTGCATCGCAGCAAGGATAGCCAAAGATGCGTCTATAGCGATGTGCTCGCCCATGCCAAAGGCTTCAAATTTGCCTAAATTTTTAAGGTTGAAGCTAGTGTATGGCTGATAGTCTCTTACCACCATCGTTAGCTCTGTGATATCACTGCTTGGATAAAGCCTGATCGCATCAAGCTTAAGCGTGCTCAAAAACTCGTCCTCAGCGTTTATCACTCTAACCTTTGCACGCTCCAAAAAGCCCTTGTAAGCTGCGTAAAATTTAGCTAGATCGTAGTCGTAGTGCTCCATGTGCTCTGGCTCTGCATTGGTGACGATGGCTAAATATGGGTTTGAGTTTAGAAAGCTAGAATCGCTCTCATCAGCCTCAAATACGACGTTATCGCTTTTGGCGTAGCGCATATTTGAACCAAACTGTTTTGAGATGGCGCCGATGATGACTGAGCCCTCGATAAGGCTTGCTAGCATCGCTGAAGTCGTGCTCTTGCCGTGTGCGCCAGCTACTGCAAAGACGCACTTATCCTCAAGCACATAAGGCAAAATTTCTTTTCTTGAAAAGCACTTTATGCCCTTTCGTCTGGCCTCCACTAGCTCGATATTATCCTCTTTTATCGCAGCTGAATAGACCACAAAGTCTTGGTCTTTTATCGCCTCTTTGCAGTGTGGCGTGATGACCTCGATACCTTCATCTTTTAGCTCAAGCGTAGTTTTGCTCTCCTTGATATCACTACCGCTTATCTTGTGGCCTTTTTCGTGTAAAAATCTAGCGATGGCTGAGATACCGATGCCGCCGATACCTATGAAATGGACTTTTTTGATCTCGTTGTTTAACTCTTGCAAATTTTATCCTTAAGTTTTTCGTGATTTTAACAAAAACTACTAAATTTAAGGCTGAAAATGGCTTTTATTTGCTTAAGACAAAGCTTTCATCTATTAGGTCAAAAACTGTTTTTTGTGAGATTTTGGAGTTTAAATTTACACTTATCCAGTGCTTTTTGTTCATGTGATATGCTTTAAAAATTTGTTCCTCGTCAACTAGTACCATCGCTAGATCTGGGCTACATTTTAGATTTAAAACTTCTATCATTTCATCACTTTCAAGCCCAAGTTTGCTGGCGCTTAACCGCATAAGTAGTGCAAACCACTTCTCATTTTTCTTATGGCGAAAGGCGCTAAAATTTGGATATTTTGGGAAAATTTGCTCGTCTAAAACGTCAAATTTCTCTTTTATATATCTCTCAACGTCATTTCGTTTCAAATTTCACTCCAAAATTCTTTTAAAAGTGCTCATTCTCGTGATCGTGATAACTTTTGCTAAATTTGCTCTTTCTACCTAGGCGCAGCACTTCATCTTTTAAATTTCGCCTCTATATGCATAAAGCCCCAAGTGCTTCTAGCCTCGCTAAGCTCCTTTTTGCTAAGCTCATCTATCATCATCTCTTCATTTTTACCAAGTCTATTTTTGACCTCGCCAAACGGATTAATAAGCATCGAATCGCCGTAAAAGCTCCACTGCGTATCATCACTTTTATGGCTCCCTACGCGGTTTACGCGGAGCACGTAGACGTTGTTTGTAAAGGCCCTAACCTTTAAAAGCTCCTCCCAGCGCGCCTGAGAGAAAAATGTGCAAGCCGTTGGCACGAGTACGATATCAACCTTTTTAGCGCTCATATAGGCCCAGCAAATGTCAAAGTGCGCCTCATAGCCAAACATAACGCCTACTTTAAATTTATCATATGTAAAGATAGGTAAATTTAGCTCATCACTTGCGTTATTAAAGAATTTAGCCTCATTCCAGTGAGCGTAAGGCATGAGGATTTGCTGATCATATAGCTTGACTTGTGTTGGGGTAAATTTAGCTAGACTCTTAAAAATTTCCTTGCCTTTTAGATTTACAATGGGTGCAACAATATTTAGATCGTACTTTTTTGCCATTGCAAAAAGAGCCTCTTTTTTGCGCTCGCTTTGCTCTTTTATAAGGCTTTTTGGCATGCTAATAAGCTCTTTAAAAAAGCTATTTAGCACATACTCACCAAGCACAACAAGTCTTGCGTTTTCGTCCGCACAAATTTTTAGATAATAATCAAGCCTTGCCTCGCTTAGCGGCTGAGTTGGTAGCTGAAGGGCGCAAATTCTACTCATCGTCCACCTGCTTTATGCTAAGTTTTGCATTTTCTAAAATTTCTCTTGCTTCATTTAAGAGCTTTTTGCCCTGCTCATGCAGCTTTATGCTATTTTCTAAGCTCACATCATCTTTATTTAGATCATTTAAAATTTTATCTGCTAGGGCTAATTTTTCTTCAAAGCTTTGCTCTTTTTGCTCCATTTTCTATCCTTTTAATATATTTTTTATATATCCATCAAATTTTTCTATCTCGACCAAAAATGCGTCATGGCCGTAGTTACTATCTATCTCTACGAAATTTGTATTCTCTCCTCGCCCCATCTCACAAAGTGTGTCATAAATCTCTCTCATACAGCATGGCGGAAAGAGTAGATCGCCTTTGAAAGCGATTAGATGCAAGTTTGCTTTTATCGGCGCAAGGGCGTCTTTTAGGTTGTCATAGTGTCTTGTACAGTCAAAGATATTCATCATCTTTACGATATATAGGTAGCTTAGCGGATCAAACCTCTTTGGGAAGTTGTAGCCGTTGTACTCCATGTAGCGATCCACCTGAAAGCGCCCAGAAAGCTCGTAAAGACCGTCAGTTTCTACGTAGTTTCGTCCAAATTTCTCATCCATGCTATCAGGACTTAAAAAGCTGATATGCCCTGCCATCCTGCCGTAAGCCATACCTTTTAGACCATTTTTTCTTATAAATTCCGCATCGTATTCGCCATTTTTGAAATTTTCATCGTTTAAAATGGCTTCGATGGCGATTTTGTTAAAAGCTATCGCCCATGGCTTGGTCTGATAGGTACTTGCAAGCATGACGATATCCTGCGCAAATTCTGGAAACTCGATAGCGTAGCAAAGTGCCTGCATACCGCCAAGACTGCCGCCTATCACGGCTCTTGCCCTTGTGATGCCAAGCTCGCTAAATAGCCTCATCTGCGCCTTTACCACGTCACTTATGGCAAGGACTGGGAAATTTAGCCTATACTCTTTGCCGCTACTTCGATCAACGCTTAGTGGCGAGGTCGAGCCAAAGCACGAGCCTAAGATATTTACGCAAATAACGTAAAATTTATCCGTATCGACCGCCTTTTTGCTGCCTATTAGCCCGTCCCACCAGCCAGCTTTCTCATCGCCTGCGTATGTGCCAGCAGCGTGGTGTGAGCCAGTTAGGGCGTGACAGATCACGATAACGTTGCTTTTATCAGCGTTTAGCGTGCCGTAAGTCTCATAAATAAGCTTGAAATTTGATAGCATACGGCCACTCTCAAGATAGAGTGGCTCGTTAAATTTAATAGTTCTAGTTTGCAGGTCTAACACTAATTAACTTTGTAGTTTGGTGCCTCGTGAGTGATAACTACGTCGTGGACGTGGCTCTCTTTTAATCCAGCGCTTGTTATCTCGACAAATTCAGCTCTTTCTTGAAGAGTTGGGATATCTTTTGCACCGACATAGCCCATAGCGCTTCTTAGGCCACCTATTAGCTGATGGATCACATCTTTTATGCTGCCAGCAAATGGCACACGGCCTTCGATACCTTCAGGCACAAGCTTGTCTTGAGCGGTGCCCTCTTGGAAGTAGCGGTCCGAGCTGCCCTTTGTCATAGCACCGATCGATCCCATGCCGCGATATACTTTATACTGGCGACCTTGGAATGTTATAAGCTCGCCTGGGCTCTCTTCGCAACCTGCAAGTAAGCTACCAGCCATAACGCAAGCTGCCCCTGCTGCAAGGGCTTTTGCCACGTCGCCTGAGTATTTTAAACCACCGTCTGCGATAACTGGGATGCCATATTTCGCTGCTTCGCTTGCGCAGTCATCAATGGCAGAAATTTGTGGCACGCCAACGCCCGCAACGATCCTTGTGGTACATATTGATCCAGGTCCGATACCCACTTTTATGCCATCAGCTCCTGCTTCTGCTAGGTCTTTTACAGCTGCTGGGTTTGCGATATTGCCAGCTACGACATCGACTTTAAAATTTGCCTTTACCTCTTTTAAAGTATCAATGATACCCTTTGAGTGACCGTGAGCTGAGTCAATGACGATGACGTCTACGCCAGCATCAACTAGCGCTTTAGCGCGCTCTATCTGACCCACACCAATAGCCGCTGCTACGCGAAGTCTGCCGTAGCTATCTTTGTTTGCGTTTGGATACTCTTTGCGTTTTTTTAGATCTTTTATGGTGATAAGTCCGTCAAGTCTGCCATCTTTATCGACGATAGGCAGCTTCTCAACTCTATTTTGAGAGAAAATTTTTTCCGCATCATCAAGCGTGCAACCTTTTGGTGCAGTTATGAGCGGTGCTTTTGTCATGCGGTCTTTTACCAAAACGCTCATATTTGTCTCAAATCTCAAATCGCGGTTTGTTAAAATTCCTATTAGTTTGCGGTCCTTATCTATAACTGGAACGCCTGAAATATGAAGATCAGCCATAAGACCTAGAGCTTCGGCCACAGTCGCTTCTGGATTTATAAAGATAGGATCGATGATGACACCACTTTCACTTTTTTTGACGCGTTTGACCTCTTTTGTTTGGCTTTCTACGTCCATATTTTTGTGGATGACACCGATACCACCGAGCCTTGCCATCATGATAGCAGTTCTATGCTCAGTCACCGTATCCATCGCAGCAGAGACGATCGGGATATTTAGCGTGACATTTTTGCTGATCCTGGTTTTTACATCAACTTGCTTTGGCAAAATTTCAGAGTATTGCGGCACAAGAAGCACATCCTCAAATGTTAAAGCTCTCTTTACTATCTTCATATTTTTATCCTTTTATTAAATTTTCTAGGCTCTTGGCACCATTTATCAAGGTCTGTTCATCCCATGCTTTAGCGATTAGCTGAGCGCTTATATTTAGATTTAGATCATCTTTGCCAACTGGCACAGAGATAGCTGGAAGGCCTGCTAAATTTACGCTGATAGTGTAAATATCGCTTAGATAAGCTTGAAGTGGATCACTGTGAGCTCCAAATTTATAAGCCGTACTTGGAGCTACTGGCATAAATATCAGGTCATTTTCTTCTAAAATTCTCTCGTATTGAGCTTTTATATGCGCTCTTGCTTTTTGTGCTTTGATGTAGTAAGCATCGTAATATCCGCTACTTAATACAAACGTACCAAGCAAGATTCTTCTTTTTACCTCTTCACCAAAGCCTTCTGAGCGTGAGTTTATATATAGCTCTTTTAAATTTTTAGCATCTGCGCGTCTACCGTATCTTACGCCATCGTAGCGGCTTAAATTTGCGCTTGCTTCTGCAGTTGCTATGATGTAGTAGGTTGCGACGTCGTATTTCGAATCTTCAAAATTTGTGTAAGTTACGCTATGGCCGTGTGATTTTAGTTTTTCTACAGCTAAATTTAAAGCTGCTTTTGTCTGCTCGCTTGCGTTTTCGACATAGTTTTTGATGACGCAAATTTTTAGCTTTTTATTGCCATCTATCTTGTCGCTAATGCTCACAAATGGCACATCTGCGCTCGTGCTATCTTTTGGGTCATGTCCAGCGATAGCATCATATAAAATGGCTGCGTCTTCTACGTTTTGAGCGATAGGGCCAATTTGATCAAGGCTGCTTGAGTAGGCGCCAAGACCATATCTGCTCACTCTGCCGTAAGTTGGCTTAAAACCTACGCATCCACAAAATGCCGCTGGTTGGCGGATCGAGCCACCAGTATCGCTACCAAGTGCTGCGACTGCAAGGCCAGCTGCGACTGCTGCTGCCGAGCCACCACTACTGCCGCCTGGGACGTGAGCGTGATTTAGTGGGTTTAGAGTCTTGCCGTAAAATGAGCTTTCAGTCGTACTTCCCATCGCAAATTCGTCCATATTTGTGCGACCAAATGGAGCTAAATTTTTGCTAAGTAGCTTCTCAACGACAGTTGCATTATAAGGTGCGACGTAGCCTTGCAAAATTTTTGAAGCGCTTGTTACATTCCAGCCTTTTACTTGGATGTTGTCTTTTATAGCGATAGGTACGCCCTCGCCTAGTTTTGCGATCTCTAAATTTACTAGCTGCTCGACATAAGCGCCAAGCTCTTTTTCTTTTATGATTTTTTCCTCAAGCTCGGCTCTTAAATTTTTTATCTCTTCAGCTGAAAATTTTAAAGCTTCTTTTAAAGTTACCACTATTTTTATCCTTTAAATTTATTAACCAAAAATATGCCAAACAAGCTAATAACGACCACCATAGCGATCGTTGCGACTATGATAGTTGCGCTTACTGGCTCACTTAGCACTTATGACCTCTTCGCATCTTGGACATAGCGCATCTTCTTTGCTAGCGTTAAATTTCCAGCATCTTGGGCATTTATGAAGGTTGCTTGCTATGATCTTAAATTTATCACCCTCAAGCTCAAACTCAGCTAGTGGCTCGCTATCATCGTAAGCTCTAACCGAGCTTACCATGTAAAGATCGGCCACTTCGCGCTCGTCGTAGCTTGTGATGTTGTGGCTAGTTGTCTCTAGGCTTAGCTCTAGGGTTGATTTTATTTTTTTGTCCTTTTTAAGAACGTCCACGATCTCGTTAAATTTCTCTCTGCTAGCAAAAAGCAGCTCATCTTCAAAGCTAAGGTCAAAAATGATTGGTTCATAGACTAGATCAAACGCGTCTTTTGCGTCGCCTTTGATGATCTTTGGAGCGTAGTCCATCACCTCATCAACGGTGTAAGTAAGCGTTGGAGCGATGAGTGGCAAAAGTGCCTTTGTGATGATAGCCATCGCGCTTTGAGCTGATCTTCTTCTTGGAGCGTCTTTTGCGTCGCAGTAGAGCCTATCTTTGCAAACGTCAAGATATACACCGCTAAGATCGGCTGATAGGAAATTTAAAAGGATGTTAAAGCCCTTTGAAAAGTCGTAATTTCTAAAGCAAGCGCTCGCCTCGTCAAAGACCTTTTTAGTACGCGCTAAGATCCACTTATCAAGGATGTTAAACTCTGTATTTAGGCTCTCAAGATCATTTACGTTTGCTAGTAAAAAGCGGATCGTATTGCGGATTTTGCGGTATTGCTCGCTGATTTGCTTTAATATATCTTCGCTTATTTTTAAATCGCTTGAGTAATCACTCATGCCAACCCAAAGGCGTAAAATTTCTACGCCGTGAGTCTTAGCCACGTCTTGTGGAGCGATGACGTTGCCCTTACTCTTGCTCATCTTCTCGCCCTTAGCATCGACTGTAAAGCCGTGAGTTAGGATGCTCTCGTAAGGTGCGTGAGAATTTATAGCTGTGCTTACTAGAAGCGAGCTTTGAAACCAGCCGCGGTGCTGATCTGAGCCCTCAAGATACATGCTTGCAGGGTATTTGCCAGCGTCGTAGTTGTCGCTTTGCAAGACCGCATGCCACGTCGAGCCGCTATCAAACCAAACATCAAGGATATCCATCACTTTTTCTAAATTTTCGGCCTTGTATTTTGAGCCCGTTGGTAAAAGCTCGTCTATGCTTAGCGCCCACCACGCATCAGCGCCTTTTTCTTTAAAGATAGCCACGATGTGATCTAAAATTTCACTATCAAATATAACTTCTTTTGTCGCTTTATCTCTGAAAAACGCGATCGGCACGCCCCAGTCACGCTGACGAGAGATGCACCAGTCTGGGCGATTTTCTATCATTGAGCCTATTCTTTTTATGCCCACACTTGGATAAAATTTAACCTTTTCAAGCTCCTCACGTGCTGTTTGTCTAAGCGTTTTTCCACCTAGTTTTGCCTCGTCCATAGCGATGAACCACTGCTTTGTGGCTCTATAAATAACAGGCTTATGCGTTCTCCAGCAGAATGGATAAGAGTGTCTAAATTTAGAGACGCTAAGTAAATTTTTGCCAAGTAGCTCTAAAATTTTCTCATTTGCTTTAAAGATGTGCATACCGACAAACTCGTCTACCACGTCGCTTCTAAATAGTCCGTGATGCTTTAGGCTCTCATCGTAGCAGCCACTATCATCAACTGGCATCAAAATTTCACTAAAGCCATATTTCAAACAGACGTAATAGTCGTCCTCGCCGTGTCCTGGAGCTGTATGAACAAGTCCAGTACCCCCGTCCATCATGACGTGATCGCCTAGTAAAAATCGTGACTTTCTGCCGTTTAGCGGATTTATTGCGTGAGTATTTTCAAGCAGGCTTGATTTAAACTCTTTTTTGATCTCACCTTTGCTTAGACCACTCTGCACAACGCTTTCAAGTAGTGGCTTTGCAAAGATCAAATTTTCAGCCGTTAACACATAAATTTCATCTGGTTTTAGGCTTATGGCTTGATTTGCTGGAAGTGTCCAAGGTGTGGTCGTCCAGATGACAGCACTTGCCTCTTTTACGCCAAGCTTTTCTAGCGCGTCGCTATCAAGCTCAAATGCTACGTAAATAGAGTAGTCCTCTTTCTCCTCGTACTCGACCTCAGCTTCAGCTAGCGCCGATCTAGCCGCCCAGCTCCAATAAACTGGCTTGCTTCTTTCTATCAAAAGGCCCTTTTTAGCGATCTCGCAAAGTGCTTTGTAGATGTCAGCCTCAAACTCAAATTTCATCGTCATGTATGGATTTTCAAAGTCACCGATGATGCCAAGAGTTTTAAACTCATCGCGCTGGATATCTATAAATTCTCTTGCGTGCTGTCTGCAAAGCTCTCTGATCTCGACCTTGCTAAGCTCTTTTTTCTTATCGCCAAGCTTGACTTCTACTTGTTGCTCGATAGGTAAGCCATGACAGTCCCAGCCTGGCACATAGCGGACATTTTCGCCATAAAAATAGTGCGTTTTTGTGATGATGTCTTTTAAAATTTTATTTAACGCGTGACCGATGTGAAGGTGGCCGTTTGCATATGGAGGACCGTCGTGGATGTTGAAGTTTTTAACCGCTTTTTGGCGGTTTTTCTTCATTTTTTCGTAAACCTTGCGCTCTTCGTACCATGATTTTAGTCTTTGTGGTTCATTTTGTGGGAGATTTCCGCGCATCGGGAAATTTGTCTCTGGGAGTAAAAGTGTCTCTTTGTAGTCCATTTTTTACCTTGATTTTAAAATTTGCTAATTTTACACCTATGCTGGTTAAATCACACTGAAAAATAGTATAATGAGGCAAAAAAGGAGCTTAAAAATGAGACAAAGTATCTTGATAATAGGCGAAGATCTTGAGATAAATAGAGAATTTCTAAACTACATTTTTCAAAGCTACGAGGATCATTTTGGCGAGCTTGGAGTGGTCAGTTTTGCTCCAAAAAATAGCAAAGAGCTACCTTTTATCATCGAAAATTTATCAAAAGATTACGACTTTGTAAGCATTTTTGGCTCGGATGAAAATTTTGCTATTGCCGCAAAGATCGTAGCAACGCTAACTGGGGGCTCGCTCGAGCTAAAAGATAGCACGACACTTGCGCTTAAAGATAGCTTAGACTACTCTAAAAATAGCTTTCTAGCCAGCCTAAATAACGCCCAGATAAATCTCATAAAAGCTAATCCAAATGAAGAGCTAGGCGAGTTTCTCACCGACTATGAGCCTGATTTTAGCTACTTTCATCTAATAGACATCGACGCAGATAGCGCGAAGATCCTTATGCTGCCACTTGCTAAAACTTACGAGGTCGATATCACTCTTGCACAGATCCTGCCAAATTTGATACTAGTAAGGGCAAAAAGCAATAAATTTGGTCAGATCGAGAGTTTTTTACAAGGGGTAAAAACGCTATTTTCGCAAAAATTTATCCCGCAAAAAGATGTGATCAAATTTGTAGCAAAAAAGCTCATGCAAAAGGGGCTTAAAATTTCATTTGCTGAGTCTTGCACGGCTGGGCTTGCGGCGGCTAAATTTGCAAGATATGGCGGCATCTCAGCTAGCTTTGATGGCTCGTTAGTAACCTACGCAAATCACATAAAGCACGAGTGGCTGGGCGTTGAGGATGAAATTTTAGATACTTACGGAGCTGTGAGCGAGCCTTGCGTAAAAGCGATGGTAAAAGGCACGCTAAGCACGACAAATGCGGACTTTGCACTTGCGATTAGCGGTATAGCAGGACCAGGTGGTGGCACAGCTAGCAAACCAGTTGGCACGGTATATGTCGCAGCTGGCGATAGAAACGGCAACATCGAGGTTGAGAGACTGCTTTTAAAAGGGGAGCGCAACTACGTAAGAGAGCAAAGCGTGCTAAGTGCCTATCTATGTTTGCTTCGGTTAAAAAGCGAGATATTTTTCGCATAAATTTGACTTTACTAAAAATTTATAAAAGTCTTACGCTAAATTTAATGAGCCAAAATAAAATTAGGCAGCGATTTTCTAACAGAAGATCAAAAATAAAAAGCCAAATTTGGGAGGCTAAAGATGTTTAAAAAGATATTGTTTCTAGCTGTTTCTTCGTTATTTGCATTTGGTGCTGAGACACAAGCGGGCGAGATAAAAGCAAGCGACTCGCCCTTTGGTTACGCTAGCGTTGGAGCAGAGCAAAATTTTGGCGGATACGCCGGCAAAGAGAGCAAAGAAGTCGTCGTAAAAGATAGGCAAGAGCTCGTAAAATACGCTCAAATGGGTGGTTACGTAATCTATGTGGATGGCCTCATAGACCTTAGCGAAGGTAATATCCCGCAAAATAGCAAGAGCGAGGGGTTGGATAAATTTGTAAGCGAGATTAGCGGTGGCGAGTTTAGCTCTTATGCCAAATTTATGCAGGCTTACGGCACCTCATGCCGTGCAAATTTAGACGGTTCGCAAGATCCAAAGTTAGCAGCGCTTCGCAAAAATTTAGCCAACGAGTGGAAAAAGCTCATCGTAGTGCAGGTAGCTAGCAACACCACAATAATCGGCTTAGGCGAAAACTCAGGCATAAAAGGCGGCTCGCTTTTGTTAAAAAATGTCCAAAATATCGCGATCCGCAATATGAAGATCGAAGATGCTTTTGATCCATTTCCAGATATACAAAAAAATGACGGCTTTAATGCGCAATATGACGGCGTCAGCATAGAGTCAAGCAAAAACATCTGGGTAGATCACTGCCATTTTAAGGACACGGTCGAGCCTATCCATGTGCATTTAGCAGGCGGAGAGCTTACCAAATGGCAGACTTACGACGGAACTGTGCGAGAGATAGTGCAGCTATCACGATCTCGCACAACATCTTTGAAAACCATGACAAAACGATGTTAATTGGCTCAATAGACTCTGACGGCAGCAGCGAAACAAGGACTATAACGGTCGCTCATAACGTTTTTGACAACTGCGCGCAACGCTTACCTATGGCGCGCAATGCAAAGGTGCACGTCTATAACAACTTTTATGACTCAAAAGATGGCTTCTATGACCAAAAATACGCCATTGGCGTACGCTTTGGCTCGCTAATATACGCTCAAAACAACTACTTTACAAATGGCGTCAAAATAAGCTACAAGTGTAACAAAGGCACCATTTTTGAAAGCGGCAACATAGACCTTTCAAAAAAGGCAGCGTTTGCGAAAAGCTAACCAAGCCGCCATTTGAGCCTCCATATAAATTTGAACTTATCCAAGCCTCAAACGTCCAAAACGAGGTAAATAAAAATGCAGGCACAGGCAAACTAGCCGTTATAAAATAAAACCAAAGCCCCGAGCTAGCCAAAACGCTTGGGGCATGAAAACAAAGCTAAATTTTTATATTTTTACAAGATAAAACGCTAGCACATAGCCCATATATCAGCACGCAAAGGCTAACACTTAGTCCAAAGACGCTAAGAGCCGCGGTCTGGCTAAAAGAGAGAGTAAAAAACGAAATAAAACTCGTAACAAATGCGCACAATATCCCATAAATTCGCTCCTTTTCGCTAAGGCTATCATTTAGTGCAAATATCATATAATCAATCCCCACAGCACTTGCAAGTATGAGCCCAAAGACGCCAAAGATGCTTAAATTTACGCCAAAAATGGCAAAGATAAAGAGAGTAAGAAGCACGCCAAAGATGATGACGCCCATCACAAGTGCCGAAACAAGCGCACTAAAGTAAAACCACAGCAGTAAAAACGCGACCACAAGCGCTGCTATTTTTAGCTTTAGTGCAAGCTCTTTTGCCTGAGTTAGGCTCTCATTTAGCGAGTCAGCAAAATTTAGGCTAAAAGCGTTGTAGTGCTCTAATACCTCATCACTTGCCGCCCCTTTTACAAAGCCGCTCACGTAAGCCACGCTCGTATTTTTATCAAGCATAAATTTCTTAAAATCCTTCATTGATTTTAGAGCTAAAATTTCTTTTTTAAATCTTTGACTCCGATCTTTTCTTTTGAAATGGCCAAAACAGCAATATTTTCTTTATGCGAAAGACAGATTTTACCTCGCATCTTTGCTTTAAATTTTAAGTAGCGAGATATTTTAAATGAGTTTTGTTTTATTAAATTTGGATATTTTTTTAGCCTTCTGCGATCTTTTTTATCTAGCATTTTTGGGCTAAATTTCTCACCGCAAAAGCTGATAAAAAGATAAATTTCACCCCTTTTTATAGGCATTTAATCTCTTTTTATAATTTTCATCAAACTCTAAGGCTTTTTCAAACTCAGCAGTAAATGCTCTAAGGCAATCATTTTTTTGCTGGTTTTCATCGCCAAATGATCTAATACGTGACGTAAAAGTAATCTCATCTTTTCTAAAATCAGCCTCTTTTAGATCAAAGTTTAAATTACTAATGTTGCTATTTAAGATATGTAAGGCACATTTTCTTGGCCCAAAGATAAAATTTTGCCCGTTTAAGAGCTTTAGGCTTCTTACTAAAACACCACCATAAAGCGATGGCTCGCTTTTAAAAGATATGTCAAAACCAAAGTTGTGAAAGTAAATCTCTCCTACCTCGCACTGCCTTTTGTAGGTATTTGCGTCAAAACAAGTATAAATTTCAAGCTCGCTAAATTTATACTCTTTGCCAGAAACAATTAAAACTTTACTTTGCATAAGCTCGCATAAAAAGCTCTGAAATTTCTCGTCAAAAAACTCTTTAAAACCAGCAGTCCCAACTATCTCTTGTTTTATATTTTTATCTAAAATTTTAAAGTTATTTTGTTTGAGCAGATCAAATTTTTCTTTATCAAAATGACTTTGCTCTAAAAATTTAATAAGCACCGCCACCAGATCAAATTTAGCAAAATGGCTTTTAAGCAGCTCGACAGCTAGCATCTTTGCTCCTAAATTTTTATATATTTTAAAGGGTTTGAGCTTTACAAGCTAATCTTCGATGAAATTTTACCAGCTGCCACTTGCCCCGCCTCCGCCAAAACCGCCTCCGCCGCCACTAAAGCCACCGCCTCTTGAACTGCTTGAATGGCCGCTGCCACTGCTATTTGAGTCTGATCTATCACGCCTAAAGCCACTGTGTGTATTTTTGCCTTGAGTATTTTTTTTAAAGGCATTTTTTAAAATAATAAAAAATATTATAAACACAATGGCAAAGACAATGAAGTAATTTTTCACGCCAAAAAATTGCTCAAATACCGTAGATATCAGCCCTGCAAAACACGCACTAAAGCCAACTCGTATAAAAAATTTACCTAAAAAGCCAGAGATAAAACACGAGATCATGCCAGCAAAAAAGGCAACTATTCCAAATGGTATCTCTTCTTCATCACTCTCGCTTTCAAATTCTTCACCACTAGCTACTTTTATGATAGCTTTTGTGCCCTCTATCACGCCACCACCCATATCGCCTTGCTTAAATTTAGGCACTATCACATCATTTATGATCTGGCTTGATATAGCGTCAGTTAGCATACCTTCGAGTCCATAACCAACCTCTATACGTACTTTCCTCTCGTTTGGAGCGATTATTAAAAGCACTCCATTACTGCTTTGTTTTTGTCCCAGCTTGTAGCCTCTAGCTATCTCAAGAGAGATCTCTTCTATGCTTTTATTTTCTAGTGATTTAAGCGTCACGATAGCAATTTGCGTCGTGCTATTTTGCTCGTAATTTTGCACCAAGCTTAAAAGCTCAGCTTTCTCATTTTTAGAGAAAATTTGAGCCTCGTCATTTATCTGCTCATTAAAATTTATGGCAAAACAAAAGCAAAATATAAAAAATAAAAGAGCAAAAATTTTCTTCATCATTTCTCAAATGAAACTTTTGGGTTTATCTTCTCTTCGTTACTTATTTCAAGATTTTGTTTTGGCTTTAGCTCTGGATAAAAAGTACTTGCTATAAATTTATTTGGAAAGCTTCTAAGGGCTACGTTATACTCTTTTACAGCTTCGATATAATCATGCATTGCTACGCTTATGCGGTTTTGCGTACCTTCAAGCTGACTCTGAAGAGATAAGAAATTTTGATTTGCTTTTAGCTCTGGATAGTTCTCACTAACTGCCATAAGCCTGCCAAGTGCCAAGCCAAATGAGCTTTGTGCTGTCATAAATTCTTTCATCTTAGCTTCATCGCTAAGACCACTTGCATCAACGCTTACTTGCATGCTCTTGCTTCTAGCATTTGCCACATCTTCAAAAATTTTTTGCTCATGAGCTGCGTAGCCTTTTACAGTTTCAACTAAATTTGGCACAAGCTCAGCCCTTCTTTTATATTGATTTAACACCTGCGACCACTTTGCATTTACATTTTCATCAAGTGCAACAAATGAATTTATATACTTAAAAGCACCAAAAGCAAGTGCAGCGATAACTATAATAACGGCTATTAAATTTTTCATATTTTCTCCTTTAAGGAGCAAATATTAGTAAAACAAGACTTAAAAAATAATGTGAGTTGAGTTTGAAATGAGTGCGAATTTACGCACTCATTTTGGGGATTAAAGATCGGTGTGGATTTTGTCGTCTATTTGGATATGGATAGTTTTTCCATTTATTTGATCTATGCTTGAGTAGCCTTTAAATCCATTAGTATCATTTGAATGTTCTGGATTCCATTTGCCGCCTAGATCAACTTTTGTGATTTTATTACCATTAGCATCAACATCACCACCTTTTATCTTAAGTACCGTATCATGATTATCAGTGATATCAAGGATATTTTGTGCATTCAATTCTTTGATTTCTGTTTTGCCTTTAAGCTCAATATTTTCAAAGCTTTCTACTTTTGAATCAAGATTACGAATATTGTTAAAGTTAACTTTGTCGCCATCAAAGACCAAAGTATCGTTGCCTTCGCCACCTTTCATATCTTTGCTTGCGTCAAATTTAACCGTATAGTTTTCAACGCCTATATGAAGTGGTTTATAAGGCTCATAAGATTTAGACTCTAAGCCATCTGAAGTTTTAAGTGAGGCTTTAACATTTAGATCATAGGCTGATCTTGCATTGATATCAAGCTCTTGATCAAATGTGCCTTTTGCTATATCTGCAGCTGATAGAGTATGTGTTGCAGTCTTGGTTGGTGTATGATTGTCTGGATTAGTGTATTTAAACTCTACCGTATCCCCTTCTCTAGCATCTTCATTAAGATAAACTTTGACCGTAGTAGATTTTTCGCCACTTTCTGAGGTTTTTATATCTTTATTAAACATGATGCCTCTTATAGCATCGATCTCAGCATGTGCCGTATCGCTTACTGTTTTGCTCTCACCAAATGTATCAGTTAGAGTAACTTCAGCTTTTGTTTCTTTACCAACTGCGATAGTAGCATCAAGTTCAAGAGGATGATTTGTGTTTACTTGTTTAGGATAAGTAAATGTATGAGCAGGATCTGTCACGTCCTTTAATGTTATATTGCCATTGACATCTTTGCTATCAACTTCATAATGTTTAATTACTTTAGAGCTGTCAGGATTTGTTATCTTAACATCTATCTTATCGCCTGCTATAACGCTTCCTGGGATAGAAACATGAACCTTTGAAATTTTACTACCTGACTCATCTCTTGAGATAATGCCATTATCATTTTTATCAGCAACTATGCTTACACTTAATCCCGCTTCACTTAAAGGTGCAAGTTTAGCTTTTGCTTCGCTACTGGTTGTAGTCTCAGCACCATTTGTTATAGTAGCTACTGCACTAGTTTCACGACCCGGAAGCATAGCAACGCCAGGAATTTTTATAGTGTTATTTTCTAGTTCATGTGGAGTATGAGTAGTATCACTATCATCTGTTAATGAAATTTTACCATTAGCAGTTTTTGACACTGTATAAGTTATGGTTCTAGACCCTGTTGTGCCATTAGCTTGGGGTTCTTTTATTGTTACTGCTACCTTATCGCCATTTGTGACATTATGCGGCACCTGAACACTTATAATTGTCTTTTTTATATCATTGTCCAAAATAGCTTCATCTCTATCTATTACATTGTCTCTACTTGCATTATCTTCAACAAATTCAATCTTTAAATTTTTAGTATCTACTGATTCTAATGTAGCTTTAGCTATTTTTGTTGCTCCATTTATAGTAGATTCAACCACTGCTGGATGATCTTTATCTATATGAACATCAGAAATTTTTAGTTTATTTCCTGGCTCAAGTGCAACAATGCTGCCACCCGCATCTTTTATAGTAACGTTTGTACCATCATTTGAAACAACAGTATATTCTTGTTCTGCTCCACCATTTACCTTGACTTTTATAATATCACCGCTATTTACAGTGGTTGGGATTTGAAGTGTTGCCGAAGTGGTATTTAATTTTCCATCCTTCATAGCTTCATCTCTACTTAGAACTCCGTTTCTATCTTTATCCTCATCAATAAATAGCCTAAAGCCTGTTCCAGAGCCGCTACCTTGAGCATCAAGCGTAATATCGCTATTTGTCTCAACCTTATCAGCACCAGTATTATCAGTAACCTTGGCATTAATGATAGTTTTATGATCTTCTGTTAAGCCAAGTGTATATTTGACCACCTTATTGCCATCAGCATCATCGGTAATATCAAGCTCTTCACTGCCATTTTTGGCTATCAATTTGCCGTTATTATCTTTTACTATCTCATATGTCTTAGTTGTTTTATTATTTGGTGTGTCTTCGTTATGTGACTCTACTATTAATTTATCACCTAAAACAAAATTTGAAGGAAGCTTGATAGTTGCTATAGTAGTCGCTCCAGTTGCCTCTGTGCTGCCCAAAATGCCATCATTATCGGTATCTTTTTCAAAAGTTATCTCCATATCTTCATGAAGCTTTTCAAGAGTATTATGATTTTGAGCTTCGGCCTTCTTGCCGCCACTTGCATCGGTGGTCTCTGCGGTTACATTGATGGTCTTGCCAGCAATGATCTCTACGCCAGGAATTTCTATCTCATTTTTATCACTTGCGGTTATAGAGATATGAGTAGAAGTATCTTCTAGCATGATTTTACCGCTTGGGTCTCTACCTGTAACCTTATAAGTTTTAGGTGAAGTGCCATTATCTATTTTTATAGTTACCATATCACCAACTATAACGTTATTTGGCACTTTTACTACTACTGTCGTTTTATGTAGGTCGCCATCTGCATCTTTACTCTCTGCCCTCGTTAAAGATACGTTACGGTCAGCGTCCTCTTTGAAATATACTGCCATATCGTTTATATTTGAGATAGTAACTGTGCTTGTATCTTCTGCATGCTGAATACCATCTTTATCTTTTATCTCAGCTGTTACTTTAGTTTCTAGACCAGTCGCTGTTTTAATGCCAGAAATTTTAAAGCTTCTACCATCTGTTTCTGTATCTATTTTATTGCCGCCACTATCTTTTACATAAAACTTACCATTATTATCTTTTCCAATAATGTATTTTATTTCTCTAGCAGTAGCTTCATTTGGCTCTTTTATAGTTACAGTTAGCTTGTCTCCACTTACTGCATTTTTAGGAAGCTTTATAGTGACTGTTGTGCTATTAAGATCATGATCACTCATAGCTTGCTCTCTGCTCATACTCCTAGTGCCATTAGCCTCTCCAAAGATAACTTCAGGTTTTTTTACATATTCTAAACTAGCCGATACTTCTGACTCATTTATGGATGTATGTCTATTTGGATTTAAATTTGTAACTTTGGCCTTAATAGTCGTATCTTCTCCATGCTTTAGTTGGATACCAGAAACATTGATGATATATTGATTATCACCTGCTTTTATAGGTGTTAAAACATTAGAAGTTCCGTTTTCTGTTACACTAGTCACAGCACCTTTGCTATCCATATGTATAGTAAATTCTCTTGTATAAGTTTTAGAAGGATTATTTACAGGATCATCAGGATCAGGTCCAGTAATAGTTAGCGTAAGCTTATCGCCATTATCAATTTTATTTGGCAGAGTAATCCTTGCTGTGGTTTTATTTACTTCATTGTCATCAGTACTTTCTTGTCTTGAAATTTCATGAAGAGTCTTTTCTTCTGGTAATGTCATTTCTAAATTTCTGCCAATAGGCATTACACTATCTTGATCTGACTCTTCACTTTTTCGAACATTGTTTTTATCTACCACATGAACACTAGCTGATGTTCTTACATCTGGAAATATCGGAAGAGATGTATTTACTTTTTGATTATCAATCATCTCTTGTGTAAGAGAAATTTCTTTTGTTGTATCTTGCTTAGTTAGTGGATCAGTATAAGTTATAACGATTTTATCGCCAATAACTACATCTTTTGGTAAAGTTATTTCTACTGTCGTGCTTCTAAAGTTATTGTCTTGACTATTTTCTGGATCATATAAATAGCCATTGTTGTCTTGATCTTCTGTAAATGTCAAAGTCGGTTTTACATCAAGAGTAGTAGAGTCGCTTGCAGTTGCACTTCTCATCGTGTTTGTACTATCTGCTACGTAAGCTTCTACTTTTGAAGGCTTACCGTGCTCAACTGGCATATTACCTATCTTATATCCATTATCTATTATGTTTTGATCAATAGATACATTTTTAACCTCAGTTGTGCCATCAGGCTTTGTTAAAGTCACGTGAAGCACATCTCCAACAATCACATCTTTTACAGTTATAAGGACTGGAGTTTCATTTAATTTGCCATCTTTAGCATTTTCAGTATATGTTAATAGATTATTATCAGGGCCGTTATCCTCTGTAAATTTAACCTCTGGAGCACTAAAGCCACTTGAAGTTACGCTATCTTCACTTCTGCCACTAACATTTCCTTGGAAATTTGTAATAGTTGCATCAACTTTTGAAATTTTACCAGTCTGTATTGGTGCATCAAACTGATAACCATTGCTTATGATAGTTGGAGTGATAGGAATTGTTTTATTTTCAGTATTACCATCTGGCTTAGTTATAGTGATATTTAGTATATCTCCAGCCCTTACTGTGCCATCATTTGGAATTGTAATAAGAACTTTTGATGTATTTAAATTTGTATCACGTGCATGCTCAACCCTGCTTAAAGTACCATCGTTATTAAGATCGCTTATAAAAGTTACAAGAGGATTGCTTGGGATTATAGTATCATCTCCACCATTGTATCCGCTTATTGGGCTATCGTATGATGCAAAAGCTCTGTTTGTATCACTTAAATTTCTATATGTTGCATTAATGTTTGAGTAGTGACCACCCTCAGCAAATTTAGCGTCACTTAGGCTAACGCCATCTCCACCACCAGCAGCAGTATTTCCACCAGCAGCAGTCTCTTCAAATTTTGTTAGATCTCCACCATTTAAAATAGTATTTTGCAAATCACTAACATCTGCCAAACCTTCCGCGCCTATAGTACTTTGATTTAAAGCAAGTGTATCATTGCCTACAATTGTAATCTCTTTTCCATTATTTGAAACGATTGTTATTTTATCAGCGGCATCACTTGTCTTGATGCTCTCTCCCATATAAAGGATGTCACCTACTTTTAGCTCTCTCTCATTTCCATTTTGATCGATAGCGACCGCCTTGCCACTAATAAATTTTACTACTCCAGCTTCTTTAGCCAAGATTGCTCCTTATTATTATTTTTTGTATTATTTAAATTTTTACGTGATTATATACTATCTTTATAAGATATAACTTTATATGAGAAATTTTATCTTTTAAGAAAAAAATATATTAATTAAATATATAAATTCCAAATGTCAATAGTTTGTAAAAAGCGAATTCTGAGCTTTTATCAAAAAAATAGTTTTTTGATTGTCGATATAATTAATCATGCAAAATATAATAC